>NZ_JBZCPP010000015.1:0-91772 GCF_058267515.1 Pradoshia sp. Z6_59
TTCCTTCATCAATAGCTAAATCAAATATATTTTTATGTATAAAGTTAATTGTTAATCCACTCTCTTTAGCCCGCTCTCTCCCCCATCTCAAACTTTCTTCAGATGAATCTACGGCATCAACATGACAACCTTTTTCAGCAAAAAAGATTGCATTTCGCCCGGGACCACATCCTAATTCCAATACTTTACTCCCAGGAACAAACAAGCCCTTGTCGAAATAATCTACCAAGTTTTCATCAGGCTGATTAGAAAAAAAAGGTACATTCCGATCACGATTCAAATAAAATTGATCCCAGTCAAACCTGGTTTGCTCTTTTAATAATTGATCCATCATCTTCAGCAAATCTTCATGGCTATAAATAGTTTCCACTACTTTTTCCTGCCTCTCTAAATTTATCATCCAATCTTATTTTACCATTTTATAACAATTATACATACTAAGACTACATTACTATTAGAGTCGTTTGGAATGATAAATACTTATGTACGACGTTTTAAAATAGCATGTAAAAGCAGGATTATAGCGGCCTTTTAATGAACGTACAATTCGATATAAAAATTCCAGTTTCAGAAAATGATGTTTCACCTGGGGGGTCGAATGGTTTTCTATTTGAGTATGACAAAGGGTCCATGATAAACATGGACCCTTTGTTACGCAAGAGCACCGTCTGGATTATAGGCGGATATATCGATATCCGTTTCTTGCCCGACTATTAACTTTGAGAGCTGTGACGCGATAAATGGACCCATCGTCAGTCCTGATGCCCCTAGGCCATTTATGACATAAAGATTAGAGTGATGCGGCATACGGCCGAATACGGGAAGGAATCCAGGAGTAAAAGGCCTGAAGCCAACCCTTGTTTCGGTCAAACCTGCATTTGCAAGACCGGGAGCAAGCTTAGTTGCTTTCGTTAGTACTTCCAGTACACCGCCTGCCGTTACCCCGGTATTCATCTCTTCATCATTTTCGTGCGTAGCACCAGCTATTATCCGTCCATCTGGAAAAGCAAGCAGATATTGATCGTTGGGCGGAATAATTACTGGCCAATCATGTGTTTCGGCATGGGTCAGCTTTAAATGACAAATCTGTGCTTTCTGAAAACTGACTTGCATCTGATATCCTAAGGGTTCTAATAATTGACCGGCCCAAGCACCAGCAGTAACTACGACCTGATCAGGCATCCATTCTTCATTGCCAGCTGTCACAACGATTCGTTCTGCTTTCATAGAAAGCTGTGCTTCGGCTGATACGAATCGTGCATTGTACTTCCTGGCTGCCCGCTGTAAGGCATTTCGCAAAGCCCGGCCATCAACGCGAGCAGCACCGCTGACATGTACCGCTCCATATCCTTCAGTAAGCATAGGAAATAACCGTTTTGCTTCGTTTTCGTTCAGAAGGGTTATCTTGCCCATCTCCGGTGCATCCGTTTTGCGCATTTCAGCACGTTGAAGCATCGCATCCAGTTTTTTAGGATCCTCATGCAGGCTCAATGCACCTACACGGGCATAACCCGTTTCAGTTTCTCCATCTTGACGAAGTTCTTCAATTATTTCCGGATAAAAGCGAGCACCACCTTTGGCCAGCTGGTACCAATCTTTATTTCGACGCTGAGATAACCATGGACAAACAATCCCTGCTGCAGCATCTGTCGCTTGTCCTTTATCAAAACGATCGATCACAGTTACCTGTAAGCCCGCCTTGGCAAGCTTATATGCGGTAACCGACCCTGCTATACCTGATCCGATTATTGTTATATGCATATACACCGAACATCCTTTTCTTCATTTAACTACAATATACCATAGCATAATCGACCTTTTCTCAGTATGATTATCGAATGTGACACAGTAAAAATAACCTGAACATTCTTAGACGGACCATAATGATGGAGATAGACTTACTTTGGATTTTTAGAAGTGATAGACTAGTTGCATCTCACCAAAGCAATAAAATCAATCATGAACTAGCAAAAAAACCTCTCATACGAGAGGTTTTTAAAAGCAATCCTTCTATCTGTTTATACTCAAAAGTCTCTTTCTAACGTAAGTACCAATGCTGAATTTTCCCTTTATTGGCTATCTCCTGCTATTCTTTTGTCGGAACCCAGCCTTTTGTCTGCAGGATGATGTTCCAAAGCGGTTCTGGAAGGCCATGACGATCTTCACGAGCAGGATCAATCAAGCTGGTAATTTCGTCTTCGCGTCCTTCTTTGATCTTTGTAACGAATTCCGGGTCGATTAACATTTCACGTCCCATGCCAATCAATGGTACTCCTGTATCTTTGGCTGCAGCCACGTCTTCGGCAGAGTATAAGGATCCGACGCCAATTAGAGGCATTCTATTATTGATGCGTTCCTGGATTAGATCAATGCGTTTGACACTCGCATCCGCACCGCGGCGTGCTGTGGAATGGAAGTCCATTAAAGATACATGCAGGTAATCCAATGGCTTTTCCACTAGAGCATCAATCAGCTCAAGTGTTTCTTTCATCGTTAATCCAGGAGTTTCCGGTTCCTCAGGAGAGAAACGATAACCAACAATAAAGTCTTTGGAGCCGTGTTTATCAACAGCACTTCTGACTGAGTCGATGACAGCCAATGGGAAACGCAAGCGCTCGCCCCATTCATCTTCACGGCGATTGGAAAATGGAGAGTAGAATTGTTGAATAATATATCCATTTGCACCGTGAATTTCGACGCCATCAAAACCAGCTTCGATAGCTCGGCGAGTTGCTTCGCCGAAATCAGCAACGATTTGCTGTATTTCTTCAGTTTCCAATGCACGTGGTGTAGCTGTACCTTTCTTTTCTACAGCACTTGGAGCAACTACATCCCCATTTGGCACTAGATCTGCCCCAGCTTCCCGTCCGCCGTGGTGAAGCTGGATGATTGCTTTAGCTCCCTCGGCTTTTATTGTATCTGCCTGAGTTTTCAGGCCTGCTATATATGTATCGCGTACAATGGATGGCTGTCCTGGGAACGCCTTTCCGTTATCGGATACATTTGTTGCAGCAGTAATGACCAAGCCTATATCCTTGGAACGCTGCGCAATATATGGAAGCTCCTGATCAGAAATCGTACCATCAGGATTGGAAGAGTAATGTGTCATTGGAGCGAGTACGAACCGGTTTTTCAGCGTAACGCCATTTGGCAGTGTAAAGCTCTCAAAAAGAGATGCGTATTTTTCATTCATGAGCTATTCCTCCTTTGTATGACCTTTATTCTAGTGAGTTACAAAAAGGGTAGCAAACAAAATGCTCATTCGTAAGTTAGTTATTATTTGTAACAATCTTGTACAGAAGAAGCTCATTATTGGTTTTCTGGATTCAGTAGTTAAGATTTCAGATTATGAATTCGTCAAAATTTATTGTTTTTATATTGATACAAAAGTTATTCATGTTAATCCAATCAATCATCTTTCTTGCTATACTCTCTTTTATAACTCTCTAGTAATCTGCGCATTATTTATTCAACAAAATTCCCCCCTGAAAATATAGTTACTTATTCGTAATAAATTTAATATTATTTTCATCTAAATGATATTGATAATCGTTATCATTTACAGTATACTATTTTTAGAACACATCATAAAAGCCATAGAACATAAATCCCCCCCTCTTGCATAAAGGCCCTAAGAGTAGTATCTTAGGGCCTTTATCTATTTATCAAATTCTAAATCCTATCATTTCCATATACTTCCTTACCTTTGTTATGATTGAATCATTACATGTTAAGGGGGGTTTTTTATGAATAACAAAATTCAGCTAGGTAAAACAGACTTACTTGTAAATCCGATAGGCCTTGGAACTAATGCAGTTGGAGGACATAATATCTACCCAAATCTCGATGAGGAAACTGGACGTGAAATCGTACGGACTGCCATCGATCATGGCGTGAATTTTATTGATACTGCCTATATTTATGGCCCGGAACGGTCAGAAGAATTAATCGGAGAAATTGTTAAAGAAAAAGGCAATCGTGAAAACCTTGTTATAGCTACAAAGGGGGCTCATAAGTTCATCGAAGATGATGTGGTAGTTGATAACTCCCCTGCATTCCTTATTAAAACTGTCGAAGAAAGCCTAATGCGTTTACGTACAGATTATATAGATCTCTTCTACATCCATTTCCCAGATCAGAATACACCAAAGGATGAAGCAGTCGGCGCCTTAAAGGAATTAAAAGATGCCGGGAAAATCCGTGCAATCGGAGTATCCAATTTTTCGTTGGAGCAATTAAAAGAGGCCAATAAGGATGGATACGTTGATGTAATCCAATCTGAATACAATTTATTTAAAAGAGATGCTGAAAAAGAGCTTCTCCCCTATACCGCCCAACACAATATATCCTTTGTTCCGTACTTCCCGCTGGCTTCCGGTCTTTTAACTGGAAAATTCACAAAGCATTCTACTTTTAGTGACGGACGTTCTCGTAATCCATTATTTCAGGGAGAACTATTTGAGCAAAACCTAAAAAAAGTAGAACAACTACGCAAGATTTCGAAAGCTAAAGACGTTGAAATCGCTCATCTTGTCCTGGCATGGTACTTGGCGCAGGATTCAATTGATGTTGTTATCCCTGGCGCAAAACAGCCGGAACAAGTCGTTGATAATCTTAAAACACTGGAAGTTATGTTATCCCATGAAGAAATCCAACAGATTAGTTCAATTTTCGAATAAGAATGGAAAAGCAGTCTATGAAACATATTGTGAAGTGGAATCAAACAGATGATTTACTTAAGCCAATCGTTTCTCTGTATCAACAAGTATGGACTATTGATACTGACTGTACAGAACAATTCAAACGACATATGAACTACGAAGGTTTTAGAGGATATATATATCTGAATGAAGAAGAGATTCCGGTTGGATTCGCCTATGGTTACGCTTCTCTACCGGGTCAATATTATCGTGAACGAATAGCAAACAATCTAAAATCCGATATATCCAATGCATGGCTAACCAATTGTTTTGAGTTCGTTGAATTATGCGTTCACCCATCCGTGCGCCAAAAAGGAATTGGTTCGCTATTACATGATTCCCTATTGACAGGCATACCTTTTGATACAACTATATTAACGACTCAGCACTCTAATCTGGCTGCAAGGAATCTATATGATAGAAAAGGATGGACTGTCATCAATGATTCCTTCTTCCCTAATGAAAAGACAAAAGAACGATATCTAATATTCGGCAAAAAGCTGTCATAGCTTATATTAAAAAAATAAGGAGAGCAGCCACACCGGCACTCTCCTTCTATCTTTATATTAACCTTGTATTTGATTGATTTTTGCAAGCGCCTGGTCAGTACTCCAGAATATATTGTCTTCTCCAACAACCTCCAGAATACCACCTCTTTCAAATCTGCTAAGAACTCTCCGCTGTACTCCGCTAAAGATGATTTTTACACCTTCTTGTTTCTTTAATTCACAGAATTCTACCATAGCTTGTACTCCTGAACCGTCAATGGAGGATACTCCACGCATGGAAAGGATCATAACACCTTGATTAATGTCTTCAAGGCGCTCAGTCAACGAGCTCACCGTTGCAAAGAATATAGGACCGGTGAGATAAACTACCCGAATATCTTCGTATGTCTGATTTGATTTTATCCCTTTTCCTTCTAATTTTTCGATATCAACTTTACTGATATTCATTTCTACGTCGGCACTGTTAATAACAAACAATATGGCTGAAAGGGCAATTCCTGCAACAATGGCAACCGTTAAATCAAACACAACGGTAGCTAACAATGTTAGCAAAAATTTAAAGATAGCGCCTTTGAATTTGTGAGAAAAGATATAATGGATACTTTCCCATTCATTCATCCGCCATGCCGTCACAATCAAAATACCCGCTAATGCAGACATCGGTATACTCGACATAATCGGGCTGAGGAGAAACATTGACAAAAGCAAACCAATCGCATGGAAAATCCCCGTCAATCTTGTTACCATACCAGCTTTAATCGCTACACTCGTACGGGCAATCGCAGCAGTAGCCGGAACACCGCCAAAGAATGGGATAATCATGTTCCCAATTCCCTGTGCAACCAGTTCACGATCCCCATTCATTTTTTCTCCAACCATGCGACCGGCAGAAGCCCCGCATAGTAAACTTTCAATCATTCCTAAAGCCGCAATACTGATTGCCGGCCATATCAAGGCTTCGATTTTAGCGAAGGATAAATCACCAAATACCAGTCGATTTTCCGGTAAAAATGTTTTAGGTATATCTCCCACGACCGCTACCGGTAATTTTAAAACGGCATTGATAATTAAAACAATCAGCAAGGCTGCCAAGGATGATGGGATTATAGCGTTCCATTTTTTTGGCCATACAATCATCGTGACAACTGTTATAATACCAATTACTAATGTAGCAAAATCAGGATTAAAACCATTCTCTATATAAGACATGATTTGGGCAATTGGATTCTCTCCGCTCGATTCGACTCCAAAAAAGTTATCTACTTGTCCCATCGCTATAATGATAGCAATTCCTGATGTAAACCCCGTTATAACTGGCATCGGTATAATAGAAACGACGCGTCCAAATTTCAGTAGGCCGGCAATCACCAATAGGATACCCGCCAGCAAACAGGCAATAAATACTCCATCAAGTCCATACTGGGCAACAACAGCAATCAAGATAGCTGACATCGCTCCCGTTGGTCCTGATATTTGATAGGAAGCACCTGATAGCATACTGATAATTAATCCTGCAAGAATCGCTGTAATTAATCCAGCAGCCGCATCCGCCCCACTGCTCACCCCAAACGCTAGAGATAAAGGGAGTGCAACAGCGGTTACTGTAATACCAGCCATAATATCTTTACGTAGCTTTTCAGAATTATAGCCGGCAAATTCATTATGCAAATCGTGAATATATTGTTTAAGCATGCTGATTCTTCTCTCCGTAATAATATGATAATAATCGCAACCTTATTATTATACTGACCTTGGATAATGAATTCTATTAACAATCAATTCCAAATCATCCTAGTACAAAAAAGAGAATGATATATCGAATATTAACGTAATTTTCCCCATAAATTTAAGGAGTACTATATCGTAATCTCTATTCAGCACTCCATTTAGGATATATAAATAAAATCCAAAAGTTTACAAAATAACCTATAAATGCATCATAAAATATTGTAGAATTAACTTTTAATACCATTAGAAAGAGTGAGTTACTCTGTATAAAAAAGTCTTCAAGTGGCAAATTGGCCATCGTTTCTTCTGGAGTTTATTATCAATCGGATTTATCTGGGTATGTTTAAACTTAGGTTCACTTTTCTATGTTAAAGGTGAATTCGCTTCATCGAACAAAGTGCTGAAGCAGCTAGATTCTATGAATCAACATGTTCTCGTACTCTATCAATCTTTAATTGATCAAGAGACCGGACAGCGCGGATATAGTTTATCTAAAAATGCTACCTTTCTTGAACCATTTTATGAGGGATCTGAAACCTTCAAGCAAACATCCGAAAAGCTCAAACAGGATATCACTATTTTTCCAGATGTCAGTGGATCTGTCAGCACCCTAATTGCCAGCGGAGAAGTTTGGAACAAGGAGTATGGATATGTTCAAATTAATATAACTAAAAATAATAAACAGATTTCCAATGATAAGCTTGCGGATAGTAAAGTTGCCTTCGATACCATACGTCACGACTACAAAGAAGCAACGAATGAAATCAAGCAATTGAAATTAAGATTGGAGGAGCGTTCACAAAACAGAGTGATGATTATTCTAACCATTTTTTGTTTTGGAATTCTGCTTATGCTGGTACTGGCTGTTTACTATATCATCCGGCATTTAACCAATTTGGTTCAACCGATTGTTGAATTGGAACACAGCGTTACTTCTTATTCCATGAAGGACTTTTCGGTTTCTGTCCCGAAATATCATAAGGATGATGAATTGGGCCGATTGATCACCGGTATCGAACATATGCGTACCGAACTAAAGGAGAAATTTTTCACACTTGAATCTATCGCCTATAAAGATGGGTTAACAGGGATTAATAATAGGAGAACGGCAGATTACTATTTAACAAATTTTATAAATAAAGCTCCTATGGAAAATGATTTAAGTATCATATTAATAGATATCGACCATTTCAAGGATTTCAACGATAAATACGGACATTTGGAGGGAGATCGGTCGTTAAAACACGTTGCTTCAGTTTTGCAGAAACATGTCAAAACCTTTGATGTACTTGCACGTTTTGGCGGTGAGGAATTCATTCTAATTTTGCCGAAAACTAAATATCTGTGTGCGTTGAAGGTCGCTGAGCGCTTACGGAAAGCGATAGAAAAAGAAGCTCTTGAGACATATCAAATCAGAGCGAGCTTTGGTGTAACCACCTTTGAAAAAGGGGATACCTATACTTCTCTTATTCATAAAGCAGATAAAGCTTTATATAAGGCGAAAGCAAAAGGAAGAAATTGCGTTGAACTTATGCTTACAGATATTGAATCACTCAGCTAGCATTAGTGGCTGAGTGTATTTATTTTATTTTTAACAGGAATATGGCTGCTATAATTCAACCACTCCAATTATCCCGAATATCAGCTGGAGGATATTGACATATCTAATCAGAATAACTTGAGCAATTATCCAAAAACAGAGAACTGAACCCATCATCAGCCCTGCTTTACCTGCTCTTGGATTCCCACTCTTCAAACAAATCCATGCAGACCAACCACCGCCAATCCCATTTAGTCAGAATAATAACAGGCCTGGTATAAACCAGCTACTTTTTTATAATTGTTAAACGTATATCCTTCAATTGGTTTTGAAATGCCGCTTCATTCAAATGACCTGACCAAAAGCTTTCTAGTGCTCTTTTCCACTCTCTCGATTCTCCGATTCTCGGATATCCCAAATTACTGTTTAACATGCTAGTCCCCCTATCTAAATAAGCCCAAACTAAAAAGCATTCCTATCCTCTTCTACTAAAAAAGATAGAAATGCTTTAAAACATTCCCTTAAATTTAAGGTTTACGACTTTTCACACCTCCCTTTCTCCACGTAGGTATTGTAGTGTAAAAAAAGAATGGCAGGTCTCCTGACTTAGGATCTTCACTTTTTCCATATTCGTACAGAATAATCAAATATCTGTTTTAGGAATCATCCTGATGATGCGGTCGTCTTTGTCTGATGGATTGCCCCTGCCATCCCTATTATTCGTCATCATATATAAGGTTCCATCCGGCGCTTCGATGATATTCCTGATGCGCCCATACTGATCTTTAAAGAGCGATTCTATGCTTTTCACCTGTTTTCCGGATTCATCAAGCTCTACCTTAAGAACCTGCACGCCACGCAGATTGGCAATCAGCAATTGGTTTTTCCATTCACCCTTCGAGACAAATGTCATTCCCGACGGGGCCCATGTTTCAGTTGCGCTATGAGCAATCGGCGTTTCCATTCCCTCTTTTGCTTCATCCCCCTGAATTATTGGCCATCCATAGTTTTTCCCTGCTTCAATCAAATTAATTTCGTCATGTGCTGATTGACCATGTTCCGAACTGAATAAATCTCCTGTAACAGGATGCCAGGCAAGTCCCTGCGGATTGCGATGCCCGTAGCTATAGACAGGCGACCCCTCAATTGGATTATCATCCGGAATGGAACCATCAAGATGGATTCTAAAAATTTTACCGCCCATACTTGTCTTATCCTGGGCTAAGTCAGGTTCATACCGATCTCCTGCTGTAATATAAAGCATCCCGTCTGGTCCAATCTTAATTCTCCCACCATTATGATTTGTATCTCCAACAATTCCATCAAGGATCACTTTATCAATCCTTGCTTGATTGTCACCTACTACAAGACGAAGAATACGATTTTTGATTTCACCATTATCTTCATAGGAGTGATACGTATACATAAAATGATTCGTTTGGAAATCAGGATCCAGTGCCAGTCCAAGTAATCCTCCCTCCCCTTCACTGATAAAAGGCGCTGGCAAAGACAGGAGAGGTTCTTCCCTTACTTTCCCATTACGGATTTCTCTTATTTGGCCAGGCCGTTCCGTAAAAAATATTCGTCCATCATCGGCTATAACCATTTCCCATGGTACATTGAGACCTTCAGCAACGACTTCTATCTCATATGGCTGCTTTTCATCTGTCTCAGTCTGTTTAACAACCGTGTCATTTTTCTCTTCCTTTGAACAACCAAGCAGAGCCATCATAATCAAAAAGGGGGGTAACAAGCGAAATATTTTTTTCATATTGGCCTCCTATTTATATGGGCTTTTTCAATGATTCTTCTAAAGAGGTCATACAAGGGGATCACTACTTTTCAGGGCGAGTAGGAGGATATCCCTGAGTATTTCGATATGCCTTCCGCTCGTCCGTAAAATCAGACCATACTAACACACAATTCAATTCATTGGCATGATAAACAATACAGCGGATTTGATCTTCCACACATGGATCGACACGGCATCCAACCAATTCTTCATAGCGGTCGAATAATTCTGCAGGATTTTCATTTCTAACGTCGTTTACAGAATAGAATCCCAGTACTTGTACCATCATTTTAGATGCACCCAACCCGATTGAAGGGATTTCCTGAAAGTCTAACAGACCTTTTAACTCCTTAGCCCGATCTGTAGAACAATTCAGTATGATTTTTAATTCTTCTGTTGTTTTCGTTGGTATTTGGTCTATTCGAACCTTGTTTTTACGAAGATTACTCCGTTCCGTCCCCGATAATGGCAGTTTCATTTATAGCCTCCTCTTATTCTTAGTTTTGTTAAATTTTATCATAATCCTTTCATACAGCTAAACGATATCGTCTAGAATACAAATACTATATAGAATCTCTTGAAATATTTAAGTAAATTATCCATAATAGAATAACTTGGGAGGAAATGAAAAAATGACTAATTCTGAAGCAAATATCACATTATTTCGTGCAGTCAATGACATTGGTAAAGAGTATCCGGACATCAATCCACTTTTTATTTTTTTTGCTGAATATACAGTATACTGCTTAATACTGGTTCTGTTGTTTTACTGGCTAACTCGTAATACTAGAAATAAATTAATGGTTGTCAGTGCTGTTATTGCTTTTTTTATCGCCGAAGTAACGGGCAAGTTAATTGGTATGATTTATTCACATCATCAGCCATTTGCCGTTTGGTCCGATGTAAACAAGTTAATTGAAAAAGAGGTTGGAAATTCTTTTCCGAGTGATCATACGATTGTATTCTTCTCAGTTTGTATAACCATTGCCCTCTTTCGTAAACGATTCTGGTATTTATGGACAACACTTGCACTCCTTCTTTCTATTTCCCGAATCTATGTAGGAGTCCATTACCCCGTTGATATTTTAGTAGGTGCACTTCTTGGAATAGGTGCGGCTTTGCTCGTTCACAAAATTATTCCTAAACAAAAATGGATTAGACAATCCATCGCTCTATACGAAAAGGGCGAAAGCTATCTGTTTAACCGAAATAAAAGTATTTAATCAACGTTCATTACAGCAATACAGCCGCCGACTAGATCGGTGGCTTTTTTATTTTTGCGTATCTTTTTAAAAGAAGCTATGTTAAGGTTTAATTGTCTGAAAATTACATTTATTAATTTTTAGGCATTATATTATCAAGGAGGTTAATTATATGAATATGGGACTATATCACAACTCAAAAAAAACCAAGGGGAATACAGCTAAATAAAAGAGCGCTTCCCCAAATTAGAAAGGGGAAAATCAGTTGAATCAACTATTATTAATTATTGATGCACAACAGGAACTAATAGATGGGAATCAAGACATGAGGGCTGTTTTTAAAAAAGAACAGCTTATTCAAAATATTAATTTAGTAATTAAAAAGGCAAAAGAGGCAAATGCCACGATAGTTTGTGTAAGAGATCTTGATATAGCCGGAGGTAAAGGGAAAGGATTTCAAGTTCATGATGAAATTCATCTACCTGTGGAAACAAAATTCTTTGACAAAGCAGCAACGAATTCCTTTCACGGAACTGGACTATTAAATTATTTAAAATCTAATGAAATTAATCATATTGTTATAATGGGCTGCGAAACACAGCATTGTATTGATAGTGCAGTCAGAACCGCTACTATTAATGGCTTCGATGTCACTTTAGTTGGTGATGGACATTCCACAATCGGCAATGACATTTTAAGCCCGGAACAAATCATAAACCATCATAATAAAACACTTCATGGCCATTACAATATAGAACATTTTTCTATTGTAAGAAACGCGGAAGATCATTTATTTCATCCCAGCCATGATTCGTACCGATAAACAGCAACAGGATCCCAATTCTTAAACAAATTGGGATCCTGTTTGTTTTACTCAATGATTATCACTGGATTTCTTCCCTGCCGGTTTATCAAAAAGGGCTAAAATGAAGACGGTACTGATAATACAGATTGTACCAAGCCACTCGGCTATTCCAAACGTAACATGCAGCCAAAGTATGGATACAACCGCTGCAGCAACTGGTTCCACAGATGCCAGCACACTTACCTCTGTAGCTCGAATATATTTCATACTTTCCAAATAGCATATAAACGGAACAATCGTACCAAATATAATCACAAAAATAACAGCAAGTACTGCATAAAAGCTCCATTCTCCCTTAAACTCCCATGGAGGATTATAGAATGAAAAGCAAACTCCTCCTATTAGCATTGCCCACCCTAAAACGAGAGTTGAACCCCATTTAGGAAGCAGTTTACGCGGAAGCAAAGTATAAAATGCTAAAGCGAATGCCGAACCAATTCCCCACATCAAAGCACTAACCGAAATCGATAAACTATGTATATTTCCTCTAGTTGCAATCAGAAATGTCCCCAATATGGCCAAACCTACAACAAGGATCTCTTTATTTGTAGGCAGCCTTTTTGAAATCACGGCAAAATAACAGGTAATGATAACTGGTGTTAAGTACTGTAAAACGGTGGCCGTAGCCGCATTGGAATAATTGATAGCCATAAAAAACGTGTATTGCACAGCCAATAAACCTAAAATGCTGAACAATAAAAGACTTCTTGCGTCTTTCTTGTCCTTCCAAATAGCACCTATCCTACTCTTTACTTTTAAAGAGACCAGGAACAAGAGAACCATTCCAGATACAAGCAAGCGAATACCCACAACCCATTCCGGGGTAAATCCGGCATAATGAAATAAATACTGCGCTACTGTTCCACATACTCCCCATAAAATACCGGCAGTTAATACCAGTAAAATTCCTTTAACTCTCGTATTTTTCAATAAAATCATGCTGTTCCCTCATATATTTCATAGTTTACAGTGCTATTATACTTTGATTTTCACAGAAAAGGGGAAGTTAAATTAGGGAGGTAAGAATGTAATATTTGAATCATAAAGTGCTCTGCTCAATAATAAGATATCCTTGTGTCAAAAAATTCTTTGAAAGCAGGGATGTTAATGTTAGCTTTACATGCAAGAAAATCCTCTATTCTGTTTGCCGTCGTAACAGCTGTTCTTCTACTCTTTTCAACCTTCTTCAGCCCAATACATGCTGATGCAGCACAATCTAAAAGTCAAAAGGCTGTTGCCTATTCAAAAAAATTAACGAACAGTCCATATAAATGGGGCGGAACAACACCAAAAGGGTTCGATGCCTCCGGTTTCACACAATATGTATTTTCAAAAAGCGTAGCAAAAAAATTACCGCGCACCAGTGCCGATCAACATAAAACAGGTACTTCCGTTGCTAAAAATAAATTGAAAGCCGGGGATCTAGTATTTTATAAAACGGACGGGAAAAAGGTATCATTTGTTGCCATTTATATCGGTAATAATAAATTTATTGGCGCTACATCAAAAGGAGTTAAAACACAAGATATGAATCTCGATTATTGGAAGAAACGTTATGTAGGAGCAAAACGAGTAGTTCAGTAAGCAGATGGATTGGTAAAATAAAAACTCTTTTTCTACTGGAAAAAGAGTTTTTACTCTTGATTAGCGGTAAAACCAAGTCATTCTCTCTAAATCTAATTAAATTTCCGTTTAATCAAATTTTAGTTTAGCGTGAATTTGCTCTCTATGCTGAAAAGATGAGGGTCCTCTGCCTTTATATAGCCCTTTTGAAATAACTTTTTTATACATAAAATACAGCTCCATTCTATAAGAATAGGCTGTATATTCAACCCTACAAAAACGTATGAAGATTATTTACAGAACAAAAATTTACTCTTTCAATAGATTCTTACCAGGCTATGTTCAATCTTCTTCTGAAGTGGCAATAGTCTAGGATTACCGTTAATTTTAATGTAAAAACTCTTTAAAAATGTTTTGATATTAAATACTAATAACCAATACTTTTCTTTTTCAATCTGTTCCTTTTGAATTTTTAATTCATCCGGTAAGTGTTGAAGTAATTCTTCTATTTCTATTACATTCAATCCTCTTTCTAGCATATTGAGAATAGGGATTAATAACCTTTCATCTTCATCGTGAATATATACACTACTTGATATAAAAACTTTACTCCATAACACTCTTAATATTTCAGGGTAATCTTCTTTATCTAGCTTTGGGTTCATCACCAACTCGTCAAAAGTGTCAGCTACGTGGGCGACGCTATGTGCCCACCCCTTACCCTCGATATATCCTCTTAAATCCTCTTCAAGATCAATGTACCGTATTAGCTTTTCTTTAATGTTATCAATAGTGACTTTCGATAAAAAATTTACTTGATTATCTCTGCCCAGTATTAATGCTATTAACAGGGTAGTAAACGTTCTTGTGAACACCGTATCGGATTCCTTTTCACCGATTCCCTTAAACATTAATTCATTTATACAAGTATCTAAGAGCTCAATTAAAAGTTCAGTTTCAATTTGATTGTTCTCAATAATTAATTTATAAAAGGAGGTATAGATCAGTTGGTCTCGGAGTTCACTATCCGTAGAACCAATATGCTCTAACATGGAGTTTAATAAGGAAGTTTCATCCAAGTCTTGCCAATAACATTTTCCATTTTTAAGTTCAGTCAAGATAGACTTTAGTTCACTTTCGCTCAATGAAACATTTCCTGACGATAACCACATAATTATCCCCTTTTTTCTTTAATTGAATATTGAATACTACATAATCATATTTGTTAGCTGGAAATACTCTTACAAACACAACACTATAAAATGTAAAATTTTCTTAACCTCATTTCATACTGTGAATAGCTGTATTCCATATCCCATTTAATGAATCATTATTTTTTTATACAAGAAAATGCCAGCACAACTGGAATTCTAAGCCTTCTTTTATATTCTTTCTCATCGGTGAAGTTGTCACGTACAGGTTTACCTTCTCGTAAATCAATCACTGAAAATCCAGAACTGATTAGTGCTCTAAAATACTGTTCGATAGTTCGGTGATATTTCACCACGATTTGTTCAATCCAAGGTTCTTTTCTTTCCCCCTCAAGGAAATAGTCATCCACAATCCAATTTTCACGTCTATCACCTGTTTTTTTACTAGTAAAAGAAGCTGTCGTAAGAGGATGCTGAACACTGAATACAAACTTACCTGCTTCTTTTAAAGACAAATGGATGTTACGAAACAAAGAATATATATCAGAGACATAATGGATTGCAAATCTGGATGTTACAATGTCAAACTTTTCTTCTACGTATGTATATGATTCCATTGTATGATGATGTACGCTTCCATTCACACCTGATAGGTTTCTCTTTGCTTCCTCCACCATTTGTTCAGAGCCCTCTATCCCAGTGTAGGACGCTGCACCGCGTTCTACTAAATCTTTGCCGAAGGAAGCATCACCACAGCCCAAATCTAATATATCTTTATTTTGAAATTCATTTAGTAGTTCATACATAATTGGAGTTTCAATAGCATTATTGGGACTATCTTTCCTGCTTCTTCTTTTCATAAATTCCGAAAAAAAATCTTCCTGTTCATAAACACTTGGTCCCCTATATTCCATCCATCTCTCCCCCTATGAAATTCTCAACCTACCCTTTAGTGGTCTATTTATCTGCATTCAATGCAGAGCAACGGAATATTAAAAGGAAGGCTGCTCAAACCTACCCCTCTTAGAAGATTGTCCTCTAAGACTCCTATTTCAGTTACCTTCATAGTCCCTGCTTCGGGGGTGTGTAAACCTCAAACCTTAATTCACACCCGCTTCAAGTATGCTAAATGTTTTTCTTTCACAATCCATTTCAGCCATAGCCCCGAGAGGAATAATACTCATTGGAGCCGTATGTCCAAAACTCATATTATAAAGAATCGGCAAATCCGTTAACTTTAACTCATCCCGTACCACACTAAGGATTGCTTCCTTATACTCATCGTAATAACAATCATCATATGGCTTAGAAAATAATAAACCCTTAGCATTTTGCAGAATTCCCTGCGCCCCGTAATTGCGCAGCCATCCAAGAAACAATTCCGGATTTACTTTCACTTCTGATGTCTCAAAAAATATCAGTTTATCCCTCCATTCATCAATCGCAGGCCATACTACAGTCCCTTTAAGCATTTCCAGCACATCCATGCATCCTCCCAATAATTTCCCCCTATGTATTCCCTCTCCCTGTAACAACTCATAACCGCTGTGCGGAGCAGTCTTTCTTTTACGTGTCCAATTTTGTTCTTCCCAAGGGATATATTCACTTGTCCATTCAGAAGGCGGTCCAACTTCGCCAATAGGTTCACCTGAAAATAAAACCCGTTTCACCCAATGATACGTATAATCAAAAGCCTCTACATTCTCTGCAAATTCAGCCAGAATCGAAGGACCATAATAACTCATTACCCCTGCCTTATAACAAATAAAATGAGTGACTGTAGAGTCAGAATAGCCAAGAAAAATCTTTGGATTATTTTTGATTACCTCATAATCAATGTATGGAAGCATTCGAATGCTATCATCTCCACCAATACAAGAGAATATCCCCTTAATTGATGGATCCCGAAAGGCATTCATCAAATCACGTGCCCGTTCTTCTGGATGATTATATACATACTCTGATCCCTTTAATGTATGAGGCAGCTCAACGACTTCTAAGCCAAATTCCTCTAACCGTTTCTTTCCTATCTGATAACGCCAATAAATATCAGGATCTCCTGCTCCACCCCATGAAAAACTGGCTGTAGCAATTCGGTCTCCACTACTTAATCGATTTGGCTTCTTCAACTCTATTTCACTCACCACTTTCTTTTACAATTATTTCCTTAATTGATTATATTATAAAAAATTCAAAATATATAAATAATTGTTTAACTATACTATTTTTAATAGTAATCTCACCATTTTCTTATAACCTAATGCAGGAGAACAGTGTGATGAACGTATTGAAACTCTGAGTGATTAATACACGATAAATGCTCGAATACATAAGCAGTATAGTAAATTGGCACTTCTACTCTACTTCACCTTCGTAGAGTAAGTGCCTTTTCATCACATGCAAAATACCCCCATATGTACAAAAACCCAACTTGTACATATGGGGGCTCAAATCCATAAAAACTATAAATCAGGATTTTCCACAGCATTTCTTATACTTTTTTACTTCCGCATGGGCATGGATCATTTCTGCCCACTTTTATGCTTCTGGAAGCCTGTGAATTTTCGGGTTGATAATGACCAGCCCACCACGTGAACTCTTCATGAACGTTTGTAATGGGCCGGCAATCATTTGCATATATCGGATCATAGTTCCTAAATTGCTCCTCCACATCATCGAGCGACATATGAAGGGCATTCACTTTCTTTTGGGCAAAAACCTCTTTGATATCATCATATAAATCCCGAAAATTTAATACCATACAGGAATCAATTAAAATAGTATACATATAACCAGATTCATCTTCCAGCTCCCCCTGCAGTAGATCATGATAGTAATATTCAACCATTTCCCTTGATATACGTTTTTGCAGGACAAGGGATGTAATTGCTTGAATCCCAGTAGCACGAATACACTCATCCAAAGATTGATCATCAATTAAATCAAATAATGCATCCAAATCCGGCATGGAAGGGATATTTCCATCCATAACTATTTCACCGGGATATGTATCAGCAAGTATACGGCCAGCCGTTGTAACCAGGTAATCATCATATAAATCCAAAGCAATATCATCCGGTAATTTTAAAGTTTGTAAAAATGGATAAAATGCTTCTCTGACGTTTAACTGTCCCAACAAAACAGCTGCATAAATATGGTCAATTCGATCAGGTTCACTAAGAAACATTTCTGGTTCCTTGCGAACCAAATCTACTATACCCAATAGCTCAGGAATAACATCCTCACGAATCATTAGGAGATCAAGTTCCTCTTTCGGATAGGTGTCGCCTATATAGCGAATCTTTTTTACTAATTCCTTGGTCGAAATAGTTAGATCATCCATTCTTTCACCCCTGTACCTTTCTTATATAAGTAGTTTATCAAACATTCTCTCAATTCTTCTACTCGCAAACCATTTTTATAATTGCTAAAATGAACAACAGTACAAACAATCTGCTATATTGTTATATCACTAGGGAGTTGTTTTGATGAACAGACATTGGTTAAAGGTTATTGTAGGGGCCTTCTTTGAGATCATCTGGGTAAGCGGTCTAAAAAATGCAGATAGTATATGGATGTGGCTGATTACACTAGCTGCAATCTGTATCAGCTTTTATATGATGATTGATGCAAGCCGCCACCTGCCGGTTGGGACGGTATACGCTGTCTTTGTTGGATTAGGAACAGCTGGAACGGTTATTGCGGAGATTCTCTTCTTTAGTGAACCGTTAAAAATAGAGAAAATAGCATTAATCCTTCTCTTATTAATAGGTGTGATTGGTCTAAAAATAGTGACTGATGAAGACACCTCCAAAAAGGAGGCAAATCAATAATGGCCTGGTTTGCACTGGTTATCGCTGGATTTTTAGAGATATTTGGGGTCGGCATGATTAATAGATTGAATAAAAATAGGGATTTCACATCCCTGCTTCTTTTGATTGTCGGTTTTTCAGGGAGCTTTTTCTGTCTATCATTCGCAATGAAGACACTTCCCATGGGTACTGCCTATGCTGTATGGACTGGTATCGGTGCAAGTGGGGGAGCATTAATTGGCATGCTTTTATTTGGAGAAGCGAAAAGTTTAAAACGAATTATTTTCATATTACTCATTTTAATTTCTGCTATTGGCCTTAAACTGGTATCATAATAGATCAAAATAGAAGGGACACACAAAAAACGAGCCATGCTATGGCAAACAATTTGCTTAGCTTGGCTCTTCTATTACTTGTTCAACCATTCCATGATGATTTCTCTAAACTTCTCATAGCAGGAAGTACCCCTCAAGATAGAATCATGATTTAATGAAGCAATCATATTTTTAACTAAGTAATGTCGCGGCTCTTTATTATGCAATAGTTCATCTTGCAGGAATTCGATTATTTGTAGCTTTTCCGCACGAAACTCAGCATCAACAACCTCTTGTTCAAGGTAAGTCTTTAGTTGGTTAACGGATTGGATTAAATCGTAGCAAAAATCCCTGTTTCCTTTTGGACCCTCCGGAATAAACATAGTTAACACTTCCGGTTCTATTAAAACAACATCATTCTTACTTACATCATCAACAATCACCTTTATGCGATCTAAATAATAACGAATTGCTTTTTTCGCATCAAGATCTCCTTTTGCAATACTATAAAAATGCATGTGGTGTTGGACCATGGCGGATAGAATAATTGCACAATCTAACAAATACGGTTTCTTCTCCACCCCAAAAATATCGACAAGGCGGTTGTGAATCCAATTTAAATATAACCATCTCGTTTGTTTCAAATAATCTTTTAGTTCAATATCATTAGATACCATTACATCTTCAATAAGGGCAAATAATTGATTATGCGAATGTGATTTCCTTTGTACATAAAGTTGCTCTATAAAGATGTCTATATTACTGAGATCCCTCCCAATAATTAATTCATCTCGCTGTTGGTGATACTCTTCAAGGAAGGAATCGTATACAGCTTTGAAAAGTTCACTTTTAGAAGGAAAATAATTATAAAATGTTCCTCTGGAGATCCCGCTATCTTCAATAATTTCTTGAATAGACGTATTTCTATATCCCTTTCCAATGAAAAGTTTCTTTGCATGGCTGATAACTTGCTTTTTTCTTACGTTCATAACAACTCAATCCATTCCTATGACTTCAGTTATTTGAGTGTATATTAGCTTATTTTTAGGGTAAATACAAATTTATATATTCTAAATTATTTTAATTGCTAAACGAAAAGAAAGAGAGTAATATAATCAACATGAATTATGAGTCTAATAATTAAACATATAGTATAAATCAAAAGGAGAGAAGTACATGACAGCAACAGAAAGACAACAAATGCGTCCCAATTACGGGATTATAGCCATTCTTTTAGCCGGTGCATTTGTATCTATATTGAATTCAACATTATTGAATGTTGCCCTTCCGTCCATGATGGCGGATTTTAAAGTTGAGCCAACAACGATTCAGTGGCTCGCAACAGGTTATATGCTGATAAACGGAATTATCATTCCATCAACAGCGTTTTTAATTCAGAAGTTCTCGGTTAGACACTTATTTATAACCGCGATGATTCTATTTACAATCGGAACAATCTTTTCCGGATTTGCACCGAGCTTCGCATTATTATTGGTTGGAAGAATGATTCAAGCAGCAGGCTCTGCCATTATGATGCCCCTCTTAATGAATGTTCTTTTAACGAGCTTCCCAATTGAAAAACGTGGTGGTGCGATGGGGATTTTAGGGCTTGTTATGATTTTTGCCCCTGCAATTGGTCCTACATTATCAGGGTGGATTATTGAACATTATGAATGGAGATATCTGTTCTATATGATCATCCCGTTTGCCGTTATTGTTTTACTACTATCGATTTTTAAATTAAAAGATAAGAAAGAAAAAAGTAACGCTTCATTGGATGTATTATCCGTTATTTTTTCAAGTGTCGGATTCGGAGGGTTATTATATGGATTCAGCTCGGCGGGTAGTAAAGGCTGGGATGATGTTGAAGTATTCGGTACACTGATTGCAGGTGTAATTGGCTTGATTTTGTTGATTGTTCGCCAATTTCAACTGGAAAAGCCGATGCTCGATTTCCGTGTCTATAAATATCCAATGTTCTCCTTATCTTCAGCTATATCGATTGTTTTGAATATGGCGATGTTTTCAGCCATGATTTTAATGCCAATTTACCTGCAAAATATACGTGGTATATCCCCATTAGATTCTGGTTTATTAATGCTTCCAGGTGCAATCATTATGGGAATTATGTCACCAATTACAGGTAAATTATTTGATAAATTTGGCGGTCGGATTCTTGCCATAATCGGTTTAACCATCACAGTCGCTACAACTTATTTCTTCAGTCAATTAACAACTGAAACTACTTATGGAACATTAATTGTGATGTACTCTGTTCGTATGTTCGGTATGTCAATGGTCATGATGCCGATTATGACCAACGGGATGAATTCATTGCCTGCCCGATTAAATCCACATGGTACAGCTATGAACAGTACACTTAATCAAGTATCCGGTGCAATTGGTTCCGCCTTACTTGTTTCCGTTATGACATCACGTACGAAAATACATGCGGAAGAATTGGCAGAAAAAGCAATGAGTAAGCTTACCGGTCAACCAAGTCCAGAAGAAATAGCTCAATTGGAGGCACAAATCTATACTCAAGCAACAGTAGATGGGATTAACGATGCATTCTTTATAGCGACATTTATTGCTGTATTGGCTCTTATCCTTGCCTTCTTTGTTAAACGACCAAAGAGAGCAGACGAACAAATCAACTTACAAAAAACACAAGACCTCTCCCAGTAACAGGAGAGGTTTTTCTTATTATTCCCAAGTCCATTCTTCTATATTGTTTAACAAAGATAGAGGCTGTTCATTTGATTGAAATGCCAGCTCCCCTAAATTTAATCCTTTCTTTGTATAGTATAAATGATCTGGATGGACCAACCATATCCATGGTAAATCCTTCGCGGTCTGCCTCAGAATTGATTGCCATATTTTAAAATCACCGCTAGCGAGCACTCCCTCAACCAACTGATTCACTTCAGCAGATATATGTAAATTCACCTTAGAATTATCTTTATGGAACCTATGATACAAATCAATCGGACTATGATTACCCACACGCATAATTAACGGATTATTAAACTTATTTGAATTGATTTCCTTCTCATTCTGACCAACCACTTCTACTGAGATTCCAATTTCAGCTAATTGTTGCATAAGTAATGTCCCTATGGACTGCGCTATGGGGTCAGACTCCAAAAATAAAAGCTTAAACTTCGCTTCTATTCCCTGTTTTTCCAATACACCATCCTCATCATTATCAATCCATCCCGCAATTTGCAAAATTTCTTTAGCTTTGTCGATATTATTATATTCAACCTCTGTATCTTTGTGGCCCCATGGAAGCCGCTCAGCATCATGATAGGCTGCTTCTCCATATCCATATAGAACTTCATTTATGAGGTAATCACGATTAACTGTTAAATTAATTGCCTGGCGGATGGGCCATTCACTCGTTACCTCGTTTCCAGTTTCTTTGGCAGAGACATCCGATTTCGTTGGGGCAGCAGTAAAGGAGATTCCATACTGATCACTACCTTTAAAAGCATTGATATCCATTCCATCTATTACGCCGACATTTGCAAATGCGGGAGATGTTTGAGCGACATCTACCAGATCCTTTTGCGCCGCTGCATAGGCTTCTTCCTCATTCATGAAAAGAATGATAATCCTTTTAAAGATAGGCTTTTTCCCATAATATTGCTCATTTCTGACAAAAACCGCCTGCTCTCCTGCATTCCAATCCTCCAGAATATAAGGACCTGAACCAATAGGATTCAATGTGAATAATTCATCATAATGATTCTCAGGGACTATTCCAAGCTGAGCAGCTGTATAACTAAAGGTTGACAAGGGTTTCTCCAATCGGAAATGGATAGTGTATTCATCTATGACCTTGACTTCTTTTAACAAAGATAAATCCTGCCATCCATTGTACTTAGCAGTATTAAAGGTAAAAGCTACATCACTCGCTTTCACTTGTTCCCCATTCGAAAAATATGCATCATCCCTAATTTTAAATTCCCAGGTCATTTTATCTTCACTGACCTGATATTCATCAGCTAAATCATATGTAATTCCCATATCCTTATCAAAGGATAATAAAGTACTTTGAATTAAAGGAGAACCGTTTGCCTGTGTATACAGAAAAGGGTCAAATCCTTTAATCGCATTCGGAGACAGCGCAACCGTTAATTCTTCCTGAATGGCTTCAGCTGTACCTATCCCTGCTCCCATATTAAAATATCCGGTAATCAAAATTATGATGATGATCCTTTTTATGATTTTCTCCATCTTAATCCCCCGTTAGATAACGGCATTACTTAAATAGATACCAAGTAGCCACAATAATAATATGTATTATGTACATACACCCCTAGTTAATTCTATTTATCCAAAAGAAAAGAAACAGGCTTTGAAACCTGCCTCTCTTCTAATTTCCTTTTTTATTTACCCGTATCGAATTCAGTCAGTATAACTAACAAAATATACCTGACCATCTAACTAATAGGAGTAGACTAAGAAGCGCCAGATAGGTTTTGGGTTCCATCATCTTTATCTTCTTTTTGATTCTCGGAGCTCCCCTCTGAATGGTTCGGAACTACATTTTTTACTTTCCGAACGACCTTCTGAACCATTCGGAACCTTAATTTTATTTATCGTCTTTTTTACTCTACATTGTTGCCGTTGAAATCAACGCCCTCTTCTTCTTTCGATTATCCGACTAGGCTTTTTTAAAATAAATACGTGCTTCATAGGCATTTAGTTTTTTACTTGTCGTTTCATTATAGTTAGAAATCAGGATAGATGTCCCCTGCATATCCATTTCATTGTTCAGCTCAATTTTTATAGGGTTGGGCTGAACATTAGAGACAAAGTAAATCGTCTCATCAGCGTAGCTTCTTTTGTATCCATAAAGATGAGGGTGTCCTTTAAATAATTCCTGATAATCCCCATATACGAAGACCTTGTGCTGTTTACGGAGCTTGATCAGCTTTTGATAAAAATAAAAGATGGATTCTGGATTACGCAATTCATTGCTCACATTAATTGATTTATAGTTTGGATTAACCTGAATCCACGGTGTACCTGTTGTAAATCCAGCATGTTCTTCATTAGTCCATTGCATCGGTGTACGGCTATTGTCTCTGCTTAATGGCTGCAAATCTCTAAGAACCGTATTCAGATCCGCTCCCTTTGACACCAACTCAGCATACTGATTTTTCATTGCAATATCGTTATATTCGTCAATAGAAGAAAGGCGAATCCCTGTCATTCCTATTTCCTCGCCTTGATAAATATAAGGCATGCCTGGCAAGGAATGCAGCATCGCAGCAAATAGTTTGGCTGATTGAACACGATACTCTTTATCATTACCGTATCTGGTTACCACTCTTGTATGATCATGATTATTAATAAATTGTGAGTTCCAGCCTCTCCCTTGTAAACCTTCATACCACCTGGCCTGAATCTCTTTAAACTTCGTTAAGTCCCAGGTTGGCATTTCATCACAAACTTCAAAATGAAACAAGCTATTCAGTTCATGGCGGTTTTTATCCACATATAATAGTCCTTGCTCAGGTGATACGAAGGCTACCTCCCCTACGGTCAACACATCATAATGACGGAATACCTGTTCATTCATTTCCTGCAAATAATCATGAACTTTAGGATGGTTGGCCAAATAACGAATATCATATGGATCGTCTGCATCCGAAAAATCCTCCGGCTTCGCAAGCAGAGCAATTGCATCCAGTCTAAATCCATTAATCCCTTTCTTTAACCAAAAATGCAGGATGCGATATATTTCTTTACGGACTTCCTCATTCTCCCAATTTAAATCAGGCTGTTCAGCTGCGAATGAATGAAAATAATACTGACCAGTCCGTTGATCATATTCCCATGCAGACGGTGAAAAGTAAGAACGCCAATTATTTGGAGGATTCTCCTGGTCTCCATCTCTCCAAATATACCAGTCTCTTTTTGGATTATCTTTACTGGAACTCGATTCTTTAAACCAACTATGTTCATTTGAGGTATGGTTTACGACTAAATCCATAATAATTTTTAAGTTTCGTTTTTGAGCTTCCTTCATTAATTCCTCAAAATCCTCCATACTGCCCGCTTTCGGCATAATGGAATAATAGTCGGAAATATCATATCCATTATCTTTATCAGGAGAAAGATAAAAAGGATTGAGCCAGATTACATCTGCACCCAATTCTTTTATATAATCCAGCTTCCTCGTTACCCCTCTTAAGTCTCCATACCCATCCCCATCACTATCATAAAAGCTTCTCCAATAAACCTGGTACACGACACTTTCTTTCCACCATTGTTTGTCCATCTCTCCCACCTCATAAAATGAATTATGTGAAGCTTATCTTTCAATTATTTTTCATTAGTTAGAGTAGAGCTTTTTCTCTACCATTTAAGAGCATACATCTCATGCTTCTTCTTGTTCCTCAGCAATTTAAACAAGAAAAGTTGAGCATGTATACCCTTTCATATGTCCATTTTTTTAGCACCTTAACATTTAATATAGAAGCTTTATTTGAAACAAGCCTGCTTTCTAAATCCTTTAAATATTCGCAGTGCGTCCTTTAACAACACGTATTCTTCCAGGGAATTGGAAAGCTGAAGTCTGTCATATAATTGACCAGCCTGCTCATTTACACAATCGCCTTCTAAAGCCAGAATCGAATCGAGCTTTACGAATATTTCTCTCATCAGATGGACATCTACATCCTCCCTTTGCATCCGCAAGAACACATCATAAATGGCATGATTCAAACGGCGCTGAGATGATAGAAAGTTTTCCATTTCTTCAAGCTGCAGCATTTGATTATTTAAAAATATTCTTTCCTCCATTAAAGCGGAAACGGCAAATAAATGATTGATTGTATGTGCATTATTTCTTTGGTTTAAATAAGCGGAGACTTCACGCTGCAATTCCTTGGATACTTGTTTGTAGCTTTTCATCAAATCTCTTGTACCCTTTTCCAGCGTATGTGGAAGTAATAAACGATTTGCAAGCATACCAATACCTATACCTATCAGAACAAGCATAACTCTTCTCAGTGACAGGAGCGTCGGGTCGCCCGTGAGAGCAGCTGTTCCAAGAGCAGATATCGTGACAGTCAATACGACATTTCTATACTTCACCGCATAGCCATTCAAATACCCAACCAGAAAGACCAAGAAGGAGCGTATAGTAGGTTCATGAAAGATACTAAATAATAGTACAAAGATAGCCGCTCCCATTAAAGTGCCGATCACGCGTTCCTTGAAGCGATATTTAGCTGTCTCATAATAGGGTTGCGTCACAGAAAATATAGTAAATAAAATCCAGCGTCCTTCATTGATGTTAAAATAATCAACGATTAAAGCAACAGCTGCAATAGTGATACCCAATCGCAGTGCGTATGTGAAACGAGCTGAATGTCGATTAATGTCCTTTAAAAATTGATAGGTATTCCGGTAGCCTTTAGGAATCTCTACCACACCCTCAACCTTGTTCAGTTCAGATGATTCACTAGTATGAAGGTACCTCAATAATTCACGCAATAATTTCAACGTACTAATGATTTCGGCTATGTATGCGGATTCATATTTGTTAAGCGCTTTATTTAGACCATTCAATGAATCATCAGATAAGCTTGACCCTTTATTGACGTAATCCCTCATCTGTCTCAATTAAAAATTCAGAGCATCCAAGACATCCTCTGGGTAGTCACTTGCAGTTTTGCGGTTTAACATCAAATGCAGCTTTTCAAGACAGACCGAAATCTTTAAACGAACTCTGCCTTCGTGAGTCAGATAGTAACCCTTGACTTTCCGAAAATAAATCACCTTCCTGAACTCGTTGATATCTGACAGAATGACGGAATCCAACTCTTGATCAGGCTGGTTATCTCGAATCCGATTTAACTTTTCTTGCAAATGGCTACATACCTGCAAGAAATAATGATTGCCCCTTTTAGATAATTTCCTTCTATTAAATACCCATTGTACCATCATGATAATCAAAGCCCCTGCAACTAGAGATAGTAGTCTCAATGGGAATTCCTCCAACGGAACTGGATCGGTCAAAATGAATAAATATTGCAAACCAACCGCAATATGGATAGGTCCTTTTATGTTAGATGTGAAAAAGTATCCTACAATAAACATAGCGATAAAGTTTACTAAAAGTCCTACCCAGGGATTGATCAAGGCCAGTTGACCAAATATTCCTTGGGACAAATTGACTGCCAAAATCAGCATTAAGCTCTTCCATGGGGATACAGTAAAATCCCTCTCTAAATACATGAGCAGAGCCACCACAGTCGTGACCCCAATCAAAACATTATGTTTCCCAAACACAGCCTCAAAGCCTGTCACAAAAAGGATAACAAAGATAAATATCAATGTTTTTGATATGATCAGCTACTTCATAGCTTCCCTTCCTTATCCATAAATTGTTATATCAGAATATTGAATCACAGTATAACATACTATGCTGCCAGGAAAAACACACACGAAAAAACTTTCTAGCTTGGATACATTAATTTAATAAAAAAAATGTCCCAAAGATAAGTTTTCACTTCCTTTTGGGACAGTCTATATAAAATCTATATTTATAGTACTCTCTTATTTGCCAATTAACATTTGTGTCCAGTAGTTGCCGTTCTCCACATAACCAATTCCGATATGTGTATAGCTGGAGCTTAAGATATTTTTTCTATGACCGTCGCTATTCATCCACGCATTTACTACTTCTTCTGGTGTGCGTTGACCCATAGCAATATTTTCAGCTGCCGCTCTATAAGAAATGCCAAATTGTTTCATCATATCAAATGGAGATCCGTAAGTTGGGCTTGTATGACTGAAATAATTATTCTTTTGCATATCCTCTGATTTTATACGTGCCACCTTGCTAAGCTCTGTATCCAAGGTTAGCGGTTTTAATCCTTGTTTAGCACGTTCCGCATTGGTAAGATCAAGGACTTCCTGCTCGTATGCACTTACTTCATAATCGCTTGATTCTGTATTACTGGAATCTGAATTATCTTCTTCAAATGTCGGAGTATCTGTAGTTGGCTTATTTTGTTCTACTGTATCATTTGAACCGGAATTAGTATCCTGACTTGGTTTATTGATAGTCGGAATTTGAATAGATCCACTTGGTAATTTAATAATTCCTCCACCAACAATTACTTTATATGAAGTCGTTGTATTTGGTTTAGAAGTAACACAGGCTGCCTCCGCACCTGTCATAGCTGTAAAGGAAAGCGTCGCCGCTGCAGCAACTGTAACGATAAGTTTACGTTTCATCGGTAAATCTCCTCCTGTCATGATGTTTGTTTAATCGACAAAGACATCGTAACATGAGTTTTTTGTAACATTTGAACCATAAACTACCAGACAACTAGAGATAGGATAATAGACATCCCTCGCACATAGCGTACACCTAACTTAATATATTGATATATCAACTGTCCTGCTTAAATCTCTCTTTTTTCCACATTCTGAAAATCAAGTCCCTCTTTTTGTAATATCCCCACTTTTATCCTATAAAATCATTATTGACAGGTATTTAATAATTGAGGATTCTTTACTGATACTACAGGTATGTTACAAGCATTGCAGTTATTTTTAAATAATGTTGAGTATACCCGGTATCGCAGGTTATGGTATGGGGAATTTAAATAGTACTTGTGTAAAAAAGATGGAGAAAACGAATTGTTTTCTCCATCTCTGTTCTTCTGACTTAGTCGTTATGTATAGCAGGGTAACATCTAGCCTGGATTAAAAAAATTATTCAGTTTCCTAATCAGTTAGTCTAGCTATTAATATATAACTCTATTCTCGATTGCTTGATAGGCCTTGAATAATTCCTTACATTCTTCATGATCAACTCGCTGTAAATCATATGAAAGCTTCCCGTCAATCATTTTATAAAAGACATCATCTCTAAACCCTATTTTATCTGTATCCAATCGATCACAACCATAATAAACAGTCGTGATGCCTGCCCAAAGAATGGCCCCTAAGCACATAGGACAAGGCTCTGCCGTTGTATAAAGCTCTGCTCCGGATAGGTCAAAATGATTTTCATGATGGCATGCTTCCTTAATCGCAACTATTTCTCCATGCATGGTTGGATCAAGCTCCTTAACCACCATATTATGGCCCTTTCCAATGATTTTCCCATCCTTGACAATGACAGCTCCGAAAGGTCCGCCATGCCCTTGTTTAATTCCTTCATACGCTTCTTCAACAGCGGCTTTCATAAATGGATTCATACGCCTTATTACCCCCGATATTGGATTTATCATCAGGATGCTGTATCTTGGGTGTAGTCTCCTAATTCCAATCTATTGTATTACTGGATGGTTAGTCAATATTCCTGTTAGACCTTGCTTAAAATCCTCAATTGCTTTATCACGCCATTTTTGTTGTTGTCGAATCATTATTAAAAACAGTTAAATTACCTCATAGGTTGAAAATGTCAGTGAAAATCAAAAAACTTAAATGAATTGCACCAGCGTGAATTAATTGGGAAATAAAAAAATAAGACTATTCCAAATGATTAATTAATTGGATGCTCTTTTTTTATGAATTTATTCTATACTAATAAGTAATGATGAATTCAATAAAGAACTTGAGGTGACCTTTTTGGAGAAACAAAAATACAGGGACCTTAAATTAGGTGAACGCGGAGCAATCCTAAGTATTGTTGCATACTTATTTCTTTCCATATTAAAACTGATTGTTGGATATATAAGTGAGTCTGAAGCATTACGTGCAGATGGACTTAACAATATAACTGACATCATTGCCTCAGTAGCTGTATTAATAGGTTTAAAAGTTTCCCAACGGCCTCCCGATAGCGATCATGCATATGGGCACTGGAAAAGTGAATCGATTGCCTCTCTCCTATCTTCTTTTATCATGATGACAGTAGGTATCCAAGTTCTAACTGATGGATTCCAATCCATTTTAAGCAAGGAAAAAAATATACCTGATATAACAGCAGCATACACGGCGATTTTTTCTGCCCTCGTCATGTACTTCGTCTATCGCTATAATATAAAGCTAGCAAAAAGAATCAACAGCCATTCCGTTAAAGCGGCTGCCAAAGACAATATTTCTGATGCGTATGTCAGTATTGGAGCAGCAATTGGTATATTCGGCTCCCAACTAAATATGCCTTTCCTCGATACAATTACTGCCATACTTGTAGGGTTACTGATTTGCAAAACTGCCTGGGATATATTTCGAGAAGCATCCCATTACTTATCAGATGGCTTTGATGAATCTAAGATTAAACTCTATCAAAATTCCATTGACCAAATAGAAGGGGTTAAAGGGATTAAAAAAATTATGGGACGAAATTATGGAAATAATGAAGTCATCGATATCATTATTTTGGTAGACAACACGTTAAATATTAAAGAAGCCCATGATATTGCAACTCTTGTAGAAAAAGATTTAATGAAGGATCATGGAGTATATCATGTCCATGTTCATGTAGAACCATTTGACGAAAAAAAGCCAGGTTCAACTTAATGATAAGTATCCGGCTGTTGCCCTACTGAGCTACAAATTGGTTGTTTATATTACTGAATCTACCACTCCTCCATACACCTTCTGATATCCTATACGAAAAAAGGCATTCCAATTGGAACGCCTTTTTCTATTTAATAAGCTAGCCGATAGATCAGTATTCTCTCAAACGGATTCGTTTCATTTAGAACAATCTCTTTGTGTAGTTCAAACACGGATTGATTTTCAAGAAAATATATATAATCCTCAGACGGATAATATAATATCAGGTGTACCTCACGATATGTTTCTTCAACGGATAACAGGATGTTCGTTAGAACCTGGCGGAAAATTTGTATTGTAAAAGGATTAAAGAAATAAAACCTATTATCAGTTGGTCGAATCTCAAACTCCTCTGCCAGACAACAGTGAAATTGAATTCGCTCTTTCCCCTTGTAAGTATAGTTCTTGAGATTTTCCTTAGCTTCATTAATAAATTGTTCATTCATTTCTACCCCACTTACAAATGCCCCTGTTTTGTAATGAAGAAAGAAATTTAGTCTCCCCTTTCCGCATCCAAAGTCGACCATATGATCATCACTATTAATATCATACTCATCCAATAATCTTTGTAAAATCCAATATGGAGTCGGTTCATACCGGTGATAATGCAAAGAATTATAAAATCCAGTTTGATTACCGACTGTTTTTATATGTAATAACTCATCATAATCCTTTTCTTTCATTGTATAACTCCGTTTCACTTATCTAGATTATTCATAAGTTTAAGCCTTTTTGATACTGATCGAAAGCCTTTTTCTATATAATAGTCGTTTGCAGATTTCACATCCTAGTATTCACATAAAAATGCTACTTTAAAGTGCCGATTTTACAATAAATTCTAAGAATATAATTAATTGTTAATTTGTTCACAACTTTGTCAAAATTAAAGATTTCCATGTCTTCTTTTAGTTTCATATATTTGTAATTTTTAAATTCAGTTATTATATTGAAAATCAGGGGCTATGGAAAAAGGAAGAATTATGCCTAAATAGCAGCAAGCAAGGGAAATTATAACTATCAAGGTGTGCAGATTTACATGAATTTCCCTTACATAGCTTAAATTTACTTATTACATTAGGAAGGGGAAAAATATGAATAAAAAATGGGCACTTTTGGGTTCCATGATGGCGTCTATTCTTATGTTAGCGGGATGTGACTGGGTAGTATTCGACACAAATGGTCCTGTTGCAAAAACACAATCCAATGCCATTCTTTTCTCAATGGCTTTAATGGCAGCTGTTGTGCTTGTAGTATATGTACTTTTTATCGTTATTTTATATAAATACCGAGCATCCAAAGCTCCAAAAGATTACGAGCCTCCACATATGGAAGGCAGCAAAGCGCTTGAAATAACATGGACAGTCATACCAATTATTATTGTAGCCGTTTTAGCTGTAGTCACAGTTAAAACTACATTTGAAGTAGAAGGAAAGCCAAAAGGCTATGAAGATCAAAAACCATTGGTTATCTACGCAGCTTCTTCAAACTGGAAATGGCATTTCAGTTATCCAGAGCAAGGTATTGAAACGGTTAACTATGTAAACATTCCAACTAATAGAGTTGTAGAATTCCGTCTATATTCTTACGGACCAATTACAAGCTTCTGGATTCCGCAGCTTGGCGGTCAGAAATACGCCATGAGTGACATGGTAACAAAATTAAACTTTGTAGCTGAAGCACCAGCTTCCATGATGGGAAGAAATGCAAACTTCAGTGGTGAAGGCTACGCTCATATGGATTTTGAAGCACTGTCTATGACTCCAGATGATTTCGAGGAATGGGTTAATGATGTGAAAGCAAATGAAGGTAAGTTAACAGAAGAAAAATTTGAAAAACTGCTTGATACAGCACACGTCGGCAGACAATCATATTCTTCTACTCACTTGGATTTCAGCCCTCCACCGGAAGGACATCATCATGGTTCTGACCCATCTCCATCAAACGAGAGCGATGAAGCAGACAACACGTTTGATGAAGATACAGAAAAAGGTAATTCCGAGCACGAAGATCATTCAAATCATTAAAATTAAAGCTTTCATAAGAAAGGAGTTACAACCTTGGATTGGGATAAATTTATAGTACATGGTGGCCCGTTAATCTATGGCGCAATGGTAAGTATTGTTGCCGTATCGATGGCTATCGTTATCGGCCTGACTTATTTTAAGAAATGGCGCTGGCTTAAAGATGAATGGCTTACCACTGTTGATCATAAACGTATTGGGGTTATGTATATTCTCTGTGCTTTAGTTATGTTATTCCGCGGCGGTGTTGATGGTTTATTAATGCGTGGCCAGTTGGCTAAGCCTGAAAACGGACTGCTTGATGCACAGCATTATAACGAAATCTTTACAACGCATGGCGTGGTTATGATTTTATTTATGGCAATGCCATTTATCATTGGATTAATGAATATTGTTGTGCCTCTTCAAATTGGGGCGCGTGACGTTGCTTTCCCTTATTTAAATGCTATCAGCTTCTGGTTATTCTTTGCCGGAGCCATGCTATTTAATATCTCGTTCGTTATTGGTGGATCACCGGATGCCGGATGGTCAGCCTACTTCCCGCTAGCAGGCATAGAATTCAGCCCAACTGTAGGAAATAACTACTACAGTATTGCGATTCAGATTGCCGGTATTGGGACGCTGCTAACGGGTGTTAATTTTATCGTTACAATTTTAAAAATGAGAGCACCTGGTATGACTCTATGGAAAATGCCAATGTTCACATGGTCTATTTTAATCACTAGCATCATTATCGTTTTTGCTTTCCCTGTTTTAACAGTAGCTCTTGCCTTAATGATGTTTGACCGTTTGTTTGGTACACAATTTTTCACTATGCAAGATGGCGGAATGGATATGCTTTGGGCTAACCTGTTCTGGGTATGGGGCCATCCTGAAGTATATATCGTTATTCTTCCTGCCTTTGGTATATTCAGTGAGGTTATTTCAACATTCGCAAGAAAAAATCTGTATGGATACAAATCAATGGTGTTCAGTATGCTTGCCATCTCTGCCCTATCCTTTACTGTATGGGTTCACCATTTCTATACGATGGGTCAAGGTGCCATGGCAAACAGCTTCTTCTCGATTACTACGATGTTAATCGCTGTACCTACAGGAGTTAAGATATTTAACTGGCTCCTTACGATGTATAAAGGAAAAATTGAAATTACCACGCCAATGCTGTATGCCCTGGCATTCATACCAATCTTCACCTTTGGTGGAGTCACAGGGGTTATGCTAGCGATGGCAAGTGCGGATTATCAATATCATAATACAATGTTCTTGGTAGCCCATTTCCACTATGTTTTAATACCGGGTACAGTGTTTGGGGTACTGGCGGGTATGTATTTCTGGTTCCCTAAAATCTTTGGATTCAAATTAGACGAGAAATTAGGAAAAATCGCATTCTGGATTATTTCTATTTCATTCAATGTCACATTCCTGCCTCTATTCGCATTGGGACTTAAAGGGATGAACCGCAGAATGTATACGTACTCTGAAGAAACTGGGTATGGACCATTGAACCTTATCGCATCATTAGGTGCTGTAGGTTTAGCAATTGGATTCATCGTTCTCGTTTATAGCTTCTACTGGAGCTTCCGTTATGCTCCAAGACTAAAAGGAGACTCAGATCCATGGGGTGGCCGTACATTGGAATGGGCAACAAAAACACCTGTTCCAGCCTATAACTTTGCCATTACTCCTGAAGTGGATTCTGTAGATTCCTGGTGGGATCACAAAAAAGGTACACATAATCTGTTCACACGAAAAATCGAAGAAATACACATGCCTAGCAGTGACTTTAAACCGTTTCTAATGGCAGTGGCCTTCTTCTTCTGGGGATTCTTTATGGTATTTAGTATGTGGATTCCAGCCATTATCGCTGCGGTTCCAATTATCTATTTGATGTTTGTACGTTCCTTCAATGATGATCATGGGTTCCATATATCTGTGAAAGAAATTGAAGAAGAAGAAAGAAAATTGCGAGGTGAGACAGAATGAAATTAGATGCCTCTCAACCATTGGAATATAGTACTGAACAAAATCAGCTTAAGATACTGGGCTTCTGGATTTTCCTTGGAGCAGAGATCGTATTATTCGCTACACTGTTTACTGTCTACTTTGTACTGGAAAATCGTACAGGTGATGGGCCTTCCGGGAGCGATATCTTCGCTCTTGGTGGGGTTTTAGCTGAAACCTTTATTCTTTTGGCAAGTAGTTTTACGATTGGGATCGCGATTCACGCTATGCGGATGGGCATGAAAAAAGCAATGATGGTTATGTTCTCGATTACGCTTGTCCTTGGATTAGCCTTCCTAGGCATTGAAATTTATGAGTTCTTCCATTATGTACACGAAGGAGCTTCCATCCAAACAAGCGGCTTCACTTCTGCATTACTTACATTGCTTGGAACACACGGAGCCCACGTAACCGGAGGAATTCTATGGGGAATCGCTATTCTGATTCAAGTGAGCAGACGCGGAATTAATCACCTTACTGCTAATAAAGCATTTATTTTTTCACTGTACTGGCACTTCCTGGACGTTGTTTGGATTTTCATCTTCAGCTTCGTCTACCTGAAAGGACTGATGTAAAATGGCTAAGTTATTCCCTAAAGAGCATATCATAGGATTTTTATCATCCATCGCTCTAACAGTGGCAGCATTATTAGTTCTTTTCCTGGAGATATCATTTGGATTTAAAATGGCTATTTTGCTTATCACAGCTGGCTTACAAGCAAGTTTGCAGATATTCCTGTTCATGCATATTAATGAATCCAAGGAAAGAAGAACACTCTATACCAATATCCTTTATGCATTATTTGTAGCCCTAGTTACCATCTTCGGTTCCATGTTCGTCTTGCTTTGGGATTGGTAAAAATCGATACAGCTATACGAAACGGACAGCGAGTTCTAGTCGCTGTCCGTTTTTCTTATTATGAGTTTGCCAAAGTAAGAGCTCCTATACCTACCATTCCCCTCATTCTGTTCGGCCCTTAATCCTATATAATAGATATTTCTCTATTACTCAAATTACCTGCATACCATACACATGCTTCTATAAACTACCATGTATTCATTTTAAAAATTCTTTTATGATGGAACTATATGAACCAGGAGTGATTGTATGAAAATATCTCTAATAAACAAGGATGGCATTATAAAAGAGGTCAAGCTTGGCTTCAGTTGGACTACTCTCTTTTTTGGAATATTCCCTGCTTTATTTCGCAAAGACTATAATTGGGCGATTATTATGCTTGGTATATCCATCACAATCAATCTTTTTCTATTTGGATTAGGCGCATTGCTAACAAGCGGCGTTTTCGCCTTTATCTATAATAAAATCTATATTAAAAACCTACTTACAAACGGCTATCGCCCTGTTTATGCTGCCGATCGAGAAATATTAATCAAGAAACAGCTATTAGCTGCTTAAAGTTATGATGGTCCCTTAGCCTTAAGGGACCGTTTCTATTACAACCCCATCTACTCATCTCTTTTCATTGGAAAAACCAATTTATAACCTCAACCACCCTTTCTAATCTATCTACTCTCGAAAAAATATACCTGCAACGAATGATTGACATAAAATACAGCCATCTTATAGAATGAAACAGTCACTCATTTATATAGACCAGTCATTATACTTGAAAAGAGGGATTTCATGTGAGTGCAAAAATGGACTCGCGTCAAAAAATTTTAGAGGCTGCTACTCGCCTTTTCAACATACAGGGATATCATGCAACAGGCTTAAATCAAATTCTGAAGGAAAGCGGTGCCCCTAAAGGGTCTTTATATTATCACTTCCCTGATGGTAAAGAACAACTGGCCGTAGAAGCAGTCAATAAAATGGCCGTTCAAATTGAAAATGATATTAAGCTGGCCATGAATCAGTATGATCATGCCTTAGAGGCATTCCAATATCATATTGAAAAAATCGCTCAACATTTCAATAAAAATGACCTTTTTGAAGGTTTACCAATTGGATTATTGGCAGCGGAAACTTCCTTAATGAGCGAACCTTTACGCAAAGCGTGCAAGGCAGCATTTGAAGGTTGGGAAACAATTTATTATGATAAAATGCTTCAAGATGGCTTTGAACCAGAAAAAGCGTACCGTTTAAGTCTATTGGTTAATTCAATGATCGAAGGAGCCATCACCCGTTCGCTAACCAATTTAAATGGACAGCCTTTACTAAACATCTCTAAATGTCTGCCCGATATATTAAAGAAATGAGCAACCATAAATGTATATCCTTAATCAGCATATTATATAGACTGGTCTAGTAATTATACATAATGAAAGGGGAATATTATTTGAGTAATAATCATGCTACAAACTTAGAAAATAAGCAGATTAAGCCACTTCCAATCGTGATTGCTATAATGATTGGTGCTTTTATCGGACTCTTTAGTGAAACTGCCTTAAATATGGCATTCACCAATATTATGGAGGACTTTCGCATTGAACCACATGTCGTTCAATGGTTAACAACCGGTTACTTACTTGTACTTGGTATTCTTGTGCCTGTAACAGCATTGCTTCTTCAATGGTTTACTACCAAACAATTATTCAGTGCCTCTCTCATTTTTTCTATTGTAGGAACATTAGTAGGAGCTTTGGCACCTAATTTTGAAATACTCCTTCTAGCACGTGTCATTCAGGCTATAGGAACAGGTCTATTACTACCGTTAATGACAAATGTTATTATGGTTATATACCCACCTCATAGACGCGGAACAATTATGGGGATGATGGGGCTTGTCATTATGTTTGCACCTGCTGTCGGTCCAACCCTATCAGGATTAATCGTAGACAGTCTGGGCTGGCAATCGATTTTCTGGCTATGCTTACCTTTGCTTATTTTTACATTCGTATATGGTCTCATCTATATGCAAAATGTATCAACCATCACAAAACCAAAAATAGATATTCTGTCTATTATTCTTTCATCCATTGGTTTTGGAGGAATCGTCTTTGGTTTCAGCAGTGCCGGGGAGGGTGCTGGCTCATGGAGCGACCCAGCTGTTCTTTTACCGATTATTGTTGGGGCACTCAGCCTTATCCTATTCTCTTTCCGCCAGTTTAAAATGGAACAGCCAATGCTTAATTTACGCGTATTTAAGTTCCCTATGTTCTCTATTGGACTTTTAATGGTATTCCTGGGTATGATGATCATCTTATCCTCATCCATTCTATTGCCTATGTACTTAAAGGGCGGAATGTTATTGTCAGCTTTTGCAGCCGGCCTTGTCTTATTGCCTGGCGGTATTGTGAATGGAATTATGTCACCAATTACGGGGAAATTATTTGATACCTTCGGGCCAAAATACTTGGTTATTCCCGGTTTTATATTAACAACAATATTTACCTACTTATTTACTAATATAACAACTGAAACTACCCAATTAACGGTTATCATCTTGCACACATGCATGTTGATTGGGGTTGCCATGATTATGATGCCTTCGCAAACAAATGGGTTAAACCAGTTGCCAAGACAGTATTACCCTGATGGAGCTGCTGTCATGAATACACTTCAGCAAATTGCAGGGGCGATTGGGACAGCAGTTGCTGTTAGCATCATGTCAGCTGGCCAGGCAAGCTATTTGGCTACAGCTGATCCCAATAATCCGCTTGCTGCCTCTGAAGCTTTGACAGCCGGTGTGCAAAACGCCTTTCTATTTGCTTTGATTGCCTCCATAATCGGATTGGTAGTTTCTTTCTTCGTTAAGCGTGTAGATGTTTAAAAGTATATAGAATAAGAGGGTGGCAAAAATCATGCCACCCTCATTTTTATTTATTAATCTAATAACATAACAAAATCTCTCTTGTAAACCCAATCTTCTTCGCTTCACATCGATCCTGTATAGTTAAGCCAGCTTCCTTAATCATGTCATCAATTCGTTCCCCGGTAACAACAACAATTCTGTCTGCAATGCGATTTGCATGCGTTAAAATTGATAATTGTTCTTGCGGGCTCGCTGTATGGCATAAATTATAGGGTAAATCAATGATAGCTGCATCATAATGGTCGGTAACTTCCTCAATTGCCCCTATTGCAATATCACAGCTATATCCAAAATGAGCTACATTTTCTCTGGCACCAATAGCTGGCAATGGCTTGATATCACGTCCACATATCGTAATCCCCATTGACAAGGCTTCCACCAGTACATTCCCAATTCCACAGCATGGGTCAATCGCTTTCACACCAACAGGGTTGGGAACCGCGATATTAGCAACTGCTCTTGCCATTCTAGTACTGAGAGCTGTCGAATACTCTCGTGGTTTCTTTTGATGATGCAACCAGACCGCTTCATTTTTTTCATAAATACCTACATACCATTTACCGCCGCAAGTAATGATGCCAAGAACGATATCCGGCTTCTCCAAATCAGCTTCACCCTGGATTTTTAATCCGATTTCCCGTTCAATCTTTCTTCGTTGACTAAAGCTAACTTTATCCTCTAGATCATTCGTTTTCACAAAGATTGTTTTGAATGTCTGATCCGGGAAGGAAAGTTTGCCTGCCTTGTGATAAAGGGCCTCCAAACTATCCCCTTCGGTCAGGACTTCTATTCTTTCCCTAATAAAGGGACTTCGGCTTGGATCGACTTTTCTTGTACTTTTAAAAACAAAATCATCAGGATTCATATCAAACAACGCCCTGAATTCCATTTTGCATAAAGGTTCTTCCTCTGAACTGCATGCATATGTGTATATAAAAATTGGCTCCACCAATCCCATTCTGTTGTATTCTCTTCAACAATCTATAAAAAGCTTATATCACTCTATTATAATGCATTTTTATAGGAAACTAAAATCCCATCCATTATAGTTAAGAACATACCTCACTTGAAGGAGGCACCAAAATGATTATTGTAATGGACGATGAATCAAAAAAGTGGATTGCATCCAAAGGGAATCAAGTAATCATTAAAAACTTAGATGTTAAAGCCTGCTGTGGACCCGGTGTTCAGGAACTTGTAGCATTGCCTGGTAAACCTAAAACTCTGAATCATTATTATCAAATTACATCCGATCAAGTATTATTTTATATTCATAAAAATGTACGAAAAAAGGAAAAACTGATTCTTACATTATCGGGCCTTCCCTTCTTAAAATCCCTCTCCGTTAAGCTTCATTAAAATTCATTTGAGCATAAAAAAACAGGTAAAGAGACCAGTTATTCGGACCCTTTACCTGTTTATTATTTACATCGTTTTCGTCAGTTCTTTCTCAGACTGTATAACCAATTGGGCTTGCGGCTGTTTGGATAGCTTAATCCATTTCATGATGGAAGCCACCATAATCACAACACCTAACGCAAGCATGATAATGGATAGAACACCGTTCAATACATTATATCCACCTGCATCCGGATTCAGATAGACATTCTTAATCATCCAGAATCCACCTACATTAACCGTAACATATAGATACGCCAATGGGACTAAGCATGTCATCATATACCAGCGTTTCTCTGCAATTTTCAAGACAACGGTAGCTCCAACAATCAATCCGATTGACGCCATCAACTGGTTGGATACTCCAAACAGTGCCCAGACGGAACTGATATCTCCAGAGAATAATAGATATCCCCAAATAAAGCAGGCTAATGCACTGGCAAAAATGTTAGCTCCAAGAGAATCTGTTCGTTTCAAAGGTTTAATAAAGTCTCCAAAGAAGTCCTGGATGAGATATCTGGCAACCCTGGTTCCTGAATCAATCGCTGTTAAAATAAATACCGCCTCAAACAGAATTACGAATTGATAGAAATAGGAGGCCAAGTGTTGGAAGAATGGTACACTGGTAAAGATTTCTGTCATACCGACAGCAAGTGTTACGGCTCCACCTGTTCTTCCCTCAAGGTCCATATCTACTGCTTCTTCCAATCTATCTAAATGGACTGTTTCCATTCCCAATGTTGAATAGACCTCAGGTGATGAGTTAATCGCAAAATAATCACCAGGCTGAAGAGCAACTGCAGCAATCAATGCCATAATAGCCACTAAACATTCTACTAGCATCGCACCAAAGGCTATGCCTTTAATATCACTCCAACGGCTGACCATTTTCGGAGTCGTACCTGATCCAACAAAAGCATGGAAGCCTGAAATGGCACCGCAGGCAATTGTAATTGAAATAAACGGCCATACTGGGCCCGCCACAATGGGACCTCCACCGTTAATGAAATCTGGAATAATAGCAGGAAACTCAACTGAAGGGTTAACGATAAATACACCAATAATAAGTGCTGCGAAAACTCCTATTTTCATAAATGTACTTAAATAATCACGTGGTGCAAGCAATAACCAAACAGGAAGTGCAGCAGCGAAAAAGGCATAGACTGGTAAAATAATAGCAAGAGTGCTCTTTTCAAGCGTTAGGAAATCGCCTAACCATGTTCCCTGAATTTGTGGACCAAAGAAAATTGCTAGCATAATTAAGATAAATCCAACGGTCGTCGGGACTTTTAAATTCCCTGTCTTTTTATGATAGATTCCCACTAACATCGCAATCGGAATTGTAATTCCTACCGCAAATGTACCCCATGGGTTTCTTTCAAGTGCTCCAAGTACAACCAATGACAAACCTGCCATCGTAATGGTGATAATGAATAGCATGGCCAATCCTGTACAGAATCCTGCTACAGGTCCAAGTTCTTCTTTTGCTACCTCGGATAATGATTTACCATCTCTGCGCATAGAGGCAAAGAGCACAACTGTATCATGAACTGCTCCTCCAATTACTGCCCCAACCAATAGCCAAATCAGCCCGGGTAAATAACCAAACTGAGCTGCCAGAATCGGCCCAACCAATGGGCCTGCAGCAGCAATGGCTGCGAAATGGTGTCCAAATACTACCCATTTATTTGTTGGCACATAGTCTTGACCATCCTCAAGCTTTTCAGCTGGTGTTGGTTTATCATTAGATAATTTCAACACCTTAGCCGCCATAAATGTCCCGTACAAACGATAGGCTATTAAAAGGATACAAATCGAGCCAATAACAATTGTAATCGCATTCATTTCAATGTTCCCCCTTTTTTGCATACGTATTATACTCTCATAGTATCAAATGAAAACTCTTACACCTCATTTTCAAAATGAACCGCAAAATAACTGGGATGAATTACAACTTACAACTAATGAATAGCAAATCAATCCTATATTCCTACTAATTGTTTCAGCTCCTTTACATAGGTTCGACTGACCGGAACCTCGGAACCATCCGACATACGTAAGTTATAGGTTGAATTAAACCATGGTAATATCTCCACGATATGATCGATATTCACAAGATAGCTTCGATGTACCCGAAAGAACTGTGTTTTGGGCAATTTTTTTTCCAATCCAATCAGTGCCTCACTTACTTTATAAAGATGATTAACAGCCTGGATTTTACACTTTCCTTCGTATGATTCTAAGAATACGATATCATTGCATGTAAGCAATATAATTTTTTCTTCTGTCATAACAGCTATTTTTCCCTTACATTGAAGATTACTGGTATCCACTTTTTCAGGCTCCTTTGTGTGTAAATGAAGCTTTTTAACTTTGTCCAGCGTTTTGTGAATACGTTCTTCACTGAAGGGCTTCAAAAGATAATCTACCGCATTCACGTCAAAAGCCTGAAGAGCATACTCGTCATAGGCAGTGGCAAAAACGATTGCTGGAACTGGGTTTAACCCTTCTAGTTTAGCGGCTAAATGTAATCCGTTCTCTCCCGCTAATTCAATATCTAAGAAAACAATATCCGGCTTTAACAGTGGAATATCACGTAATGCATCTTCTATACAATCACTCTCACCCAAGACATCCACTTCTTTGCTTCGTGCCAGTAAATATTTCAACTCGTCCCTGGCTAATGGTTCATCATCCACTACATAGGCTCGCAGCATCCTGCTCGTCACCTCCTTTACTTTCCAGCGGGATTAAGATATTAACAGTGGTGCCCTCACCCACCTTGCTATCAACCTTAAAATGGGCTTGGTTATTATAAATACCTTTTAAGCGTTCACTAATATTAAAAATAGCTGTACCATTTCCACCGGCTGACGGTACAACCTGCCTGCTCAGATTTTTCAATCTTTCTTCCACAATCCCCTGACCATTATCCGCAACAATCATTCTCATATAATTGCCATTTGAGCACACTTGTATATTAATTTTCCCAACCTGTTTTCTTTGTGGAAATGCATAATGAATCGCATTCTCTACCAAAGGCTGCAATAAAAATGGGGGAATCAATACATTTTCTAATCCTTTCTCTATATCAAAATTAACTTCATATTTGTGAGGAAAACGCGTTTGCTCTAAAGATAAATAAGCTTTTACATTTTCCAGCTCTTTTTCTAACGGAATCTGCAACTGTCTGGCTCCCTGTAAATTGCCTCGAAAAAATAAACTTAATTCTAATAGTAGTTTACGAGCTTTATCAGGATCAGTCCGGCATAGGGCAGATATCGTATTTAGACTATTAAATAAGAAGTGTGGATGAATCTGAGCCTGCAAGGCTTTTATCTCAGCGTCCTTTAAAAGCTTAGCCTGCCGTTCCGCTTCCGCCAGCTCAAGCTGAGTGGAAAATAAATTAGCCAGCCCCTCTGCTAACTGCTGCTGAACTCTGTCTAATTTATCCGGCTTTGTATAATACAATTTTAAGGTTCCTGAGATTTCCCCATTCACTTTTAAAGGGAGAACGATGGCAGCTACGAGCGGACAGTCCTTATGCCTGCACTCGATTTCCTCCTTCGATTTAGCTATTGATACATATCCTGATTCAAGTACTTTCTTAGTCAGCCCAGTACTCGGCTTTACGCTAGGTTTATGATGATCAGAGGCTGCCCCCAAATGAGCGAGAACCAAATGTTCATCCGTGATAGAGACAGCATCCGCATCGGTTAAATTAAGCATAATTTTCGATATTTCTTTGCATGATTGGGTGTTCAAGCCCTGACGAAAATGTGGCAGAGTCTGGTCCGCAATTAAAAATGCCTGATTGGTTTGATTCGCACGTGCTATCTCTCCATCACGCTTTATGGACTGAACGATCAGCATGAACAACAGTGTTCCGAATCCATTCATGGTGATCATCGGCAAACCGATAAACTGCACGAGGCTCCATGCATGCTCAAGAGGTTTGGCAGTAGCTAGGATGATCACCATTTGCAGAGCTTCGAGGGACATCCCGATACCTGCAGCAAACAATGGCGTTATCTGACCCCCGCTCCTTTTTCTTCTGTTGCCTATATACCCTGCCAATATTCCGGCCAGGATGGTAGAAAGGGCGCAGGAAAAGGCAGTAAACCCTCCCAATGTATACCGGTGTATACCGGCTATCAGGCCAGCTCCTCCTCCAACAACGGGACCTCCCAATAATCCACCTATCACAACACCCATCACTCTTGTATTAGCAATGGCACTATCTTCTCCAATAGCTGAAAGCCATCTATTCTCCTCAACCATAGAATGATAAACTTCTATTCCAGTATAATTACTAATAACCCCAAACATGCCGAATAATAGAAATAATTTCAACTGCTCATTTAGATTATGGTCTGGGTGAATGATTTGGCGAAAGGAATTCATTTTAGAAATTAAAAACGCTATAATGACAATAATGCCTACCTTTTCAAGCATAATTGGGACTAAATCTAACATGGCCAACTCCCCTGTTTAGCGAACTTTCCATCCTCTTCTATATTTGTTAATTCTCCTGCTATTATATTTGAAAAATTAAGAAAAACAAAAAGATAGCCCTTTCATTACTATTGTTATATTAAATGCACACTTCTATTATAGTTTCATCCTTTAAATCCCTTGACACAGTTTACAAGGAAATTATATTCTTGACTCTGTGACTCTATTAATATTCATTTTTATTCATAGCTCTGCTCTCCGTTTAGCAATAGCAGCAGTAACGTCTTCTCACTTGAGTAAACGATTTTGTATGTCTTGTTATACGGGGTTCAGAAAGCTTATTAAACTTCAACAAGGAGAATCGTTATGTGGTTTATTTTTTCACTACTAACAGCTTTAGCATGGGGTGGTGCTGACCTATTTTATAAAAAGGGATCAGACAGCAACGACAAGTACAGCCATATTAAAATTATCATCATGGTTGGTCTTGTCATGGGAATTCATGCAACAGCCTATATGATTATAAAAGATATACAGTTCAATCCAATGGAAATGATCCATTATTTACCTGTATCTGCTTTATACATCCTATCTATGGCATTTGGGTATATTGGTTTGCGCTATATTGAATTGTCCATCGCCTCACCAATCCAGAATTCCTCAGGTGTTGTAACAAGCATTCTGCTCTTCATTTTTTTCACTCATGAGCTAAGTATCATTGAAGTGCTTGGGATTATCATTATCACTCTTGGGATTGTGGGGATTGCCGTTCTGGAAAAAAGAGCAGAAGATGAAGCTCGTCGACTGAATTCTGAGCATATCGACAAAAAATACCAAATTGGTTTTTTGGCTATTATCTTCCCAATTTTATATTGCATTATTGATGGACTTGCTACATTTGCGGATGCCATCTATCTGGATGAATTGAATTTAATCAGCGAAAATTCAGCTTTGCTTGCGTATGAATATACCTTTTTCCTATGCGCTGCCGTATGTTTTATCTATCTTCGCTTTATTAAGAAGGAATCCTTCCATGTATTTAAAGAGCGCGATAAAGGGATAGCAGCTATTTTGGAAACGATTGGTCAATTTTTCTACGTATTTGCCATGGCATCAGGCTATGCAATTATTGCAGCACCATTGATTGCTTCTTACAGTATCTTTTCAATTATCCTGTCACGAATCTTCCTAAAAGAGAAACTGACTAAAAAACAATACATGATCATCGCAGTTGTTATCTTCGGTATTATCCTGCTGGGGATAGCGGATGAACTCTAAATTTCAATTTGCCTTTTAATAAAGTAGATTAAAGACCAAATCCTCGAGTGATTTGGTCTTTTTTCAGAAAGAATTGCGCTACTGTTAAAATAAACATGGAAAAGAGAGCTTTCGATTCTGGCCTTCCACTTAACCTCATTGCCATGCTTATATTTCTAAAGGAATGATCCTCAAGATGTTTAAAATAGTAAACAAAAAAGAGAGAGACCTAGTACCTTTCTTTACTATTTAATACTTATAGTAATTGTTTATCAGAACTGAAGCTTGTTTAGTATCATTAATTGATTGTTCAAAAGCAAGTATTTCAGATACCACACCACCTAATTCTAGTTCACCGCTTGATAAAGCTATATCAATAGTTGTGAAGGTAATATCGTAATGTTCCCTTGCTGTTAATCATTTCAAAAGCATATGGTTTATATTTATATCAAGTAAATCTTGGGCTCTTCCATATGCTTCAACAAATCATTTAATTACATGTACTTAGTTTGACAACATAATAATTTAGTGATAGCATTTTTTTCATAACATTTTTTCAGAATTATGTTAATAAGTTAACATACTCTGAGAATTAATAATTTAATATAGCACGCTTTGATCGCTGTGGATAAAACTATGGCGGGAGCAGCTTCTGGAGAGACTGTATTTATACAGCGCCGAAGGATTCACAATCTCAGGCAAAAGGACAGAATGGTAACGATTTTTGTTATTCTTGCCCTTTTAGAGATTGGAGACAACCAATCTCTTTTTTTATTGTCCAATATCAATAGTGAGGTGAGACATAGTATCTAAATAAAGCGAGAAAAATGATAAATATCTATTTTACTAGGTGCCTGTTTTAGACATCTAAGATTAAACGGGGGCATGCAACTTGGCTAAGCAAGAGTTAAAAAGGGATTTAAAAAATCGTCATGTACAATTAATTGCAATTGGGGGCACAATTGGAACCGGCTTATTTTTAGGCTCCGGCAAATCCATTCATTTAGCCGGTCCATCCATCCTATTTTCTTATCTGATTATCGGAGTAGCTCTATTTTTTGTTATGAGAGCATTGGGTGAATTACTTTTATCCAATACAAATCATACATCATTTATCGATTTTGCAGCTGATTATTTGGGTCCATGGGCTGGATTTGTGACTGGCTGGACGTATTGGTTCTGCTGGATTATGACGGCCATGGCCGATATTATTGCTGTTGGTTTATATACACAATACTGGTTTGATATCCCGCAGTGGGTGCCTGCTATCATTTGTTTAGTCATTCTATTAGGATTAAATCTATTAACCGTCAAACTATTTGGTGAGTTAGAATTCTGGTTTGCCATTATTAAAGTCGTCACTATTGTTGCACTTATTGTCGTAGGAATCGTACTGCTTGTGATTGGATTTGAAACAGATAGCGGAACTGTTTCTGTTTCTAACCTTTGGAATCATGGCGGCATGTTCCCGAATGGAATATCCGGGTTCTTACTATCACTGCAAATGGTTGTCTTCTCCTTCGTTGGAGTAGAACTTATTGGTGTATCTGCTGCTGAAACAGCTAATCCGCGAAAAAACATTCCATCTGCTATCAACAAAATACCGGTACGGATTTTGCTGTTTTATGTAGGTGCCTTATTTGTTATTTTATGCATCAATCCTTGGGATCAATTAAGTGCAACAAGCAGTCCATTTGTAGGTGTCTTCGCCTTAATCGGTATTCCAATGGCGGCAGGTATTATCAACTTTGTTGTATTAACATCCGCAGCCTCTGCTTCAAACAGCGGATTGTTTTCAACCAGCCGCATTCTTTACAACTTAAGCAATCATAAAGAAGCACCAAAAAGATTCTCAAAATTAAATAAGCACCATGTACCGAGCAATGCATTAGTAACTTCTACTATTGTCGTTTCTGTCGGTGCACTGCTTAGCAAGCTGATACCAGAGCAGGCCTTTACAATCGTTACAACAATCAGCGCCATCTGTTTCATTTGGGTATGGAGCATTATTTTAATCTCGCATATCAAATATGTAAAAACGAGACCTGATTTAAGAGCTAAATCTACATTCAAAGCTCCATTAACACCAACTATAAATTATGTAATCCTAGGTATGTTTGCTTTCATACTGATTGTAATGCTCATTGCTGCGGAAACACGCTTAGCAATGCTGCTTACACCATTATGGTTTGTCTTATTGATTATCATATATAACTATCATAAAAAGAAGAGATTATGATAATAGAGCAAAACTAAAAATAATAATTCACTCCAGTTGTTAGATCACACTTAACAATTGGAGTGCATTTTTTATCCATAGCATTTCTGTATTAAATGAAAACTTAGTCCAGCGATACCGAACTTAGCCAATATAGTTTCAAAACGATTTTTATTTATGATTCTCGATTTCCTCCTTATTCTGCGGTATATTCACTGTGAAAGGATCAAGCTCAACTCTCTCTAAAAATGGATAAAAATCAAACTGCATAATAGCATGATCCATTTCAAAATTGTTGATTTTTTGAATGATATCCCCCTCATATACAACTTCTCCACTTAAATCAAATACTGATTGAAAATGCATTGTATCTTTATCAAGGACTTTAACATGGTTACGATCTATATATGGTGTATAATCCTCGTCTGTATCCACAAACCTTTGATCAATTATATTAAACACATACCCTAAAGTATCGAGCAAATTCTCATATTTTTCTCCCTTAAGACTCTTAGGAAATCCATATAAATTATAGTCAACAATCAATTGATCCTTTTCATGTTTGATACCATTAACTCGGATCGACTTATCAGAACGTTGACTATTCAATGTAAAGGACGTACCTGCCGCTAGTTTTTTTTCTGCTGAAGGTTCTGATAGACTTAAATGTGGATAGAAAGTGATGGATTTAGCATCTGGATCTAAATTCTCTATCGTTCGAAATTCACGTACTTTACCATTTGTTTTCTTATTAACTTTTACAGGATTTCCAATATCCAACCTATTCCCCTTATTGTCAGTTGCCTTCCCTAAAAATATATCATCATTCTCATACTCTGTTTTTGTTTCAAACATAATAGTCGATGTAATGCTTCCATAAAGCAATTCATTAACTTTAATTTGGACATTTTCATTCGGATAGTTTTTTGTGTAATCTAATGCGATAGCTTTATTCTTTTTTTGTTTAATCGGAACCGAGAAATTCCATTCTCCTTTAGTCCCATTAATGCTATGGATCATGATTGGCAAATTAAAATTCTCCTTTAATTCCTCATATGGATAATTTAAAGTCATTTGAAAATCAAACCCATCTCCTTTTTTCTTAAAAGCAGTTGATTGCCCATTAAGCCAGGGATCAGCATCCCCTTCATAATTCTCGAAATTTCCATCCATACTTAACTCATCGCTCTCTCCTGGATTTTGCTCTCTTAGATTGCCATCTACATGTCCTGTAATCGAAACAATATACCCATCAAAATATGCATTAGTCAGGGTTACATTAACTCCCTTACTAGTACTGGTCTCATTTAATTCGTAAACCAGGTTTTGTTTTGCTAATTCTGTTCCAAGGGAATCTTCAAAATCTTTAAATATTTGACCTACTAAAGGAGTTTTTGCGAGTACTTTGTTCATCGTTGGATGGATAAACCCTGAACTGATTGTCAAAGATAGAATTGCTATAGAAGCCACTCCCCCGTATAGAAGTTTTCTCTTCATCGTCTGTGGTCTCTTTTTTTCATTTCCCTGCTTTAACCCATCATCAATGGCCTTAAACACACTTTCTTTAGGTACTGGTATTTGGTTAAATGCCTTCTTTAAATCCTTTTCTTCCATGGTCGAATCCCTCCTCATTTAAGATTTTTTTTAGTGCCTCTTTCCCTCTGCTTAAATTGGTTTTAACGGTTCCTTCAGGTATTTGCATAATAGTGCTGATTGTTTTAATAGAATAATCATGATAATAAAACAAAAGAATGCTTGTCCGATAATTCTCTTTAATTTGGACCAAAGCATCCATTAATTCTCCACAATCAACTTCTTTCTTTTCCTCCGATTGCGGAATCATACCTATTAATATTTCATCCGAGAAAGGTATAACAGTTCCTCTCTTTTTGACCACTTGTCCAGCACAGCGAATGATAATTTTCGTGAGCCAAGTCATGAAGTACTCAGGATGTTTCAAAGAATGAATTGAGATAAAGGCCTGATATGTTGCATCCTGAACCACATCCAATGCATCCTCCTGATTGTTAACATATATATAAGCCGTTCGATATATTCTTTCATAATGCTGCTTAACTAATCGTTCAAAGCTCTTTTTATTCCCCTTTATAGCTTTCTTGACCAGCCTCTGCTCTTCCTTGTAATCCACTTTCTCGCCCCCTTCTGTCTATTAGTGATGAATTTCCCTAAAAAGGTTTCAAATATTGGAAGTTTTTTATATTTATTTAGGATACTGAACACATACATTAGATTTATATATATTTCTACAGTACATCAACCAGCTTCACATCGTCTTTGTTTTTGGGGAAATAATCCTATTAACGTAAGCATGATTTTAATGTACTAAGCTCCCAAATATCTAAAAAGGTACAAAAAAAACAGCCTTACATCCTTGATTGAATGTAAGACTGCTTGAGTATATTTTTTAAGGTTATTGATTGGAATTATTCGTGTTTGTGCATATCGATGACCATACGGCCCTGGATTTTACCCGCTTCCATTTCTTCAAAAATATCATTTACTTCATGCAAGCATCTTGTTTCAACGATTGGCACTACTTTGCCCTCTGCTCCAAATTGGAAGGCTTCTTCTAAATCCTTACGTGTACCAACTAAGGAACCAACGATTTGAATACCATCCAATACGGTTTTCACGATAGCCAAATCCATTGTTTCAGGAGGTAACCCTACTGCAACAACTTTAGCCGTGGCACGAACAGAGTTAACAGCCTGGTTAAAGGCAACTTTGGAAACAGCTGTAACAACTGCAGCATGAGCTCCTCCAACTTTCTCCTGAATCCACTCACCTGCATCTCCATCTGTTAATGGATTACATACAAGGTCTGCTCCTACTTCTTTGGACAATGCCAATTTATCATCATTAATATCCACTGCAATTACCTTTGCGTTAAATACATTTTTCGCATATTGGATCGCAAGGTTACCTAATCCACCACAGCCATAGATAGCAATCCATTGACCAGGTTTAATATCAGAAACTTTGATTGCTTTGTAGCAAGTTACACCTGCGCAAGTAATACTGCTTGCTTGAGCTGGATCTAGTCCTTCAGGTACTTTAACTGCATAGTCCGCTTCTACGATACATTGTTCAGCCATTGCTCCATCAACCGTGAAACCGGCATTTTGTACGCTGCGGCAGAAGGTTTCATTTCCTGTCACACAGTACTCGCAAGTTCCGCATCCCTTAAAGAACCAGGCAATGCTGACACGATCTCCTACCTTTAAACTGGTAACATCGTCTGCAATTTCTTTCACAATGCCGATTCCTTCATGTCCAGGTATTCTTCCCGGAACTGCGCCGAAATCGCCTTTTGCTACGTGCAAGTCTGTATGACACACTCCGCAATATTCTACATCAACTAAAGCTTGACCGGGTTTTAACTTTGGCAGTTCCTTTTCAACTAATTCCACTTTACCAGGGTTCTTTGCACTCACTACAGCAGCTTTCATTCCAATCAATCCTCCGTATGTATATTTAACTTGCTCAACATTTCACATACTTAGTATAAATGTGTAAACTCGTAAAATCAACACAAATTGAGGAATTTTCTATATTTTTATAATCATAAAAATACAATTCGAACTAATAGGTGCTTTAATATAATGATGTATTAACTTTTTATCTCTATAAAGGAAATCTTCCTCTCATTTATCAAACTACAATAAAAAACTTGCTTATGACATTTATTTATTTAAAAATAGGCTAACTTCTTCGACACTTGGGTAAGAATTTTGAGTGCCTCGTTTTGTGACACTTAATGCTGCAAAGGCGGTTGCCATATTAATCGATTGTAATACATCCTTATTCTGTACATAATAATGAGCAAAACAGCCAATAAACGCATCTCCTGCACCAGTCGTATCAACAGCTTCTACCTTAAATGAATCTACCGTATGAGCACCGCTTTTGGTTACCCACATTACTCCACGGCTTCCCATCGTTACAATGACATTTGTAACTCCTTTATCTACCAGACTGGCTGCTGCAGCTTTAATTTGCTCAACCGTTGAAACAGGCATTCCGGTCAAGATTTCCAGTTCACTTTCATTTGGAACGAAAAAGTCACATTTACATACATAGTTAAAATCTAAATTTTTCGCAGCAGGCGCTGGATTCAAGATAACAGGAATCCCGTGCTCGTTTCCAAATTCTATCGCCCGATAAACGGTTTCAAGGGAAATTTCCAATTGAAGCACAATTAAAGAGCATGTCTTAAGCTTATCTGCTGCTTTATCTACATCCTCTGGTAAAAGATATTTATTTGCACCTTTAATGATTAAAATGCGATTATGAGAATCTGGATCTACGAAGATTGGTGCAACCCCACTGGAGCTTCCGGGAACCTTATTTGTAAATTCTGTATCAATTCCATAGCGTTCAAGATTTTGGATGGTGTTATCGGCAAAAATATCATCGCCTACCTTCGTAACCATCATTACCTTTGAGCCCAGTTTTGCAGCTGCCACGGCCTGGTTGGCCCCTTTTCCTCCGCACCCCATTGAAAAGCTAGGTGCCTCAAGCGTTTCTCCCTGTTCTGGCATTCTATCAATATAGGAAATAAGATCGACATTATTCGATCCAATAACCGCAATATCCATTGTATTTTACCTCCTTATTTTTCTCATCAAAGAGAAGATTCTACAGACTATTTTAGCACTGATACTAGGATAGGACGTTTTCGGAAGAAAGATTGTAATAAATGTATTCTAACATCCTACCCCAAAATAAAATTTTCTCTTCTCTTATATTCACAGTCATATTATTTGAAATTTTATCAAATTAGACAAATAATAGTATAGAAAACGCTTTACTGGTGTATTTTTATTCCAAAGTGGCATCAAAACTTTATATTTAAGAGTTTTCAATACGAACATAGGGGAGATATCAACATGATTTATGCAAATCCAAATACAGAAGGCGCAGTTGTCCATTTCAAAGAGAAATACGATAACTTTATTGGCGGAAAATGGGTTGCACCTGTTAAAGGTCAATACTTTGAAAATAAATCTCCGGTAACTGGAGAAGTTTTTACAAAGGCTGCTCGTTCTTCTGCTGAAGATATTGAATTAGCATTAGATGCAGCACATGCAGCAAAAGAAGCTTGGGGGAAAACTTCTACTGCTGAACGTGCACGTATTTTAAATAAAATTGCAGATCGTTTAGAAGAAAACCTGGAAATGCTCGCAGTAGCTGAGACTTGGGATAATGGGAAAGCAGTACGTGAAACATTGAATGCTGATGTTCCTTTGGCAATTGATCACTTCCGTTATTTCGCAAGTGCCATTCGTACACAAGAAGGAAGAACTACACAATTAGATAATGATACAGTAGCTTACCACTTCCAAGAACCGCTTGGAGTTGTTGGTCAAATTATTCCTTGGAATTTCCCAATTCTAATGGCTGTCTGGAAGATTGCCCCGGCATTGGCAGCGGGTAACTGCATCGTATTAAAACCAGCTGAACAAACTCCTGCATCCATTATGGTTCTTGTTGAGTTAATTCAGGATATACTCCCAGCGGGTGTTCTGAACGTCGTAAATGGTTTTGGTATTGAAGTAGGGAAACCACTTGCAACAAATCCACGTATTGCGAAGATTGCCTTTACTGGTTCTACAGCAGTGGGACGCCAAATAATGCAATATGCTACTGAAAACATTATTCCTGTTACATTGGAGCTTGGCGGTAAATCACCTAACGTATTCTTTGAAGATGTACTAGACAAAGATGATGAATTTTTAAATAAAGCAATCGAAGGCTTAGTGATGTTTGCTTTAAACTCCGGTGAAATTTGCACATGCCCTTCCCGTGCATTAATCCAGGAATCAATCTATGATAAATTTATGGAACGTGCATTAGAGCGTGTGAAAGCGATTAAGATTGGCAACCCACTAGATACAGAAGTTATGATGGGCGCGCAGGCTTCTAATGAACAAAAAGAAAAAATCTTATCCTACATTAAACTCGGCAAAGAAGAAGGTGCTGAATGTTTAATTGGCGGAGAAGAAAATGACCTTGGTGAAGACCTTAAAAATGGTAACTATATTAAACCGACTGTTTTCAAAGGGCATAATAAAATGCGTATATTCCAGGAAGAAATCTTTGGACCAGTTCTTAGTGTAACGACTTTCAAAGACTTTGACGAAGCAATGGAAATTGCAAATGATACCTTGTACGGATTAGGTGCCGGTGTATGGTCCCGCAGTGGAGATCTTGCTTACCGTGCCGGGCGTGCGATTCAAGCTGGTCGCGTATGGACAAACACATATCATCAATATCCAGCAGGTGCTGCTTTCGGCGGTTACAAATTATCCGGTATCGGCCGTGAAAACCATGCTATGATGTTAGATCATTACCAACAAACAAAATGTTTGTTAGTAAGCTATGATAAAAATGCTCAAGGTTTCTTCTAAAAGGAGTGCTCTAAAATGGTAGAACGTGTCGTAGCAACCAAAGAGGCACTTCAATTAATAGATTCATTAAAAAGGACTCACGGCTCTATTATGTTTTACCAATCCGGAGGTTGCTGTGATGGATCTGCTCCCATGTGTTATAAGGAAGGTGATTTTAAAACGGGGGATGCTGATGTATACCTCGGTTCCATTGGAGGAACGCCGTTTTATATCCATAAGATGCAATATGAGTACTGGAAACATACTCAATTGATCCTGGATGCTACTGATGGAAGAGGAGCAGCCTTTTCACTTGATAGTATAGAAGATCGTCATTTCATTACGAAATCACGAGTATTCTCTGATAAAGAATATGTGAGACTAAAAAATCAAATAGAAGCCTAAAAGAATGCCCCTAAAGTTATCAATAACTTTGGGGGCATTTTCTTTATATTTTTTTGATTTTCCTTTAACTTCCACCATATTCTATAGTTTTCGACATATTTCTATTAAATTAGCAAAATTATAGTCTCTCAATTTTGATTTTTTAGTTAATCTAAAATAAAATGGTATATTGTACTACATCATGCTAAAGGAGAGAGAATTTTTGGTTAAATTAAACAAACAGTCGGGTGTTCCAGGCATTCCGAACACAGGTTTTTTCGGACACCCAAAAGGACTTTTCACATTATTTTTCACAGAGTTTTGGGAACGTTTTTCGTATTATGGAATGCGCGCCATCCTGGTCCTCTACTTATACGCTGAAGTTAGCAAGGGCGGACTGGGCTTTGATCAAACCACAGCCATGTCCATTGCTGCCATTTATGGATCTTTAGTCTATCTATCAGGTATTATCGGTGGATGGGTTGCGGACCGTTTACTTGGGACAAGCAGAACCGTATTCTACGGTGGAGTTTTTATTATGTTGGGCCATGTTGTTCTGGCGTTGCCACTCGGGGCTGAAGCCTTTTTTGCCAGTATGTTCTTAATTATCATTGGTACTGGATTGCTAAAACCGAACATTTCCAGTGTTGTTGGTGATTTATATACAAAGGCCGACAATCGCCGGGACTCAGGATTCAGTATATTCTATATGGGGATTAATTTAGGTGCTTTTATAGCTCCATTTGTTGTAGAAGGATTACGCGGACATTACGATAGCTACCATGCAGGTTTTTCAGCTGCTGCTGTAGGTATGTTCCTTGGATTAATCGTATTTGTTATTACGAAAAAGAAAAATCTGGGTACCATTGGAACACAGCCACCTAATCCATTAAGCCCTGAAGGCAAAAAGAAATTTGCTCTTTATTTTGGGGTAACAATTGCTCTATTAATTGTCCTTTTCTACGCACTGATTACAATCGGTTGGCTAACCATTGATCGATTTGTCTTACTCGTAACGATTTTGGCAGTTATTATACCAGTCGTTTACTTTGTCTGGATGTACAAAAGCTCTAAAACAACTGCAGAAGAACAGTCAAGATTACTTGCCTATATTCCATTATTCCTGTCAGCAGTTATATTCTGGGCTATTTATGAGCAAGGCTCTAATTTACTGAATATTTATGCTTTAGAGAGAACTAATTTAACTTTGTTAGGTTTTAAAATCGCACCTGGTGTGCTACAGGCAATGCCTGCCCTCTTCGTAATCATCTTTGCACCTGTTGCAGCTTGGTTATGGATGAAGCTTGGGGATAGACAGCCTTCAACTTCCAGAAAATTTTCAATTGGCTTGCTATTAGCGGGTCTATCATTTATTGTGATGCTTGTACCAGGATACCTAAGTGGCGGTGACTCACTTGTTAGTCCTTATTGGCTCATATTGAGCTACCTAATCGTCACACTTGGAGAGCTTTGTCTATCTCCTGTTGGTTTATCTGCTACAACTAAATTGGCACCTGCTGCATTCTCCGCTCAAACGATGAGCCTATGGTTCCTCGCAAGTGCTGTTGCACAGGCCATAAATGCACAGCTTGTAAAACTTTATAGTACGGAAACGGAACTCCTGTATTTTGGATTAATCGGTGGATTCGCAATTCTATGTTCAATTATTATTTACTTCATCTCACCAACCATCCAAAAATATATGAGAGGCGTTAAATAAAAATAATAAAATGCCCCTGGTTTTACAACCGGGGGCATTTTTATGTTCTGGATGTTTTTTACTATAAGGCAGCGAACAGACAATCACTTTAGCGTTGTCTGTTCACCATATAATTCAATAAGTGCTTTAAAAATGAACTCTTTGGTGAAATCTGTACAATAGCTTCCATAGCATAGCAGTAATGATCCCACATTACTTTACGAGCACCCTCCCTGCCGAGGACTGATACAAACGTAGAATTATTATTTTCTTTGTCCTGTCCGACAGGTTTTCCAAGTAAAAGGTCATCCCCCTCCAGATCAAGCAAGTCATCTTTAATTTGAAATGCGATTCCGGCATGATGGGCGAATTTTTTTAACTTCTCTATCTCGGATTCCCTTACTTGAGCAAGAATCGCAGGCATAATGAGTGATGCCTCAAATGCGATTCCTGTTTTGTAGAAGGAAAGAGTGTTTAATTCCTCTAAAGTCAGCATTTTCCCTTTCGATTCCAAGTCCATCGCCTGCCCTCTGCACATATCCATGGCTACCTGGGATGAATATCGAATTAACTGCAGAACAGACGCCGCATCAAATTGCTTCAGTGATGCTTGTTCCTTCATAGCATTCTGAATAAGATATACTGAAGTTATTTCTGCTATTCCTGTATTATGGACCGTATGCAGGGTAGCACGGCCTCTTCGAATAGGCGCATTATCCTGAGATGGCAGATCATCGAGAATAAGAGATGCCGTATGCATATATTCGAGGGATTTAAGAAGCGGCACAATTGCTGTAGAATCCAGCCCATACTCCTTGACTCCCATCATCCAGGTCACGATTGGTCTTAACCTCTTTCCATCACCTTCAAGACTATAATTTGCCGCGTCAATGATTGGATCATTCGTCAAACGTGCAGATTCTAGTTGATTAATAGGCAGATATTGATTAATCTCCTGACGAATGCTCTTTATTGTGTTAGCAAATTCGCCTTCCTCCTGACGATCCTTTCGTAAATTGGAAAGGATATGATCGCGGAGCAATTTATCAAAGAAATCTACATCATCTGCTTTTTGAACCATCGTTTGGATAAGTTGATTAAATGTCGGCATGTTTGCTGTTAATAAATTCATCAATTCATCATACTGCTTAGTACCTAATCGTTCTTTATTTCTTTTTAGACCATTAATTGCTCGATCCAGTATGACCTCACAAGCATGAGGATCAGAATCATATACATGATGAATTAAGTTGTAAATAACCGTCCAATATAATTCAAATGGGTTAATAAGGTCAGGGCGCTTATCATGATACGTTAGATAATACGTATACGGAGTAACCGCTCCTGCATCCATATCATCAAATAAATCCGCAAAGTCATCTGCCAATTGATTGTATATTCCATAATAAAACGTGCGTTTGTTAAACCCTTCATCCTCCGGGGCACTAATAACAGAACGAACGATCAATCGTGAAGACGATGATTTTAATATGATGGGAATAAACAAATCTTCATTGGTGTAATGTTCATTTGTTAACTCTTTAACTCGGTCTACTTCCTGTGAATGAAAAAACACATACGCCTGGTCGAAAAATATTCTAGCATTTTCTGGGCTTTGGCATCCTTTAATATACTCAAATGCTTCCTTCAGTTCTGAATGAATAAATCGGATAAGATCTTCATTTTTACCAGACCACTCGTCTATTTCTGGGACTGTCCCATTGATAAGCGTCATTCTAATGAGAGTTGAAAACTGCTTTTTCTCCTCATCGGATAAAACATTTGCATCTAGTAAATCATCTATAAAAGGATAGGTCAGACCATAGGAATATCCTAACCGAATGGCTTCATCAAGCTTCTGGGCCCGTTCCTCCGAGGAAATATCAGAGCCCATTTCTTCCCTAACGTGCATCATAACTCCACCTATGATTTTGATTAATTTACGTTGGGCATTTTCGGCATCCATTCCAATCGGTATAGAGGATGACACGATTCTTAGCTTGTCGAATAGCCAGATGACTGTTGACTCGATATTCTCCTTTTGACCCCATCTGTACAAACCGTGCGTACTAAATAAATCAAACTCACCAGCTTCTTCAAATTGATCTGTAACCAATTGAGTGATGAGCGAATCCACGACTTGTTTAATTTTAGTTTGCGTTTCAGGCTTGTCCAAGGCTTTTCCTAAATCTCTCAGATAGATATATGAAATACTTCGGTGAAGGTACTGCTCCAGTTTCCCTCTCTTATTCAACCAGCTTATATACTGATGATACTCCTTATTTGTTGGTTTTTTATTTTTATGAGCAAAAAGGGAAGCTAAGGGTCGATGACGGATATGGTTCTGCTTCCACGATTGAATATCTTTCGTTAATGCATCGATATAACTCTTCTCAATAACTTGAGCATGCAAGGATTCAAAATACTTTTCAGCCTTCTCCTCAGCCAATGCATAACATGTATTGCTATTATTTATGACCTGTTCATTCATAAGTTCAATTACCTCTTGTTTCTTTTGGTTAGACGATTTCCAACTTGCTTACTACAAAAGTAACATCTTTATAAGCAGAAAGCTAAAATAATCAATGTGGTATTTTTGACCTGTTTCTCAATGAACAATTATCGTCCCTGCCCAACGTCTTATTTATATATACTCGTCAGGAAAAAAATACTTTACTAAATATAAAAATCCCTCTTCAATAACTTGAAAGAGGATTCCTCATGCATGTTTTATAAATAACATTTAATTGATTTTTCAATCCAATAGGTAAATATCGTATTTGGGCATCTTTTTTCAAATAACTTCATTTTTAAATACATATCAATCCCATCTGAAACATCATGCCATAAATCTGTAAAAACAAAGTCAAACTGACCCTTGGCCATTGATTTTTGAGCATATTCAAAGGCATTGGCTTTAATGATCTTAACCTTTTGATGGTTTTTGAATTGCGGCAATATATATGTTTGGAACAGGTTAATCACGTCTTCATTCATTTCAACTACCGTGATGCTGTCAACATTCTCTTTTTCAGAAATCATATAGGTATAATAACCAAGTCCCAACCCATATGTAAGTACATTTCCAAACGCCTGCTCAATCGGTTCTTTCATGGTTTCGATTTCATTAGGCGTTACCGTCATCCATATTCTTTCGTTTTCTAAAATAGCTGGATACTCAAATTCTGTTTCAAAAAAACCGATTTGCGGGATTTGCCTACCTTCTTTTGTTTTGACAATATCATTGCATACAAACCCCTCAAACGGTTTATACTTTTCATATTTTAGTTCACTATTACCAATCTTCAACGTTGGGATCTTGATATTCTTAAAATAAGGGTTTTCGTAATATTCCTTTTCATCCAGTTTATAAAACATTCCATTAAAGTAATTGTTGAATAGATCCTTATCATCCGTCTTATCCACAATATCCAATCCAAAAGCAGCCGCTAAAATGACCGCAAACGCATGCTCATAAGATACGCCATACTGAACAATCTCATTTATCTCTTCCCTATCAACAAAATCGGGCGCCTTATTCAAATAATTGCTTAGCAATGCGAATACCTTATAATTATCTTCTTTTACTCCATCATTCGGTTTCATTTCTTCACCTGTATTCGTTGAGTTATAGTAAAATAATAGCGAAAAAATCGGGATGGGGCAATGAAACTGGAATTCCCTTTAAGTAAACATAGGCACTTCAGATATATGAATGAATAAAAAAGTCCCTGATTCCTGTATAGAAATCAAGGACTGCTTACTGTATAGCTTTACTGTAATTCGATAAGCAAGTAATTATGTTACTTACTATGCACTTTTCACCTTAGCTTGTTTACTTTCTCCAATTTTCTCTATATCCTCTAAACTGCGACCGCGAGTTTCAGGGACGCATGTCCGTATAAATAGGACTCCCAGTAAACAAATACCACCGAAGATGGCAAAAACAGCTTCTTGAGGCATAAAAGCAATCATGATTGGGAAAAGCAATCCGACCAAGAAAGAACCAATCCAGTTAAATGATGATGCTAATCCTGACGCACGCCCGCGAATGGCTAGCGGGAATATTTCTCCAACTATGACCCATGTTAAAGGAGCCCATGTGAATGAATAAAATGCTACATAGATACTTAAGAAAACAACCATTATCATCGGATTTACATTAGGAATTAGTATGTTTAAGATTGCTGGAAAAATAAAGGATAGTCCCATAATAGTTCCGCCTACTGTTAATAAAGTACGGCGTTTAAATTTATCAGCAATGACCAGGAATACTAATGATCCTATTACAAGGATAATCCCCTGAAGATTGGCCACATCAACGCGGAGCTGGCTGCATGGCCTGTTGCATTTTCTACAATCAAAGGAATGTAATAGAAGATGGCATTTGCACCCTGGAATTGTTGAAAAGCAGCCACACCTACACCCGCAAAGACCAAGTAACGGTATTTACCACTTAAGAGAGTTCCCCAAGACGTTTTCTGACTTACCGTTTTTTCTTCTTTTGCAGCTTCTTGAATTTGTTTTATTTCAGCATCAATATCTTTTTTATTTGAACGAATATAGCCCAATACCTTACGAGCTTCATCAAATTTATTATTCTTAATTAGAAATCTTGGTGATTCAGGTAGCTTCAACATTCCAAAAAACAAAATGATAGCAGGTACTGCAGCCAAACCAAGCATCATTCTCCATGCCATAGTTTCTGGCAGGTCTTTCAATAGATAATCAACAATGTATGAAAGCAACATTCCAGAAACGATCATTGTTTGATTTATTCCCGAGAGACGACCGCGCAATCGTGCAGGCGCCATTTCCGACATATAAGCTGGAACCAAAGCAGAAGCAGCCCCAACAGCCAGTCCTAAAAACATCCGAGAAACAACCAAAAATAGTATTCCATCATGAGGGGCTATTCCTGACAATATGGACCCCAAAACAAAAATGACAGCAGATATTAAAATCATTTTGCGTCGTCCTAAACGGTCAGACAGCTGACCAGCCACGACACCTCCAAATATAGCTCCAAACATTACCGAAGAGGTAATCCAACCAATAGCGGTAGCTTTTCCTTCTAGACTCCAATCACTTTCTAGAAAAGGCAATGCCCCCGTCATAACACCTATATCATAACCAAAAAGAATGCCGGCAAAAGCTCCAAAGAAATAAATAAAGCGACTTGAGATTTTCTTTTCATTAACCACGTCTGTTCCCTCCACTAGGTGCAAATATATATTGCTAGAAATCCCACGGCTAAAGCTATTGATAGCTTCAGTATATTTAAAGCGTTTTCAGTTCGTGCAAAAATGCTATTTTACCAGTAAGTTTTTAATAGAATATTTACGTTCACAGCTTGTCTTACATGAAAGTTGGTGTTCCTATTAAATTTTAGAGATAACTCTACTTAACTTATGAAGATTTTAGATATGAAAAGGATTTGGCCATCTTTACGCCAAATATAATGAATCCATAAACATATCGTTTTATTTCTTCATCTTAAACGCTTTCATTCATATATAAACAAAGAACACGCTTACAAATAAAAGCAGCTTATTCTATCTTCCGGATACTATATTACCCTCCAAGGAAGCATAAGCCCCCTTGGAGGATAAAAACATTACCTAATAACTACGTAATCTAAGTCAACAAGCTTTGCATACGTGATGATTTGATCTGTTGTCAGATTCAATGAAACAACTGTATGATGACCGCCGCCATTCTCAATCCAAGCTTTAACCCCATCCTGGAAGTTTGGCTTCACTTCCCAAAGTACACGGGCAACTGGAAGGTTAGGTGCTTCAACAGTTGGCTCAAAGGCAGAAACTTCATTAATCAAAAGCTTGTATTGCGTACCAAAGTCAGCCATTGAAACAACAACACCATCTCCTGCCTTACCATCGAATACTAAACGAGCTGGATCCTCACGATCACCAATACCTAATGGAGATACGACGATTTTTGGCTTGTTACAAGCTAATGTAGGATCGACTTCAAGCATATGCGATTGAAGAGCAGCTTCTTTTCCAACAGCCAGTTCATAAGTGTAATCTTCCATAAATCCAGTTGATTGGTTATGGCTCATCACTTTAAGTAAGCGATCGAGGGCCGCTGTCTTCCAATCCCCTTCACCAGCAAAGCCATATCCTTGTGCCATCAAACGTTGAACCGCAAGACCAGGAAGCTGCTTCATGCCATATAAGTCTTCAAAGTTAGTTGTGAAGGCATTGTAACCACCATCATCAAGGAAACGCTTAATCGCAATTTCATAGCTTGCTTGTACCTTCACGCTCTTTTCCCAATCTTCTTTGCTGTACGTGCCATAATCAAATTCATATAGTTCCGCATACTCAGCAATTAAATCTTCTACTTCTTCTTCCTTAACGTCATTCACATATTGAACAAGATCGCCTATACCAAAGTAGTCAACAGTCCATCCAAATTGAATTTGAGCCTCAACCTTATCCCCTTCGGTTACTCCAACATTACGCATGTTATCACCAAAACGAGCAACTTTTATATTGAAGCTTTCGGCATAGGCAACCGCTACATCCATCCATTCTGCCATTTGCTTTTGGACTTCAGCACGTTTCCAGTAACCTACCACAACTTTATTTTGCTTTTTCAAACGCGCATTTATAAATCCATATTCACGATCACCATGAGCTGATTGATTCAGATTCATGAAGTCCATATCAATGGTTTCCCATGGAATACTTTCGTTAAATTGCGTTGCTAAATGAAGCAATGGCTTTTGTAATAATTTTGTTCCGCGAATCCACATCTTTGCAGGTGAGAAGGTGTGCATCCAGGTTATTACGCCCGCAACCTCATCACGATAGTTCACTTCTTTCATAATGCTTGTAATTTTATCTGCACTTACAGCTAAATCCTGCAATACGAGCGGATAGGGTAATATACCGCTTTCATTTAAGGCATCCGTCATCGTTTGTGCGTGTGCTTTAACTTCCGCCAGTGCCTCTTCCCCATATAGATGCTGTGAACCTACGACAAACCAAAACTCTTTTACTTTAGACATAATAATCCTCTTTTCGTAGTTTGATAGTTTGTATTATTTTTGCCCATAGTAGGCATTTTTCCCATGTTTACGTAGATAGTGCTTATCTAAAATACGTTGTGGCAATTCCTCAGCAAAATGATTCAATTCGCGTGTAAATAAATTCATTTTTGAGACCTCTTCTAAAACCACGCTATTCATAACTGCTGTTTTTGCATCCTTGCCCCAAGTAAATGGTCCATGTCCATGAAGTAAAACACCGGGAACTGCCAATATATCTAACCCACGTTTTTCAAATGTTTCGATAATTACCTTTCCAGTTTCCACTTCGTACCCACGATCCACTTCCTCTTGAGTTAAAAACCTCGCACATGGAATGGAACCATAGAATGTATCGGCATGAGTAGTTCCCATCGCCGGAACATCTAAACCTGCTTGAGCCCATATGGTCGCCCAGGTTGAGTGAGTATGCACAATGCCGCCAATTTCTGAATAATGCTTGTAAAGTACTGCGTGAGTCGCTGTATCCGATGAAGGATTCAATTCCCCCTCAACCACCTGACCATCCAAATCAACAACCACCATATCACTTGGCTTCATCGTCTTATAATCAACACCACTCGGTTTGATAACAAATAAGCCACTATCACGGTCAATTGCACTTACATTTCCCCACGTAAATTTGACGAGTCCATGCTTGGGCAATTCTAAATTTGCTTCAAATACTTCCTCTTTTAACTTTTCTAACACTTGAAACCCTCCAAACTTGGACTCATAAAATCAAATGATCGACAGCTGCCTGCTCAATTACGAGACCTTTTTTATATCGTTCTATAAATTTCTCAAAGCCTTTAACATCAAACTGATCCGGATATATTTCTTGACTATCAACCTCGTAAAAAACTTTTTGGTCAAGGAATTCTTCCAGGCATTCTTTATCATTTTTGTTCATCATGTAAGAAGCCAAGATAGCCATTCCCCAGGCACCGCCCTCTCCGGCTGTTGCCATAACGGATACTGGTGCATCAAAGGCAGCTGCGACGATTTTTTGACCTACAATAGGTGTTTTGAATAAACCGCCGTGAGCCAAAATGCCGTCAATTTCGACACTTTCTTTTTTAGTCATAATGTCCATTCCAATTTTTAAAGCACCAAATGCAGTAAAAAGATGAGCTCGCATAAAGTTGGCTAAATTAAACTGACTATCAGGAGGTCGGACGAATAGCGGTCGCCCCTCTTCTAATCCTGTAATATTCTCACCGGACAAATAGCCATAGCTTAGCAATCCACCTGCATCAGGATCAGCCTCCAAAGCTTTATTCAGCATCACTTCATATAATTGATCCGTTTCAATCTTTTGGCCCATTGCTTCAGAAAACTCACGGAATAATTTCAGCCAGGCATTTAAATCACTGGAGCAGTTATTAGCATGAACCATCGCTACTGGACTGCCATCAGGTGTTGTTACTAAATCAATTTCCGGATACACTTTTGAGAGTTCTTTTTCCAATACAATCATGGCAAAGACTGATGTTCCTACTGAAATATTACCAGTACGCTTTCTCACACTATTTGTAGCAACCATTCCTGTACCGGCATCACCTTCCGGCGGACAAAGCGGAATACCTGGTTGTAAATTTTGTGATTGATCAAGAATTATTGCCCCAACTTCTGACAATTCACCAGCTTCTTCTCCTGAAAGATAAATTTTAGGAAGAATCTCCTTCAGGCTCAAAGGACAGCCTTTCGTGGAAATTAGTTCATCAAACTGCTTAACCAATGATTCATTGTAATCCTTTGTTGATTCATCGATCGGAAACATACCTGAAGCATCTCCAATACCGATTGCTTTATTACCAGTCAGTAACCAGTGGATATAACCTGCCAGAGTCGTAACATAATCAATACGCGGCAAATGTTTCTCTTCATTTAAGATGGCTTGATAAAGATGAGCAACGCTCCATCGTTCTGGGATATTGAATTTAAATGTATCAGTCAATTCTTTAGCTGCCGCACTCGTTGTTGAGTTACGCCAAGTACGAAACGGAACAAGCAATTCGCCAGTATGATCAAAGGCCATATATCCATGCATCATGGCTGAGATTCCAATAGAACCAATCTTCCGAATCGTTATCCCATAATTTCTTTCAACCTCTTGCTTCATCTCACGATACGCCGCTTGCAGTCCAGTAATAATATCTACTAGGCTATATGTCCAAAAACCACCCTCTAAGCGGTTTTCCCACTCATAGCTTCCGGATGCAATCGTTTCAAAACTATGATCAATTAACACTGCCTTGATACGTGTAGAACCAAACTCAATCCCAAGAGAAGTCTCTCCCCTAGTAATCGCCTCTTGTATGTTTGCTTTGTTCTTTTTCATATAAACCCCCATCTGATAGCGGTTCCAATATTCAGAATGATTACGCTTTCTATTTGTTAACTCGATTATATTAATTTGTACGTACAAATGTCAACTGATATATAATTAGTACACACAAATTCAACATTACTGATTCTCATACATTTCAATCAAGACCCACAAAACCATATATTGGGTATACTATTAAAAGAAATAATTAAAGATGTTACTTATAAAAGAGAATTAGATTGCTTATTTTATTTCTTACTAATTCAAAGTAAAATATGTACATACAACTATTTCGAATCAATCAATTAGTGCAAGAGCACCAATGAAGGAAGTGAGCAATAAATGAAACCAAAATATCAGGTCATCATTGATGAAATAAAAAGCAAGATTCTTTCGGGAGATTATAGAATTGGTGACCAAATCCCTACTGAAGCTTCCCTCCAAGAAAAATACGAAGTGAGCCGACAAACAGTTCGTAAAGCTATATTAGAATTATCAAACGAGGGATTTTTAAGAAGTGAAAAAGGGTCCGGCACTTATGTCAGTAACCAATATCAAGCAAAATCAGGCGGTCAATCTAACACTAAAACAATCGGAGTCATTACAACCTATATTTCTGATTATATTTTCCCCTCCATTATTCGAGGGATTGAGGGTAGATTAAATGAAGAGAATTATTCGTTATTATTAGCCAGTACAAATAATGATGTCGAACAGGAAAAAAAAGCTTTGGAAATGATGCTGTCATTTGGAGTGGACGGCTTGATCATAGAGCCTACAAAAAGCAATCTATATAATCCAAATATCTCTTATTACCTGTCATTCAAAGAACAAGAGGTTCCATTCATTATGATTAATGCTTATTATGAAGAATTAAGTGTTCCCTTTCTTTGTCTTGATGACGTCCAGTCCAGTTATCTCGCAACAAAGGAATTAATTTCGAAGGGACATACACAAATCGGGCTAATATCAAAATCAGATGACCTGCAAGGAAAATATCGAATGAAGGGGTATATAAAAGCGCTTGGAGAAGCAAAATTAGGATTTCGACCTGAGCATGTACTTACATTCGATACAGAAACAAAGCCCAATTTATCAGCAAGCTTGAAGAAATTTTTAGAGGAAAATATTCAATCATTAACAGCTATTGTTTGCTATAACGATGAAGTCGGTTTAGAAGTAGCAAATGTGTGTAAACAGCTTAATATTTCAATCCCAGAGAAATTATCAATAATTGGGCAGGACAATTCCTATATTGCCAAAAACGCGAATATTGCACTGACAACATTAACCCATCCACAGGAACAAATGGGACGCGATGCAGCTGATTGGCTCATTAAGAAATTGCAAGGAAAACGAGATTTACCAAACGAAACTTACTATGAGCCAGTGCTGATTGAAGGAGAAACAGTAAAAGTTTTAGAGGTCAATTAGGCAATAGTTATGATTTTATATGGCGTTACTAAATTACTTATAATAAAAGAAGCCCTGTTTATGCTCGTTATGATACCCGAGCATGAACAGGGCTTTACTCTATTTCTCCTATATACGTATGTGACTGTGCACTAATCAAATCTTAACTACCAGTTAGCTACTTCCACCTTTGCTTTTAACCATTTTTCCCAAACAGGATCCTTTATTTTAAGTAAGCTTAATGAAATGCCTTTCATATCAAGGGAAGTTAAATGGTTTCCAACCTTCACAAATCTAATATCCAAGCCTTCCAGCTCGCATAAACGCCGGATATCATTAGTAAAGATATACTGTTCCATCAGCGGTGTAGCTCCTAACCCATTCACCAAAATAGCAAATTGATCTCCTTTTTTCCAACGGTAAAGACTTTTAAGTTTATTCATAAGCTCTATGGCTAATATTTCAGAGGAATGAAATTCTTCTTTCCGGTATCCTACTTCACCATGAATCCCGATACCGTAAAATACTTCATTATCCTGTAGTATAAATGAACTTCTATCTGACTCAGGATGGGTTACCGGTGAAAGCGCAACTCCCAATGTATGTAAATGACTGATGACAGACTGGCCAATTTCCTTTAATTCGTTTAGAGAATATCCCTCACGTGCAGCAGCTCCAAGTATTTTATGGACAAACACAGTACCAGCCACACCACGTTTCCGCTTATTGAAGGAAATGTCGTCTTCAATGGAGACGTCATCACTTACAATGACATGATCAACAGTCCAGCCTTCTTTTTGGGCGATGGATTCAGCCAATAAGAAACTCTCTAAATCCGCTTTAAAGTTTTTGATGATGAGCAAAACACGCTTATTTTTATCAATCATCCGAATGGCGGCTACTATTTGCTCAGTTGTTGGCGGAGTGAAAATTTCTCCATTAACCGAAATGGAGAGCATTCCATTCCCTACATATCCATAATGAGCCGGTTCGTGTCCGCTGCCGCCTCCGCTTATGATGACAACCTCCTCACTTATATCTTTTAAATCCTTCCGATAGACAATATCATGCTCGGGCTCATAAGAAACCCTTTCTTTATGTTCAAAACAAAATCCAGCCAGCATGTCGCTTACAGTATGCTGAACATCATTAATTATTTTTTTCATTCTTATTCCCTCTCGCTGCTCACTCCTGCAGAAATGGCAGTAATTGATCAGTTATCATATATTTCATCAAGGATGACATCGTGGAAGACTCGAGTGTGCAATCTTTCTCAATCCACTCTTTAATTATCCCTACAAACCCATAGCTATAAAAAGAAGCCATTAATTCTTTCCTTTCATTAGAAATCATTAATCCGCTTCCGTCAAAACGTTTAGCAATAATCTCAAGATACAAATTCTTTGTGTGTTCATATAAGTATTCATTAAAGGAATTTTGCTCTTCTACTTTAAATGCATTTTGATAGAATCGCCGATTCTGACTGAAGTATTCCAATAACAAATTAAAAATGTTCTCCCACTTTTCATATCCAATAAAGTCTGTAATATTTTCCTTCGTTTCTTCTTTATAAATCCAGCCAAGCAATTCATATTTATCTTGAAAATGATAGTAAAATGTTTGCCTTCGCATCTTACAGTTTACCATAATGTCACTAACCGAAATTTTATGAAAAGGTTCAGTTACCATTAAATCTTTTAATGATTTTGCAATTATTTTTTTGGTGATAATCGATGAGGTCATAGGTTACCTTCCCTATTAAAATTGTAATTTAATTATACAAAAATGATATAAATACGGCTATTTTGACAAATGCGGTTTTTTGTCCGTTTACTTTAAAACGCTTACATTATACTGTTAATAGTATGAATAAATTTAGCAATACTACCAATTTTTAATAGAAACAGGAGGCAATACAAATGAAAAAGATTATAAATAAACCTGAGAACCTCGTAATGGAGATGGCTAATGGATTAATCATGGCACATCCGGAACTCGAGTTTCTGAAGAAATATAAAATTATTAAGAAACGAGTAATAGATGAGAACAAAGTGAGCCTAATTAGCGGGGGAGGCAGTGGGCATGAGCCTGCACATGCGGGCTTTGTCGGAAAAGGTATGCTTGATGCTGCAGTGTGCGGGGATGTGTTTGCTTCACCATCTCAAATACAAGTTTATCAGGGAATCAAAGCAACTGCCGGTCAAAAAGGGGTCCTGATGATTATTAAAAATTACAGCGGTGACATCATGAACTTTAAAAATGGTGCCGCTTTGGCGATCGAGGATGGTATCCAGGTTGAATATGTCCGAGTAGCTGACGATATAGCCGTTGAAGACAGTTTGTATTCTGTAGGACGCCGCGGTGTTGCAGGAACTGTACTTGTTCATAAAATTGCCGGAGCAGCTGCAGAAGAAGGCAGAGACCTTATGCAGGTAAAAGCAATGGCAGAAAAAGCCGCAGAAAATGTAAAAAGCATTGGGGCAGCTCTTACATCCTGTACCGTTCCTGCTAAAGGAACTCCGACATTCAAATTAGAGGAAGATGAAATCGAATACGGTGTCGGCATTCATGGAGAACCAGGAATCAGAAGAGAAAAATTGATTTCTGCAGATGAGTTGGCTAAACAAATGATAGATGATCTTCTAAAGGATTTTGGAATAAATGGGGATGAATCATCTGATATTGCTATTCTCGTAAATGGCTTCGGAGGTACTCCACTTCAAGAACTCTATCTATTTAACAATTCGGTTATGAGAGAAATGAGTAACAGAAACATTCATGTTTATAGAACCTTTGTCGGCAATTATATGACAAGTATTGATATGGCCGGAGTATCCTTGACAATTATGAAGCTTGATGATGAGCTGAAATCATTATTATCAAGCGAATGTTCTGCTGCGGCATTTAAAGTGGATGCACCTGTTGAGGGTGTTCAGTATACTGACCCTGTTGATGAGATTGAAGAAAAAATCGTTTCATTCAATACAGAGACAAGTGAGGAATACGCTATAATCCAAGATGATGTACTTTCCTTAGAGAACATCATCTATCTCATTGATAAAATGAGCGAAGTCATTATCCGAAATGAGATACCATTTTGCGAGCTTGACTCTCATGCCGGCGATGGAGACTTTGGTATGAGCGTTGCTAAAGGATTCAAGCAATTGAAACGGGAATGGAGTTCTATCTTAAATCAGGAACCATTAACTATTGGAGCATTCCTTGATGCATGCTCGATGGTCATTATGGAATATTGCGGCGGAGCGTCCGGTCCAATTTGGGGTTCTGCATTCCGTGCAGCCGGCAAAGCCGCAGGCGATAAAAATGAATTAACGATTGAGGAATTTGCAAACCTATTACAGGCAGCTGTTAAAGGAATACAAGTAACTGGTGAACGTTCATTTGGTAGAGGTGCAGTGGTCGGTGACAAAACTCTGATTGATGCTTTAGTTCCATGTGCTGACTCTTGGTCTGAGTGCGCAAAAGCAGGCATAGACTTTAAAACTGCCTTTGAAAAAGGGGCATCAGCTGCTGTTAAAGGCGCTAAATATACAGAAACAATCGTCGCCCGCATGGGACGTGCTGGTACAGTTGGTGAAAGAAGTCTGGGTTATCCTGATGCTGGAGCTTATGGACTTGGAGTTATTTTCACGGAGCTCTCCAGCAGTCTAAAATAAACCATATTGATTGCCAACTACACAATTCTTATAACCTAACCACTCTAAGGAGCTGCAACTGTGCAGCTCTTTATTTATCATTTAGTCTTAGAATAATAAAGCAGCTTCAGTTGAGAGGGCTATTTTCGAGAGGGTTTTAACAATGGTAAAAAGGAAAATTAAATGACAACATTTTGATCATCCTTGTTCAGACATCTTTAATAAATATATTTAAATAATAGGTACAGAACTATGACACCGACTACGACTATTCCTCCTATTGTCGGACTTCCATAAACGGTTCTATTCCATCCATCCTCGGTGTCTATCTTACTTTTGTTACGCTTATCTTTGTCCTCATTCAATGGTAACACCTCCATATAAGTGCTATAACACTATTAAAGAACTACTACCTTAAGCGATAAAATTTTGAAAAAGATGGACGGTCAAAACTGTTGTTAACAAACACCCACAGGACGTTAAGATTATTGTTTTTCTATTGTCTTGTTTTTCTTCAGGTTTATTGAACTCGTTAATTTGTATAATCCATATTGTCATAGTTACAAGCGCAAGAATTCCAATGAACATACCAATCACTTCCTTTTTCCCTTTTATTTCTTGAACACTACCCCACTTTGATTGTAACATTTTGTAAATTTGCAACAAGTCTTTCTTCGCTTACTTGTCCCGTTATTATCATAAGAAATTAAACATAAAAAGACATCTTTTGATCAATCTGGTCCTCTGCTTTTGCCTCTGCCAAGTTCATTTTCCCCTCTTTAAATCCACTCTTTTCCATGTTCACGAATGAAATTGATATCGTTTTGATATTTTTCAAGGTGTCTCTCATCTATCATTTTTTGAAAATTACTATCTCCTTCTTTAGCTTTTCTTTCAATCGTTTTACATAGCCCTTGTAATCGCAACAATACCATTTCCAAAAAATCTTCTTCCAATTCCTTTCCATAGGATTCAAAAAACAATTTTACTCTTTGTTTTATTTTCATAGCGTGGTCTAAGAAATTATAAATAACTTCTTCACCTGTTTCAGATTGATAAACTCTACTTAAAGGAATACAAGTATAAAGAGTATAGGCAATGTCCCAAAGTCTCGGTCCAGGACCAGCAACATCAAAATCTATTATCCCTACCGGTCGTTTACGATTAAAGATAATGTTGTATATAGCGAAATCATTATGACAAAGCACCTCGAATGGTTGCGGAGTATTATCTATCGACTTCCAATCTTCTTCAATTAAAAAATCATTCACTGAATCGTGGTAGAGACGTAGCATCTGAGCTATTTCTTTTAAAACTTCATCAGACCACATATATTCCTTTAAAGGATAATTACCAGCTTCACCTTCTATATATGACAAAATCTCTCTACCTTTGTCATCAATGCCCAAAAATTCAGGGGCATATTTGAACCCTTTGTTTTCCAAATGTATTAATAGCTTGTGAATTTTCGTACTGTCTGGCTTTAAATCTCTTCGAACAGTATCTCCTAATCGATATACGGTTGAGACATTTCCTCCAGTTAGAATTTCTTCATCTTCGTATTTAGACATCTCACAAATACTCCTCAATATTATAAAGTTTGCCTCTGATATAGTTTCTCCCTATTATTCAACTTTCTTGCTTCTCTACCTCCCATAAGGAATTCAACACAAAAAGGCATTAATCCTTCTTGGATCAAAGCCCCAAAAGTTTGAATAAGAATTTACATTTACTATATTCAACTATACATATGGCTAATTACGTTTTTGGATTATTTGACGCATAGGAGATGCCAAAGCTAAAAATATAAGTGCTATAAAAGTCACTTTAATTAAAGAAATTTGCTCCATCATAGGTGTATGCGTTGAACAGCTCAAGGAAAAAATAGACCACCAACTTGGTTCGACATATTGTAGAGATACTCTGTACCAAATGATAAAAATTAAAAACACTAATAACCAGTAAAATCTTCACAAAAACACTCCTTTACTTTATTTAGATAAATAAGGATCTCTTATTTTCTAAACTTTTCAGCCAGTGTCTAAGTCCTTTGCCAGCATAGGGTTCATCTTTAAAACGAGGAATAATATGCAGGTGTGAGTGCATGATATGTTGGCCTGCAATTGTATTGCAGTTCCAGCCAATGTTGTACCCATCAGGTCGATATGTTTCATCCAGTAAATCTTTCACTTCTTGGAGTAATGAATAGGTCGCTGACCATTCATTTTCTGTTAAGTCAAATGCTGTTTCTCTGTGTTTTATAGGAACTATTACTCCTGAACCGACTAATACTTCTTGGGGCATTTGCAGGAACATACAATGTTCATTTTTTAGAACCACTTTTTGCAGTTCTATTGAATCAGGATTACAAAATGGGCATTCTTTCACTTCTGTCACCTCCTCAGCTTCAATATCATTTTACAATATTTTACTCGTATTATAATAATCTTCAAGAAAATAACTTCAGAAAAATCAAAAACGCAAAGGCATTATGACCTTTGCGTTCTCTTATACAGTGGATTATTTTACAATTAAGGCAGGGCAGGTAACCCGTTTCATCACTTTGTGGCTGACGCTTCCCAATACCATTTCCTGAAAGCCATTCAAGCCACGGCTGCCAATCACAACAAGATTAACGGATTTCTCATTAGCATAACGGACGATTTCAGGACCGGGCGTTCCTTTTAAAATAGTTATTTTGACTTTTATGTTTGCCTCTTTGATTAGCTTTTCAATAGAAATCAGCTTGGCCCGGCGTTCCAGCTCTAAACTTTCAACCGAGTTTGCATGCAAAACTTCATTTTTAGCCTTATTAAAATCAATCACATAAACAACCTCTATTAATGAATCAGGCATGGCCCCTGCCAACTTCACAGCTTCCTTTGCAGCCCTTATTGAATTTTTAGAACCATCAGCTGCCAATAAAATGTGTTTATACATTTTCTAACCTCCTTAATGTCCACTTGATAATCCCCAAAGCTTGTTATACAACTGCTTACTTGTTGGGTTCATGCCTTTAATAGAAACAGATATTCCTTGCTCCTCCAGTTTATTCACTACTTTTACAATCGATCCCACTGCTGATTCATCCCATAGATGACTGCTTGAAAGATCTATCGTAATTTCTTTTTCATTCACATTTTCAAACGCCTGAACAAAACCTTGAGTAGAGGCAAAGAATAACGGACCTTCTACGATGAATACAGAATCTTCTTTATGCACTTTGACCTTCGAAATTCGCCCAACAAAGAAAAGAGCACTTAGAATGACTCCAGTAACGACACCAATTGCTAAATTATCCGTATAAACTACGATTCCAACAGTCAGCAGCATAACAAGTGCCTCTGTGCGTGGGGCAGTTACGATATATTTAAACGATCCCCAGTCAAATGTCCCAATACTAACCATAATCATGATTCCAACCAAGACAGGCATTGGTATTTTAACAACTAAATCTCCCAGAACAAGAATGAGGAACATTAAAAACAGACCTGCTACAAGAGTAGATAGACGACCTCTTCCTCCTGATTTGACATTAATAACTGATTGTCCGATCATGGCACAACCCGCCATTCCTCCAAAGAACCCATTGATAAAATTGGCAATTCCCTGTCCGCAGGCTTCACGAGTTTTATTGCTTTTCGTATCTGTCATATCATCAACAATTTGTGCGGTCAGTAAAGATTCCATTAACCCAACTATCGCCAGTGCAATCGCATAAGGTAAGATAATTTGAAGGGTTTCTAGATTTACGGGTACGTCAGGTAAAAAGAATGATGGAAGACTCTGCGTGATGGTTCCTAAATCTCCAATTGTCTTCATACTGGCACCAGACCACAAAGCAGCTATAGTTAATAGAATAATAGCAATCAGCGGAGCTGGAATAGCTTTAAAAAATCGCGGTACCGTATAAACAATTAAGAGAGTCAGAGCTACATATAAATAAGTAATCCATCCTCCCCCCCATATATGCGGGACCTGGGCCATAAAGATCAAAATGGCAAGAGAGTTCACAAAACCAATCATGACAGAATTGGGAATAAACCGCATCAGCTTTGCGATTCCCAATACACCAAATAAGATTTGAATGATTCCTGTTAAAATAGTCGCTGCCAGCAAATAATTTAACCCATGATCTGCAACCAAATCGCCCATTACAAGAGCCATAGCTCCTGTCGCTGCGGAAATCATGGCTGGTCTGCCACCAACAAATGCAATAATAACAGCAATACAAAATGACGCATATAATCCAACCATAGGATCGACACCCGCAATAATCGAGAAAGCAATCGCTTCTGGTATAAGTGCTAAAGCTACAACAATACCCGATAATATATCTCCCCGTATATTACCAAACCATTGTGTTTTTATAGATTGCATATATAAACCCCTTTCGTGATAGTACATATATACGTCCCAAAACTAGACTGTTTTTGGGACAGCATTCATTATCTTATCACGTATATTCCCCAAAAATCGATTTCCAAATGGTTGAAAGTGAAAATATTCTAATAGGGCGATTAAAGATAAGAATAAAGATTAGTAAATCCACCTAATATCATATAAACCCTTCTAACCTAACCTGAATTCTTCGTTAATAACCGGCTTGTCATTGAAAATACATCAAAGAAATTAGAAAAAGGGCCTCCAGAAAGTCAGTCAAACTAACATTCCGGATAACCCCCAAAAAACTTTTGTTATGATTTTGTTTTTCTCACTTCATAAAATAAATAAATTCCGATCAATATATATGTTATAGCTAAACCGATAATTAACTGCAATTCTTCACTTAAGGTTGTTTGAGATAATACAATGGTCGGCAGGTGAAACGAAATTAACATAATGGGCAGGATTGCGGTTTTTGCCCAAATGGAGAATACAACGATAAAGCAAAGAAAAAGTAAGCCGATGACTGTACTCCCTAAAACACCAAAGTTAATGGTTGGTGTCGGATAGATTGAATCAGCGACAAGCAAACCCATAAAGACGACCATACTAATGAAAATAGGGGCTAATAATAATAAAAACTCTCGAATTTTAGACACTTGATTCCTGGTTGTATAGCGAAATGCAATCATCACTCCGAATAAAAAGAGTACACAATACACAGCCGTTCCAATGATTTTTAATACACTATAGCTTAATGTACCTTTCAAAAGATCTCCGAAAACCGAAAATGACATGGCTCCAGCTATAATCAGGGGTATATATTTTACCCATGCTTTATAATCCGTCCTCATTTCATTGGAAATACTTTGCATATACTCTTTAGGAGAAGAGCCAATGATTTGATCAATCGATTTACCATTTAGCTCCGCTTCATATAAATGCTCCTCAAGTTCTTTCGTAATATCATTAATTTCCTGATCATTTTTACCGCTTGAAAACAAGTAAATCTTTAAATCATCAATAAACTTCTGACTTTTAACAGACAGTTGAAGTTGCTCCACTTTTGCTTCACCTCATCCTTCAATTTCTTTCTTAATGACCGCGTTTACGCTTTTCTCAAGGTGACCCCATCTAACTAGAAAATGATCTAAAGCTACCTGCCCTTCAACTGTTAATGAGTAATATTTTCTCTTTGGACCAGCAATTGAATCCCGACGAACAGACGTAATAAGTCCTTCCCGTTGCATTCGGAGCAATAATGGATAAATGGTACCTTCGCTGATCGTCTCAAATCCATACTCACTTAAACGTTCTGCCATCTCATATCCATAACATTCTTTTCCTTTGATAATAGCCAAAAGGCAACCATCCAATATACCCTTCATCATCTGGGTTTGTGACATCTCTAATCCACCACTCTTTTTATCTTGCATTGCAAGGTATATCACCAGTTTAAACCACACTACCTTGCAATACAAGATAATAGTTAATTACTTACAAAAATCTTTCTTATATGAAGGTCCAAAAAGAAATCACTAGGGCAAGATCCCCTATTAAATTTAAGTCTCTCCATCTCTCAAATAGAAAGAAGCAATGTAGCCCACTACATTGCTTCTTTCATTGAATCCGCTTAATTAATTTATAAGCTTATCCTTTTATTTATTTTTTAATTGGTATCCATATTTCTGAATAATAATCCTTAGAAGACGGATCTCCATCACTTAAGTAAACCTCCATCTCAGGTCCACCCGAATGCTCATAGCCTGTTGCCGGAAACCATTCAGAGAAAATTCGATTCCACACCTTTGGCATGGCATCAGGCATAGCGCCATGAACAGGAAAAACAGCCCAGGTAGCAGCCGGAATCTGTCGTTCTTCCCAATCATTTGGGACATGTTCTATATGTTTCTCTGCCCCGATCAAGTAAGTTAGATTTTCTTGTAGTTTATCAAAGTCCATACAAACTCCAATTAATCCAAGAGATCCACTATTTTTAGCAAGAACAGCGGCGAATCCATTCTGATTAGATTCATCCCAGAAAGAGGCTATTTTCCGATTGTTCTCTCCCCCACTAGTACTCGTGCGTATGCTTTTCCCAACAACCTTAAATGCTTCCTTTTCGACAATCTTATAATCCATTCCCACATCACCCTTTAACTGAATTTGAAAGGAGAGCCTCGGATAAGCCTTCAAGGATTGGGTGTTTTTCTTAGCAGATGACGGATTGATTCCATGAATTTTCCGGAATGCTTTTGTAAAGGATTCCGGAGTTTCATAGCCATATTTCAGTGCAACATCGATTACCTTAGACTTGGAATGTACCAGTTCCTGCGCAGCAACTGTGAGACGGCGATTCCTAATATATTCACTCACGGTATATCCCGTCAGCATGCTGAACATCCGCTGGAAATGAAATTTTGACATACACGCAATTTCAGCAATATCTTCCACACAAAGATACTGTTCCAAATTATCTTCTATATACTCGATGCTGTCGAGCATCCTTTGAAGTCCCTCCATGTAAGCACTCTCCTTTCTAAACTCAGTCTACCAACACCGGTTAAGCAAATCCGGTTAATCCGTGCTCTTTTATGACAGTCCAGAATAGAATAAGAGCACTTAATCAGTTATTAAGCTATCTCTATTAAACTACCTGAATATCGCCTAACAAATGTTTTAATCAAACTATTTTCAGAGTTCACTTTCCCAATTCCAAAATTCTATTTCGTCTACTTCTAATTCACTTATTTTTCCTTCATCCTGTAATTTTAAAACTTCTTTTGTTGGTCCTGTAATAACAGCCCCGTAATGCATATAACCATGCTTCTCCATGTATTGAATACGTTTTGAAAGATTTAGCTCTCCCATATAAAAGTTTTCTGCTTTCCCTTCATATTTTTCCAGGAATTGCAGTGTTTTTCGGAATTGCTTATGCAGTGGTTTTCCTTCGCCTACCTCGTATTCCGGTGAAGAAGACCCTTCAGAAACTATTTCTGTTCCAAAGAAACCTTTTTCCTCTTGTTGAAAATCTACGATCATGTCATCTTCATGCCAAATTGGTTCACTAGGAAAACCAATTGGTTCAAATATAGCTTCCTCTTTCTTTTCAAAGCCAGTATCTACTGCAAGCCATATTAATCTCATATCCTTAGCCTCGAATAATGAAAATACCTCTTCTGTCTCTAATAATTCAGTAAATGAAACATAGGCTGAAACAACCGTCCCTTCTGGAACCTTTTTTAATCGTTCCCACCCCGAAAAACCTCGTGGGCTTGAACCCGGATAAATAAAAGCAGGACTGTTATTAGATATAGGGCTAAAATAAGTAACTTCGGGATATGACATCCTCGAGAAGAAAAAATCAGTTTCCATTTCACCTACTTTGATCGTTTCATCTCCAATAATCTTATTTATATCTCTTGAGGCTGTCATTCCAAAATAAGCAGAAGTGCTCGTACTTGTACCATCCATATGACCATAAGGATTCATTACAGTCAGACTGTAATCAACGATATTACGTAATTTCTCTAGTCGGTCAGGAGTCCCGAACGAGTAATACATCAGAGTTAGGATGGAAGAAAAGAATGAGAATAGAAGAAATAAACCTATAGCCATAAGTGCTGTTTGAAATCTCGCCTTCCATTTTGCAAATCTCATTATTCGTTGTTGTTTTTTTATGCCGATATCGGAATTAGTTAACTTTCCCCTGTTTTCTTCATCAGTTTCTTCCAAATATCTCTCCATACTCTCCAGTTCTTTCTCAATCTCTTTTGCCTCTTCTGCAGAAAGTTCACCTTTTTCATATGATTCCAGTCGCTTTTTAAAATCATCACTCATATTCTTTACTCCTTCTTTGCCTTATTGCTTTTCTCCCGCGAAATAAAAGAACTTTTACATAGGCCTTACTCACCTTCATTACTTCAGCAGCTTCCTCATATGTTAGACTATTAAAATCACAAAGCAGTACCGCCATCTTATGTTTTTCGGGTAATGTTTTCACTTCACGTAATAACTCTTCTATTTCCTCATGAATCACAATCGTTTCATCAATCGCTTTATTCTTATCTAAAAATCTAGAAAAATAGCCTTCATCCTGAATTGTTACTCTTTTATGCTTTCTATGATGATCAATATATGCATGATAAGCTACCGTAAAAAGCCATGCCTTTACACTTCCACTTTGATAATTCTCAATATATAAATAGGCACGAAAGAAGGTCTCTTGAACAAGGTCCTCCGCTGTATGATGGTTATGACAAAGAGAGAAAAGAAAACGATATATATCAGAAAAATAAGTGCTATAGAGATTATCTATTGAATCCGTCATCATTCCCTCCTCTCTTTAATATCACGTACAAAAATAAAAAAGGTTACAAGAATTAAAATATTTTACAAATCATCAATCTTTATGAGCATATCAAAAGATGGGGAATAAAGTTTACTTTTGACTGGTTTGATTTCTTTAAACAAAAAAAAAGCATTAATGGATGCCTTCTTTTGTGCACAATATATGTAAATAGCCACTAGGAAGATTGATAAAAAAAAGACCCGTATTCGTATAATTCACGAAACAAGGATCAATCTGGAAAATGTATTTTTCGGAATCTACAGGTATACTACCTCATTACAAAGTGATATCACTACTATAAATCCTTTTTAGACTTGGATGAATCAACTGATTATCTTATATTTACTTTCCTCGATTAACAATTTTCTTTATGTAACTTGATTAAGTCTTGGACGATTCCAGGTCGCTGCGTTGGAATACGGGGACATACGTGATAGTACTCTTCATTTCTCAGATGTTTCTTTCCAAAGGTTGGAACAGTTGCTTCATGAAGTAAGATTTTCCATGCATGTTTAATTACTCCGTAATTTTTCCATCTTCGCTCATTAGCTACTCCCCATCCAAGAAGAATCCAAGGATGCCGTCTTAACTCCTGTACAGATACTAAAGAATCCTTTGGATCGTATTCCTGCTCTTTAATTAGTTTTTCCAATAGATCAATAGCTCTCCCTTGGGAGGGATCTTGGATTATAAATAGATTATAGATATAAAGTCTGCCAGAAAAAACATGTCTATCTTCGTAAATTCCTTCTACGATTCGTACTAACTGTTCCATGGTTTCATCCAATCTGTGTATCTTTCCTTCAGCTTTCCCTTCTCTATGCAATTCTGCTGCCAACTCACCCCCTAATTCTGCTGATCCAGGATTACATAAAAGACAAGCTCCTATTGATTGCTCTGAATCTCCCCACTGAATGTATGTCGATGTGCGGTAAATATAATTTCCTCTCTTTTGATAGTGTGCATAGGCTGTAGGTATGTTCATAAACAGTTCCTCCCTTAGCACTCATATGTTTATTGATCTAAATTCTGTTTGACTGATATTACAGGAAGATACAAGATGACTAAATTGGATAATAATGAGGCAGCATGGTCTATCCCTAATGTATGGAATACTTGTTGATAGTGAGCAATAAACTCCTCTTTAGAGGTGGCAATGTGGTCACTGTCGTTGATAAATTGTACAAGCATCAGCCATGTAGGAATTTGAAGTTCTTGATTTAGGATTTGTAAATAAGCTAAGCGATTCGCCAACTGATAATAGTCGTTCAGCCAAGGAGTTATAGATGTAGTGGATCCGAATTTCTTTTGTGTGACAGTGAGGGTTTCAGTGATTTTAGCGATACTTTGTAAGGAAGTAGCTTTTATCTTGGAGTGAGTTTCACGACGATGGGCCTTGGCTTCCACCAAAATCAATCCCTTTTGGCGGCTACCTTCCACTGTCCCTATTCCATCCCAGACAGGACCGTTTTTCGGCCAATAGGCTCGTAATATCTTGTTGGCTGTGAGCAACTTGTCATCCTCATCGTAGTAAAACTTTAAAAAGTCATCCTGGTATTCTTTGTAGCTTTCATGGGCAAGAGGGGATTTCCAGTCAATCTTTTGTTCTTCTTTTACAAATGCCAAAAGGGAGGGAGAGTGAGAAAAGATTTCTTGATTCAGTACTTCACCATAATCATTTACATAGGTTCGAAGATGCAGTTGGCTTCCTTTCGTTTCAATTGTCATAATGTCCACCTGGAACTCGTTTGTTTTTTGTATCGATACAAATCTTCTATAAAACAAAATTTAGGGCCTAAAAATAACTCACTTTTAATCTCAGAATCCCAAGCCATTATTACATCTTTTTTCATAGGACCTTTCACTCCTTATCTCATTTCCTAAATAATACCATATAGGGCAGCAGTTGTGATTCAGTAATTTCTTTTCTAAGCGTACATTTAGATAACCGGGAAAGAATAATGGATTAAATTTAGAACACAAAAGAAAGATTTATAAACTTTATATCGAATTCTATTGTATATAACTTAAAATAGCCTCCAGCATTTTAAGAAAGGACAAAATTAGAATAGAGATAGGATGACGGAGACATGGACCGTATTTCAAACGAAATAAAGTTTGAATACAATTTTGTAGTAGATAAAGGAATCATTTCAAAAAAGCATAAAAGGGATGTTCCTGCCCTATTAGCTGTAGATGCCACATTTACAATAAAAATTAACAATGAATTATACTTTGAAACAGAACTGGCTATACTCGAATTCTATAAAGCATTGTATAGCTGGAAAGAGGAAATCACGGGGAATCATGTACCCGAATTCCATTATTATACGATCGAATATGCTGAATATGAGGATGGGGCTATTCTTTCATTAATCACTTTTTCCAATATGGCCAGAGTAAAATCAATCTGGGCAGAACAAGATTTATATAATGTTTTTGTTTTAGACTATATCGTAAAGGAATTTATTCTATTAGAGGAGAAATTAAAGCAGGACATAGAGGATTATTTTGAAATAAGATTAAAAGATTTTATCAAACACATTCCTGTCCAAGTGCTTACTATAGATTCTGGTGACTGGTAAAACTGTATTATTATTTCTATTAACCACAATCGATTGCGCGAAATGATAAAAAGCTATTTGTTACATTGATTGTATACTTTACTAGATTGGTCAATTTATTAATTTAAGAATACTCCAAGTGCTATCGAGGCTTCTTTGAAGGAGGATAACATGAAAAAAAAGAGAATTTTATGGATTGGATTTATCATCTTCATTCTTTTTGGGGCATGGTTTACATACCAAAAGGTCACAGATGACACGTATGTTGGCATGACTATCATTCCAGAGAATGAAAAAGACATTCCCTTATATGAAGGGTTAAAACCAGACAGAAACTACTATTATATAAAGGGAAATCATAGCAAGGAGATTTATGAATTTTACTTGAAAAAGCTATCTGAAAATGGATGGATAGTAGAATATTCAAACGGTGATGACAAAGAGCGAGGAGATGATTGGAATAATATTTCGTTTTCCTGGTTGAAGGAAGGGTTCGACGGAGAACTACATATGAATATTGGGTATGATAAAGACTCGAAGGAAACATACGTAATGTTCGATAAACGGGACATAGATAAATTAGAGACGTGGATTGATGAATCACCAAGTATGCCGATGATGAAAGCTGTTCTGAAATTACCGATACGTCGAAGCTAAAAGAAATAACGTCGCTTATTAATCATTCACTGGATTCGTACAAAGATGAGATACCTCAAAGAGAGAAAACAAGTGTTATGAATTTAGGGAAATTTAACATCCAAGTCCATTATGGGAATGATGAAGATATCTATTTTCAATCTGAAAAGGATTTAAAAATGATGAAAGCAAACCCTGAATTTTTTAGACTAACAAACTTACATCCATAAGTAACGAAATAGATTCACCTAAACACTCAGAAGGTTTCCGATGTTTAAGTGAATAAGTTTTGATAAACTTTATAAAATCCTCCTTCAAACCCCTTTTACCGCTCGAAATTTTTGCTTCGAAACCTCTGTTTTGACCTTTTATTGAAGTTTTTACTTATAAGCTTTTTTGGTTTAAGCATAGGGTTAAAAATGAGGAAGACTTAGTAAGTCAAAATGACAAAAGAGTAGATCGGTTATAGATCTACTCTCGATTTTGATTTTAAATGGATACTGATTAAAGTTTGAAGTTGCTCACTAAGTCGTTTAACTCTTCTCCCAATCTAGCCAATTGTTCAGCACTATCTTTTACTTCTTCCATAGTATGGCCAGTTTGCTCGGTAGCTGCAGCTGTTTCTTCAATTCCAGCAGAGGATTCCTGGCTAATAGCTGCCATATCCTGAATGGATTGATTCATATTTAAACTGTCAGATACGACTTCTGTTAAGTTAGAAGAAATACCCTGAATTCCTTCAACCATTGATGCAACAGCTATGTTGATCTCTTTAAAAGTATTATGTGTTTCTTCGATTTGTGAAGTACCTTTTACTACTTCTTCAGAACCCTTAGATAGGGAAATTACCAGGTCCCCAAATTGTCTTTGAATCTCTTCTACTATAAAAGTAATGTCTTTTACAGATAAAGCGGTTTGACCAGCCAATTTTTTCACTTCATCGGCTACAACTGCAAATCCTCTACCCGCTTCTCCTGCTCTAGCTGCTTCAATCGACGCATTCAAGGAAAGTAGGTTTGTTTGTTCTGCAACATTGTTGATGACTACTACAAGTTGAGAAATTTCCAGCGATTTTTCGTGCAGGGCTTCCATTTTCACAACAGCATCATTTACAACCGCATTTATGTTTTCCATCTGTTGACTAGATTCTTCCATTAATTGCGTTCCGCTATTTGTCATAAGTAAAACTTCCTTAGAAGAGGTTTCAATTTCTTTACCATATTGATCTGCTTCTTCTACTTTGATTGCAAATGTATTCGTGATACTTGCGATTTCGCTGGATTTAGCAGCTAATTGTTCAGAACCGGAGGACAACTCTTGCATGGTAGCAGAGATTTGTTCAGAACCAGAAGATACCTCTAACGCTGATTGAGTCAGTTCTTCACTGTGACTGGCAACCGTTTCTGATACGCCTGAAATCTTACCTAAAATACTTTTCAGCTCTTTTTGCAATTCATTGATAGCTAATCCCAATTGACCAACTTCTTCTTTTGATACAACCACAATCGGGTCAGATGTTAAATTACCTGTACTTATTATCTTCACTTTCTCCACTACTTTTCTGATTGGTCCCAGAGTCAGCTTAATCGTAATATAGGCAATCACAATAATTGTAAGTAAAATCACTACGGATACAATTATTCCGACCATGTTGGCATTTTCTCCATACCCAATTATATCGTTACCTATCTTGTTAATTTCTTTTTCACGATTATCAGCCACCTCTTTAAAGCCGCTAATTAGTTCACTTTCTAATGGTTGAACCTGGGTTGTTAAAATTTCAACCGCTTTTTCTTTATTATTATTGTCTATTTCCTGGAATACTTGATCTGTTAACGTACCCCATTCAACTTTTCTATCTAAAAGTTCTTTTATCTTATCTGATTTACTTGATTCCAGCAGTTGATTTTCCAGAGAAATACTGTCTTCTACACCAGATTCAAATTCCTTGCGAAATTTCTCATCATTCGATATCAGATATGATTGCAGAAGGCTCGTTCTCTCTGTCATATTTACGACTATTTTTTCATCTAAGACTAGCAAATTTAGCTGCTCATCTAACACATTTTCCATTTTGCTATTAATACTTTCAAATGCAAAGTGACTGTACCCGGTAGTGAAATTAACCATTATAAATACTAATATAAATCCGATAATCAGGTTCGTTTTTAAACCCAATCGATTCAAGAAAGCTATATACGATTTCATATTGATTTGCCCCTTTTTATGTAAGTTTTAGCGATATGTAATCATACTCGTAGTTAATAATTAACAGCACATCCTGAACAGATAGCAAAGAAATATAAATGAATCTAATAAGATTTGTCATCTTTGCCCTATTACTATGGAGCGAAGTACTTATTAACTATATCGACGGTACTTTTTTTGTTTATAGAGACTTTTGGCTTATTTATAAGAATCCATCTTATAAATGCTGATTTCAAAAAATAGAACATTCAATTCTAGGAATATTGCGTATTTCTAGGATATCGCTATCAAAGTAGGATAAAAATCATTTGAATTTCGAGGGAATTTCATTTACACATTTTCACGATTTTGGGGTTATTTCGCTATAATAAATATCATAGAAAGATAGGTAGTTTAGAATTTGAAACCTGTATCCTAAAAGCATTAATAAAGCACTAACTATAGCCACAATAACCGGCATTGCTATTTTTTACTGCAAATAAAAAAACCAACCTGCACAGACAGATCAGTCAAAGAGAAACAATTCAAAATGGTAAAGTTAACGCTCTTTAAATTTGAATATTATGCTACATGGCCCATTGGAATAGATAAGGAATTAATAAAATAAGAATTACTGCTACAGCAAACACAACTATAACTTTGGTTAAATCCTTTTTCAATAAAACACCACCATTATTATTGTTAGTTCTGTATCAGTATTATTTATATCCCATAAAATCTGGCTCATTATGTACTAAAAAGGTTCATAATCATTGGTAAATTAGACAGTTCCTAAAAATAAAGTAGTTATTAAGATTTATATAAATTTTTAATCCAATTATAGTCTGATACATGTAATAAATTCTTCACTTTTAATGCAACTAAATTAAGATCTTCTTCACACTGTGCATTCTCATAATCAAACCAGGTTTCATATTCATCTATATTTTCTTTGAGTCTATAACGGTCATTTACATCATGTGCAGTTACTTTATTTGGCGGTACTTCTTCCCCCCAGCTCATCGTTACACCCTCTTTTGGACAAATAGCTAGCTCTACAACAAAAGATCCACCATAACGATTAAATTGGAAAGTAATTAAGTCTATATTCTCTTCATTTTTCCTTCTAAAATGTGGAAATGACCCTTTAAAACCATATTCTCTTAAATAAGGAATTACACTCTTTTTTAATGCTTTAATCATATCTACTCGATTATTGAAAGCCATGATGAGCATTCCTCCGAACATTCATTTTAAAAAATGATTATTAATAAAAGTTATTATATTCAGATATATATTTATCAATTACGTTCATTCTGAATGAAGGAATCAGGTAAAGATTTGCTAACTAACGTTATATGGTTAGGAAAAACCCTAGAAAGACTCGATAGGATTAAAAGTAAAAGATAAAAGGACATTGGGCAAAATGACAAGTAAATGATTCTTATGTGATTTTCCTTAAATAGTCTACCTATGTGCCCCTGTCGTCCCACATTAGCTCTCCCATATAAGAAGAGAAAATGTCCACTCTAAAAACCAGGAACCTGCCATTTGGTGGGCTTTTTTTGATTCACCACACACGATAAAAGCCGCTGAATTAATTAACGGCTTTCCTTCATTCTTCTATTTAGTTTAGATTCATTCGCCTTCTCTTACAAACCATTCCCAAAAAGATGTGCCTTGAGCCACGGTGAAATAATCTAAAAATGAAGCAAACCCAAACGGGAATTTAACAAGCTCCTCGTCCTCATAATTCAGAGCTTCTCCTATCCACATCTTGTTCGTGCCGCTCTCCAAATCGCATTCACAGACAATTTCTATACCGTCCATTCCAACACCCACAGGAATAAAGTTATCTGGACACTCCCATAAGTCCTTATGTTCATCAATTTCCTCAATAGAAAATAAGGTAGTGCCATTACCTTCTTCAAATTGAAAGAGGCTGGCTCCATTATGCTGCATGAAAAACTCTTTTAACGCTCTCGGAGCAAAATCTGGTAGCTTTTTTATTTCGGAATCGGTAGCCGGCGGATTAAAGCTAAACGAGGCATTTAACACCTCTCCATCTTCTTTTTGAATCAACAATTGACCATCATTTAACCGTTGTTTTAATGTATCTAATGGTTTCAAATTCATTGGTCCTTTCTAATCAATAGTGCCTCTACCAAACATTGACCGTTCCTGTATGGAACGACTTTTTCAGTGTAATCAAATTAAATATTAATTTTATATTCTCCTAATATACACGAGGTCGAATATAATGTACCTAGGTTTCACCTCTATTGGTATACCATATTTATCCTCAAACCAATTTAAATATTTGTTTTTCTTTGATGTCATCCTTCTTCGGGATATATTTTTTTGACATTCATTATAGCTCTTCCTCCTTGCGAATATACTCGAGTGTGTCATCGAGTTTAATGCGATTGATATTCTAGCCATTTGTCTATTTCTTTTTTCACAAAACGATTTTCACCCGAAATAGATATATAAGGAATGTATTGGTAGATTTCATAACTGTTCACTGACGCTTTCTCTCTATCATCTTTTTCAATGATTTCTTCTATGTCTTTAGTGCTTACAGATAAATATTCTGCTAGTTCATCCATAGTAAGCACACTTGTCGCTGTTAATACATTATCTCCATTATTTGTAGTAGTAGAACCGGAGATTAAAAAAGCACCAACTACTATACTTACCGATATTAAAATTCCTCCTGCAATAACAGATATATTACCATTCTCTGCTAATCAATAAAAATCCTTCTTCCGCTAACCTTCCCCGTTTATACATTAAGGAATCAAACAAAAAAGCAAACCGAGTCTGAATCGGAAAACTTTATTTTAACTAGGAAAACTTTATTTTATGGTTACATAGGAGAAAGAAGACGTTCTAGGATACAAGATAATGGTATAGATAGATCATCTAACTATTTTTCTATGGCTCTGTTCGTAAAGATTGTTGCTAATGGCTTAATAAAAAAGAGAGAGCTTTTGCTGTCTCCGCTATTGAACTAACGCCCCTATTAGTTTAAGTACGTTTCTTCACAAACTTACTCCACACTCTTCTTTCATTACAGGAATGCTGCCCCTTTAACTGCATAATAAAAAGAGATGAACCTCCCTTTGCCAAAATACTAACCATTATTTCGTAATTTTGGTAAAATAGATTTTATTATAATACTAATTTTTTTGGAGGGAGTAATTCACATTTTAAATTATTACGCAATATTCGGATTCCTAACACTACCAATTTGGGGTGTTGTTTTTTGTTTGAACTTGATTTCAATTATTGAAAAAATTAATGATGGTGAAAACTACACTAAAAATATATTTTGGTTCACATTATCATTTGTAGTAATCATAACTGTGATTGCGGTTCTAACAACAGGAGCATAAATGAATGAAAACTTACTTGGAAACCAGTTCATCAACCTTATAGTTAATTAATTTTGCATCTTCTAGTACACACAAATGATTATATTTCTTTTCATCGTTTAAAATATTCGGCAAGTAATGAGGTATCATTTCTCCTAAACCATAATTTTTGTCTTCAAATATCCAAGGGATTTTCTTCCAATCGAGAATCCCTTCGTCTACTTTTTTTGGAGTTTCATATATGAAATTTTCATCCATATAAACCAGATAAACATACATTCCACCCGTATAAGAGCTATCCACTTCCCAAGTAATTATCCCTTTATCAATAATTTCACTTCTGCTAATATCAATATCTGTTTCTTCTTTTACTTCCCTAATTACACATTCTAAAGGTGTTTCATTTTCTTCTATTTTTCCACCGACACCATTCCATATTCCTAATGTTGGCTTACGTTCTCTGTTAAGCATTAGAATTTCATCATTCCTACGGATAAAACATAGTGTTTGTTTATACACATTTACCCCTCTTTTCTTTCACTAACCTGCCCCGTTTCTACAATAAGAAGTTCAACACAAAAAGGCATTAATCCTTCTTAGATCAATGCCCCCGATAGTTTAAGTGTATTTATTCGCATAGAACTATCCAAAATAGTTCTCTATATGCAATTTCTAATAATCTAACTGCTTTAAACTCAATAATAAACCGTCATCTGTAATCTTTTTAATTTTGTATAAATTTAACTTTCTGTCAATTATTTTATCCGTTTTATCTTCTTTACTGAATGAAATTCTTACTGCATTTATTGCATAAATAAGAATTGATAACACACCTGCACTTCCTAAGGCCACTCCTATACTTTCGTTCTCTGGAGGATGAGTATCCATAATCTTTCTTATGTCTTTATAATAGTCTCCTTTAATAAGGATATATTCAGATTTTACCTCTAAACCTGCTAATAACTCAGTTCGATTATGTGCTTCATAAGCTTCTATACCGTTCTCTTTGTACATAAAAAACCCACCTTTCAAGTGTCATAATAATTATATGAATAAAAATAAACTAAAGGTTCGATTTTTTCTAATTTTATTTATTCGACTAAACTGCCCCGTTTGTGGAATAAGAAGAAGCGTCAAAATGACGGTCTTACTCTCAGTTCTAGGATATTGAAGACTTTATATTCTCCATATATAAAAATATAAAAATTATACTAATGATTAAATAGTATATACCTAATATAGAGAAGGCATCTGTTGCTACCATTGCAAATTCTTTATTTAGAATTACTGCTCTCCACAAAATAGAACTAACGATAAAAGTTATAGGAAACACAGCAAAGAAACCAGCAAAGTATAGTTGAAATCGCTTGCTACCATTCATATAAAAACCTCCCTTTTAGATGTTCTAATGACGTTTAATAAACCCAATCATCATTTCACTAACCATAATATACCATATCGTTCTTGAGCTAAACTGCCCCTTTACTTCCATAAGAAATTCAACACAAAAAGGCATTAATCCTTCTTGGATCAACGCCCCTTTTTGTTTAAATGAAGACACTCACAAACCAGCATCGTTATTATCTTAAATCAATCTGATAAATGTATATAATCTAATACTCCTATTTCGAAAAAGCTTATTAGCTGACAAGCCTGCTTTTTTTGTGACAATTTTCGGCACTTTACCTTTTAAAAATGAACCTCCAAATGATGGTGCAGCACCAGGAGGTCCTATTTGTTTTTCCGGGGCCACAAAATTATTGATTGCTGTTGTTTATTTCCGATAAAGATGTGCATTTCCATTCAATCCTCCCCGTTCATTAAAAATATTTATAAGAAAAAGCCCCTAGATTTACCTAAGGGCTTCTTACTTCAATTTCACTATTTAAATATTTTTATTCTTCTTTACCTCTATATTATTCATCTTCATATGGTACTACTTCATAATCATCATCATCAAAAATTTGCTCCTCTTTTGCCTCTTCCATTTCTTTAATAAATTCGGTTATCAGAGTCGCATAATGGGCAACATTAGGGTGTTTCTTTAACTCATCTATTATCTTATTTACAATAGGAAGATCATATTTAATCCTTTGAAAGCTTATGTATTGAAATAAAGATGATCCTATCTTATCTTGAACCTTCTCATTGGTTTCATTTAATAAATTTAGGACATAGTTTTCTGTAATACTATTTTTGGGGTAATAGAATAAATTATCCAGTGCTTTTTTGATTTTAGTAAAATGCCCTGATTGTAGTAAAGAGATTAATTCATCTTCTGGCATCGCATCTAATTTGTAATCCTCATCTTCGTCAGGATTAAAGCGGTAAAGGCCCTCTTCCTGGATGTATAAGTCCTTTATAAATTCGTCAAAATTATCAGCTAAAATAAAATCTAATTTTTCTTCTGTATCTATATACGAAACAGCAGGCTCAACTCTATTATTCCTATAATCCAAAGCAAACCAAGTGTGACCATCCCCGTGTAACAAGACAAGTTCTTTAGGTAAATTCCACTCTTCAGTCATAAAAGCTGTATCTAAAATACCTGGCATTTCTCCTACTCCCTGTAGGTATCCAAATTCCACAAAAAAGTTTCCATCTATTGGGCGTTTTCTTAAACGGTAAGCATTAAATCGAATAGACCCGCCATTTTGCTCTAATATCAACTTACGATAAGTTTCAGGGAGCTTTTGTCCCAGTTCCTTTTCAGCTTCTTCTATTTCAGCTTCACTTACGGGTGGCTTTCTATAATAATCTTCACGTCTTTTAAGCCAAAATTTCATAATTATCCTCCTTAAACCTTCCTTGATTTGATATAAATCCTTCTTCCGCTAACCTGCCCCGTTTCTACAATAAGGAATTCAACACAAAAAGGCATTAATCCTTCTTAGATCAACGCCCTCTTTACTTCAATAAGCACTTTCATTATTGGAATGTAATTACTTATTAGGGACACCCTTTATAAAAACTCTAAATTCTTTTTTCCTTCCTCGTCTTTTAAAACCCAATATATACATACTTTTTTTCTTATCATTTACAATTCTAATCTTATAACAACCATATTTAGTAATAATGATTTTACTAATCACATCTAAAAATTCTTCCTTTGAGCCTTGAAATGACAGGATTTCATAACCATTTCCGCCATAACCTGGACTTCTAGTAATATAAAATACCGTATAAGAATTCTTCATAGATTACCCCATCAATAAGTCCTAATGTCTTATTTTTTAGAATTTTCTCAGTTTATTTTTTTAACATTATATCTTATTTCTCTGCTTTATTCTTTCGCTAACCTGCCCCTTTTTTTCCATAAGAAATTGAATATAAAAAGTCATTAATCCTTCCTTGGATCAATACAGATAAGGCAGTCAGTTGTTCTTACTGTATCCAAAATCATATAAGATTAAAAACAAACCAATCATAAAAAAAATAAACGCACTGGGCATATCAGTAGTTATGAACGAAAGTTCCTCTTTAA
>NZ_JBZCPP010000016.1:0-84340 GCF_058267515.1 Pradoshia sp. Z6_59
GCCAGGATCAAACTCTCCGAAAGATGTTTGATCTAGCTAAATTTTAAAGCAAATTGACGAGATTTTAAAAATCTCTTTTTAGACTTGCTTGGCGTTTCGTTTTGTTTAGTTTTCAAAGAACAATCTGTCGTGTTAGCGACTTTTACATTATATCAAGATAACTTTTCGTTGTCAAGCATTTCTTTTAATGTAATTTACTAACATTTAAAGCTCATTTGTAAAAGAGCGACTTTGTTATCTTATCATTGTTAAACTCGTAAGTCAACAACTTTTTTCATTTTTTCTTTGCCGTCTCGCTTCGTTTTGTTTACCTCAGCGGCGACGTTTATTAATATACCACCCTAAAATCATTTGGTCAATATAATTTTTTAAATTTCTTTATGAATTTTATAATACCTATGAAAAAGCTTTGCTCCCTTAGTGTTTTCCAATACAACATCAATATAACCACGATCAATCAAGTACTCTACTAATATCCTTAAGTCCTCTCCGTAATAGCATAACTCTTGATGTGCATACAGCTCATCAAAAGACCAGTACTCTTCTCCTCTTTCACCTATAATTTCTAATATATGCCCAGACCCTGATTCTGTTCTTGTATGAATAAAAAAGTCACTAACAAGGAAAAGAAGCTCTAGTCTTTGATTAAGACTTTCTTCGCTAAAAACCAGCTCTTCATATAATTTATAAATATCTGGACCAATTTGCTTCACCTGATTCCATACAGTTACTTCAGGGTGAAATCCTTTTTCGATGATTTCTAATCTTGCAAGGTGGTGGAGTGCATGGATTATTTGATTATACGCATCTAGAGAGTTCCCTTGATCAAACAATTCTTTACCTTCCATATAACTTCTAATTAAACGCGCAAACTCTATACCTTTTTTTACTTTCCTTCCATAGAAAGGGAATTCATTTAATTCTCTTTTTAATGAGGCAAGATAATCATTACGGTCAAAAACAATTTTCCCATTGTATATCCAATCAATAATTTTTTTATTGGATCCTAATAACCTCCACTCGTTTAACTTATCATCTGTTACGATGTGGAGTGCAGCTTTTTTATTTTCGTAAGCATAATGTTTAATAAAGACTGGTTGTTTATCCTTACTATCCGTAATGATTAATAAAATGTAATCAAATGTATCTGTAATTGAACTCTCAGGGGAGTTCTTCTCAATTAATAAAACTCCTTTTGTATCCGGGTTGCTGGCTCTTTCTTGATAAACGGGTCTTAGGATGTCCTCCATGTTCCATTCCTCCACAATTTAATTCGCTCTCCTTATCTATTCAACAATATTCGACAGACTCCTGCCACTATTTTAATATCTATTGTTATTAAATCATTTGGATATTATGGTATATTATAGAAGATAAAAGGGGGAAAAACGGTGGCAAAGTATTCAAGTAAGATAAATAAAATACGAACATTTGCACTCAGCTTAATTTTTATAGGCTTTATCATAATGTACGGAGGTATTTTCTTTAGAAACTCACCACTGGTTATGACTATTTTTATGGTACTCGGACTATTAGCTATTTTCGCAAGCATGGCCGTCTATTTCTGGATAGGTATGCTCTCCACAAAAGCTGTTCAAGTTGTTTGTCCAAATTGTAATAAATACACAAAAATATTAGGCAGAGTGGATATGTGTATGTACTGTAAAGAACCATTAACACTTGATAAAGACTTGGAAGGCAAAGAATTTAACGAGGATTACAATAAGAAAAAGTTAAAAAATAAATAAAAAGAAAAAGCTGGCGAACGTCCAGCTTTTTCTTTTTATTTAACTTCCCTATCTGGTTTAATGAACTTCTTTAGCAGAACATTCCGGACAATCACCATAAATCTCCATTCGGTGATGTGTTACTTTAAATCCTGCAACATGCGACGCAAGATGTTCCACTTCATCAAGACCTGGATAATGAAAATCAACTATTTTTCCGCACTTTTCACAAATTATATGATAGTGATCTGATGACACAAAATCAAATCGACTGGATGAGTCTCCGTACGTCAACTCTTTTACTAAGCCAACCTCTTTAAACACACGTAAATTATTATATACTGTCGCTACGCTCATATTAGGAAACTTGCCTTCCAACGCCTTATATATATCATCAGCTGTTGGATGCGCATGGGCAGTTATTATATACTCGAGTATGGCATGACGTTGCGGAGTCATGCGGACACCAGTTTGTTTCAAAGTATCTAACGCTTCTTTAAGTTGTGGTTGAGACACCGTCATGCACTCCTTTTTTATATTATTCTCACTTTATAATTGTTACAATAAGTTTACTTGATGATTGGTTGAGTTGTCAATATTTCCAACACCTCATTCAGATATATTATATCCAAGGTGTTGGAAACTTGTCTCAAGAATTATGTAAAGTTGGTTCCATTTTTCCTAATTTATAATTTACATATCTGGCAACAATAAACAACAGATCGGATAATCTATTCAAATATTTTATAACTAAAGGATTTACCTCTTCTCCGAGAGCAACTGAATTTCGTTCAGCTCTACGTATCACTGTTCTGGCCACATGAAAAGCTGCTCCAGCTGGGTGTCCACCTGGAAGTATAAAATTCTTAAATGGAGGTAATTCCTCATTAAGTTCATCAATATAGGCTTCCATTTCATTAATCGACTCTTCTTTTATAACCCATCCAACTTTTTTGCCGTATGGAGTAGCTAGTTCTGCACCAACGTGAAATAAATCAGTTTGTATTTTATGGAATTCCTCTAATAACTTATCTTTCCCTGAGAACTCTACATCATTTAAATAGCTTATCCCAAGTCCAATCATAGAATTCCCTTCATCACATGTTCCATACGCCTCTACACGTTGGTCAGTTTTGGATACACGTGTACCATAAACAAGAGAGGTTTGACCCTTATCTCCGGTTTTTGTATAAATTTTCATTCTAATACCCCTTTCCTACATCAATTTTATTCACATAGTTATCATCTTTATGATTAACAAACCGCTGAAAATTCTGCTCAAATATATCAAATGCACGTGGCAAGTACTTTTTTGAAACGCTAGAAATATGCGGTGTGATAGTCAAATTAGGATATAACCAGAGCTTATTATCTTCATTTAACGGTTCATTCGGAAAAACATCAAGCACCATATGGCCTATAACTTGATTTTCCAACACCTCATGTATCGTGTCTTCTTTCATTAAGTCTCCACGGCCTATATTGATAAACATAGCCTTATTTTTCATCATTTCAAAATGTTTGTATTTTATGAGGCCCTTAGTTTCTGATGTACTGGGTAATACTGATATAATAAAATCTGCTTTCGGGAGAGTTTCCTCAATTTGAGACATTGTAATAATATCATCAAAATATGAACTGGTGGAAATCCCGCTGCGATTCATCCCAATCGTTTTCATTCGAAAGGCTTTTCCTAATCTAGCTATCTCTCCCCCAATTGCGCCAGTACCCAAAATAAGAAGATTTTTCCCATTCAGCTCACCAAAAGATAATCTCTTATCCCATATACGTTTATCTTTATTCTCTGCCATAATCGAGAATTGCTTCATATATGAAAGCATCATCCCCATGACGTACTCTGCCATCGGTATCGCATGAATCCCTCTCGCATTTGTAACCAGGATATTTCTTTCTCTAATTTTTTCAAAAGGCAATCTTTCAATCCCAGCTGACATTACACTGATCCATTTCAACCGTATTGCCTGGTCGATTGTTTCCTCATCCACATCTTCTCCATATGTTATGAGCACATCCATATCCTTAATAACCGAACCTGCATTTTTGATACCTTTACAAAAATGAAACTCATGCTCCTTGTATGACTCAATCAAACGTTTCCTAATCTCCCCCGGAGGATAAATTGCAGAAACAACCTTCATCCAAATACCCCCTTCATCCACACATCACTAATATGATAACATCTTTTACCAGTATAAAAAGCTGAAACGGCTTGCTCAGAAGTGAGGAGCATAAGACAAAGGTACGTAGGGGATGGTCCTCCCCCGCAGTAGCTTTGCTTATGTTCTGAGCTTCTAGCAGTCGAAGCTGGATTACATAAAAAGCTGAGACGACTGCATTAAGGAACAAAGGCTAAATTCGCCACGTCCTGTGGCAACGTCTTTGTGACCAACATCCTGTTGGCCTCCGCAGTAGCTTTGTTTATGTTCTGAGCTTCTAGCCATTGAAGCTGGATTAACTAAAGTGCTGAGACGACTGTTCAGCTCCGACAAGCATAAGAGGAGGCATGCAGGGAGGCGTTCTTTCCTCCCGTAATGGCTCACTTATCTCTCGAGCGTTTTAAGCTAGCTCACATAAAAGCAGAAACTAAATAAAAAAACGGACAGCCAGTTCCGGCTGTCCTTCAAATAGTTGTATGAGGAGGTATTCCCTGATTCTATCTTATTCAAAACAGCTTGTTATGCTTGGTCTTTTGCCATAGATTTTAAAAACAATCATTATAAAAGTGATTCAGGATTTAATCCTTTTAACTCCGGTAGTACAAATAATCCATCCTTTCGAATCAATTGACCATCAAAATAGATTTCGCCTCCGCCAAATTCAGTTCGCTGGATAAGCACCATATCCCAGTGAATAGAAGATATATTTCCATTGTCGGCTGCTTTATAGGCTAATCCCGGTGTGAAATGCAGGCTTCCACAGATTTTCTCGTCGAATAAAATATCTCCCATTGGTTTTGTTATTAACGGATTTACGCCTAAGGCAAATTCTCCAATATAACGGGCACCTTCATCAATATCAAATATTTTATTGATTTTATCTGCTTGATCCGCTCTTGCATCAATTATTTTCCCATCTTTAAACGTCAAACTGACATCTCTGAAGGTAGTCCCTTGATAAGGACAAGGTGTATTATAGGTAATCGTTCCGTTTACACTGTTTTTAACGGGGGCTGTATACACTTCTCCATCTGGTATATTTCTTTCTCCGAAACACATCACTGCCGGAATTCCTTTAATTGAAAAGGAAAGATCTGTTCCCGGTGATATGATTCTGACCTGGTCTGTTTGCTCCATTAGAGATTTCAACGGCTCCATTGCCTTCTGCATTTTAGCATAATCAATTGTACATACATCAAGCAGGAAATCTTCAAATTGACTTGTGCTCATCCCTGCTTTTTGAGCAAGTGATTTAGTCGGATAGTTCAATAATACCCAACGGCAATTATTAATATAGTAATCAACGACTGGCTTCATTACTTCTCCACTCAGCTGAAATTTCTCTGATGGAATCTCAGCAAATTCCGCATCATTCTCTTCTCCAATCACAATGATGACAGCATCCATGTCTTCAAATTTTTTCAAATCCCAATTAGCCATGATTTCCAACTGTTCCCGGCTATACCCTTTTGCCATATATTTTTGAATCTCATCATCGAGCATTTGGACAAATGGGTATGCTCCTAGCTCATACGTTTGATTAACAAGTTCAATCAACAGCGGTTTCGTAATGTAGTGACCTTCTATCAACACTTTTTGCCCCGTCTCCAACCGGACAGAATGGGTTAGCAGTTGTCTTGCCAATTTTTTAATTCGTGGATCCTTCATACGTCATCTCCCCTGATCTCTTTATTAAACACCTACTATCAATATACATATATTTCCTTCCAAGAGCTGTTTATTTATAAAGAAAGCAGGCATTATTTTATGCCTGCTCACGATCTAAATTATGATAATTCATTTTTAATAAATGCCAAGGCATCTTCTACATGCCCTTTCACTCTCACCTTACGCCACTCTTTTACTACTATACCCTCTTTGTTAATAACGAATGTAGAACGTTCCGTACCCATATACTCATTTCCAAAATTCTTTTTTAATACCCATACTCCATACGCTTTTGACAATGTGTGATCTGGATCTGACAACAAAATAAAAGGAAGGTCATACTTCGTTTTAAATTTTTCATGCTTTTCAACCGGATCTGGACTAACGCCAACAATAATTGTCTCCAATTCTGCAAATGAGGTGTGATTTTCTTTGAAGTCACACGCTTCAGTCGTGCATCCCGGTGTCATATCTTTAGGATAAAAATAGAGAACTACATTTTTCCCCTTAAAATCAGCTAATGTAACCTCTTTGCCATTACTTGCCTGAAGCTTAAAATCCTGCGCCTTCTCACCAACTATACTACTCATAAAGCTCACTCCCCTGTTAGATAAAAATAGTTAAGAACAGCTCGTTCTATTATTACTATACCTAATTTCGGGTTGTTTTTGCATGTTCAAGGTCTATTGCAGTCCTTACGACAAAGGCTGCTGGTAATGCATATCCAATTAAAGCTTCCATTGAAGCAATCCATCTCCCAAATCCTATAGGAACCATATCTCCATACCCTACTGAGAGAAGAGTCATTGTACTGAAATAGAAGGAAGAGGCAAGCTTCGGAAACAAACCTCCCTCAACGGGTAAACCATTCAAATGAATAACCGGTCCAAATTTTATTTCGACCAATACGTATAGGATTCCGAAACCTATTAAAAAAGTGAAGTACACCGTGATGATCCAATAAAGATAATCGAGTGATATCCGTTCAGCCCGGGTTGGGTCTGTTGGCATCAATAATCCTTTTAAACTCATTAGCAACGTGATAACAACCGCAGCAAGGATAATATAAAACAAAGGTAACACCCCTTTTTATTACAACCGCATTTGTAATATATACGCTCATACAGGCATACCTATGATTGCTTGTACACGAATCTATTGCTAAGGTGACCATGTTGTACAAACAAAGAATTCCAGTGCTAAAATGAAGCAGTTACATACGAAGGAGGAGAAATAAAATGAACCACGCTCAATCTGAAAGTTTGCATGCTGAAGCTATGCAGCACATCGTCGGCGGTGTCAATTCACCATCCAGATCATACAAAGCCGTTGGAGGAGGATCTCCAGTAGCAATGGAAAGAGCAAAAGGCGCGTATTTTTGGGATGTTGACGGCAATCGATATATTGATTATCTAGCCGCTTATGGACCTATTATTACCGGGCATGCCCATCCGCATATTACTAAAGCAATTACAAAAGCAGCTGAAAACGGCGTTCTTTATGGAACACCTACTCCTTTTGAAGTTAAATTTGCCAAGATGCTTAAGGATGCCATCCCTTCCATGGACAAAGTACGGTTTACAAATTCCGGAACTGAATCAGTTATGACCACGATTCGCGTAGCAAGAGCGTATACAGGACGGGATAAAATAATTAAGTTCGCTGGCTGTTATCACGGACATTCCGATCTTGTTTTAGTCGCTGCAGGATCAGGCCCATCCACACTTGGAACTCCCGATTCTGCCGGTGTACCAAAAAGTATTGCTCAGGAAGTCATTACTGTGCCATTCAATGATATAGATGCCTATAAGGAAGCAATCAATAAATGGGGAAATGAAATTGCGGCCGTTTTAGTTGAACCAATTGTCGGTAATTTCGGGATTGTTGAACCAAACCCTGGTTTTCTGGAAGCAATTAATGACATTACTCATGCAGCAGGAGCACTTGTTATCTATGATGAAGTAATTACAGCCTTCCGTTTTATGTACGGTGGTGCACAAAACCTTCTTGGTGTTGAGCCTGATATGACAGCGCTCGGAAAAATCATCGGCGGCGGCTTACCGATTGGTGCTTACGGTGGCAAAAAAGAGATTATGGAAACAGTCGCACCCCTCGGTCCAGCCTATCAGGCAGGAACGATGGCCGGGAATCCCGCTTCCATGCTTGCTGGTATTGCTTGCCTTGAAGTATTAAAGGAAGAGGGAGTATATGAACGACTAGATTATCTTGGCGCGATGCTGGAACAAGGTATCCTTCAGGCAGCAGAGAACCATCATGTTTCTATTAAAGTAAATCGATTAAAAGGTGCATTAACGGTTTATTTTACTAATGCTAAGGAAGATGTCAGTAACTATGCTCAAGCTGAAGCTACGAATGGCGAAGTGTTCGGTCGATTCTTTAAGCTTATGCTTGAACAAGGGATTAACTTGGCCCCATCAAAATATGAAGCCTGGTTCTTAACGACAGCCCATACAGAAGAAGACATAGAAACTACCATTAAAGCTGTAAATCACGCCTTCAAATCATTATAAATACAAATCGTTGAATAATTATGCATAACATCAATTCTACTAATCACGGTAGAATTGATGTTTTAACGTTGTTGAAAGCGTTTACATTAAGATATTTTGATTTTAATAACCAGATAATGTTTATTTGCCAAAAAAACTTAAATGCATATTTAATTGATTTCTGAAAATTCTAATGATAATATAAATCATACTAGTATTGATTATTTATTACCCTCAAAACTGTATTTCCTTCCTCGTTCGTTTTTCCAAAGTAACCTAAAAAACCACAAGTTTAAAGCAGGAGGTGAACCGGCATCGAATAGGCGCAAGCTTATAGTTGCCCAACGTATGAACAAAAGATGGAATCCTAGTACGTTTATGAATTACCACGAATCGGAACATGATGCTTGCGGAATTATTGCATGTATCGAAAAGAAGAAAATACCTACCCGTGATAATATTTTTGCGTGTATTGATGCCCTGGTTACCATGAACCATCGGGCCGGTTTTATTAACGGTGAAGGCGATGGTGTCGGCATTCACATAGATATCCCCCGTCAATTATGGAAAGAGAAGCTAAAGAACTCTGGTGCTGATACAGACCTTGCAGACCATAACCATTTTGTAGTGGGCCACTTTTTTATTAAACGTGAGGCTGAGAAACAACAAACTATTGAGGAAATAATCAAACTGGCAAACGAAAAAGACTTAAAAGAAATTTATGTATCTGATGAAGCTTATTCCACCGATGCATTGGGACCAATAGCATTACAGGAAAACCCTGTATTTCTTCAAGTTGCTTTTATAGCAAAAGAGGATTTAAATCAAACTGACCTTTCATCTCTGTTATTTGATCTAACAATTTCAATTGAAAAAAATGATCACATCCACGTATCTTCGCTTAGCCAATATCATGCCATCTACAAAGTGATGGGAGCTGGCGATATTCTACCTAAGTATTATCCAGACCTTGCAAGTCCACTCGTCGCATCTACGATGACACTTGGACATAACCGCTATTGTACTAATACACTATCCAGCTTTTTTCGCGTACAACCATTTAGCGTCCTTGGACATAATGGTGAAATCAATACAATCGCCAAATTACGCGATGAAGCGCAAATGGTCGGTGTTCCATTAGTAAACGGCGGCAGTGACTCCCAGGATTTAAGCCGTACATTGGAAACATTCATCTACCGTGAGGGATATTCTCTATTTGAAGCACTTGATATTGTCTTCCCTCCAATCATTAATGAAATAAAGGAATATCCCAATCACCTTCAGGATCTATATACGTATTTGCGTGAAAGCTGGGGCCATTTCGCTCAAGGTCCGGCAGGAATCATTTCCCGCCACGGCAATGAAGCTGCTTTCTCTGTAGATGCACTTGGTCTACGTCCTTTATGGATGATGGAAACTTCAACCTCTTATTTGTTTGGCTCTGAACCAGGTGTTATTTCACCAACAGAATATGTAGCCAATCCTAAACCAATTGGTCCAGGAGAAAAGGTCGGATTAAAGTGGAATGGCGATTCAATAGAACTATATGAATATATCACTTATCAAGAAGAAGTATTCAAAAGATTTAACAAGAGACTTAACTTTACAGAATCTCGTAATCGCTTAAATCCTCCTGATGTAAAAGAGCATACTTTTGCACAGGAAGAGGACAAAATCCAAAACGGGCAATATAAAGCTTTCGGATGGGAACGTGACCATATTCAACTAATTGAACAAATGGCTGAAAAAGGTGCAGAACCAATCCGTTCACTTGGTCACGATGCTCCACTGGCAGCACTCAATCCTGAGCGTAAGAATATTGCAGACTTTATTAAGGAAAGTGTTGCAGTTGTTACAAATCCTGCAATAGATCGCGACCGAGAGATGGAACATTTTTCGACCCGTACCATTATCGGTAAACGCCCTTCTCTGTTTACAGATGAAAAATCTGTAAACACAGTGATTGAGCTATTAACGCCTCTATTAGCTGAAGGAAAAGCTGGACAGACTTGTGCACAGTTTGCAAAACAACCTTCTTATGAACAAATTCACCAATTATTTATGGATACAGAAGAATTGAAAACGATATCCATGACATTCACGGAGGGTGAAACGATTAAGGAAGCTCTGGATCGTATCAGTAAAGAGGCTCTTACCTTTGTTACTGACGGCTGTGGATTACTTTGCCTAGATGATGAACTAGCCCATCACGCTGAGCATTTATGGTTGGATCCTGCCCTTGTAGTCGCAGCAGTCGATAGAGCATTAGTAAAAGCAGAAAAACGAAGAGACTGTTCCATTTTAGTTCGCTCTGCTGCCATTCGTAACTTGCATGACATTGTGGTGATTTACGGATTAGGAGCTAATTTGATTAATCCATATTATATGTTCCGTACCGTATCAGATGAGCAGTCGAAACCAGTAATTAATTTATATAACTCTTTATCTAAAGGATTAGAAAAGGTCATTTCAACACTTGGAATTCATGAACTTCGCGGATATGGACGACTATTCTCTTCGATTGGACTACAGGAAGAAATAGCAGACATCCTTCAAATCGTGAACTTCTTTGGATCCAATCAATTAATCTATAATTTTGATAAATTGAAGGAAGATGCAAAACAGCGTGCTATTGATTTTGCCAATGAAAAAGAACGTGTTGGGAAGACCTTTCATCTATTCCCGCGAATCTGGAAAGCAATTGGTGAGGTGGCTTCAACTGGTGATTATCAGGCCTTTGGAGAAAAAATCTCTGAACAGGAAGAACAAAATCCCACAACTATTCGCCATTTAACAGATTTCAAGAAAACCGAACAAAAAGTTGATCCAGAAACAGTGAATATTGGTGTTGGCGATCACAGTCTACCATTTGTAATTGCATCAATGTCGTTCGGCTCACAAAATGAAACAGCCTTTCGCGCATATGCAGAAGGTGCCGATCGCCTTAATATGATTAGCATGAATGGTGAAGGCGGAGAAATTAAAGATATGCTTGGTAAATACCCGCGAACTCGCGGTCAGCAAATTGCCTCCGGTCGTTTTGGTGTAAATGCGGAATTGCTGAATTCCTCTAATTTACTTGAAATCAAAATCGGACAAGGCGCTAAACCGGGTGAAGGCGGTCATCTTCCTGGATCCAAAGTAACATCAAAAATTGCCGAAGCACGTAATGCAACGATTGGATCCGATTTAATATCACCTTCAAACAACCATGATATTTATTCTATTGAAGATTTATCTCAAATGATCCATGAATTAAAAACAGCCAATGATCAGGCAAGGGTGGCTGTAAAAGTACCTGTTGTTCCAAATATCGGGACAATTGCTGTCGGGATAGCAAAAGCTGGAGCTGATATTATCACGCTAAGTGGATTTGATGGCGGTACTGGAGCCGCTCGTATCCATGCGCTTCAAAACGTTGGATTACCAGTGGAAATTGGCGTTAAAGCTGCTCATAATGCCTTGCTTGAAGCCGGTCTAAGACAGGATGTTGAGCTTTGGGCTGACGGTGGCCTCAAAAGTGCAAAGGATGTATTGAAGGTCATGCTTCTTGGAGCAAACCGTGTAGGCTTTGGAACCCTCTCTATGATTGCTATTGGCTGTACAACATGTCGAGGCTGCCACCTGGATACATGCCACGTAGGGATTGCTACTCAAATTGATTCTGAAGTGGAAGCAAAGGAACATGGCTTAAGGAGATTTGTTCCAAGACAATTTGATTTAGCCGTCCAGGGGATCATCAACCTATTCAGTGCTTTTGGCAATGAATTAAAAACACTTGCGGCTGAACTTGGAATCACAAATCTTCAGGAAGCTGTCGGGCGTTCCGATTTATTAGTACAAACAAAAGGAAAAGAAATGCTGGATTTAAAATACTTACTTAAAACAATTGAGCTTGGCCAGATTACACATCTCGAAGCCGCTGCTACAAAGGACGAATTAATCGTCCAAATGGCTGCAGTTGGTGCAGAATATCTGGATGCAAGTGTAAATGATCTGCTTCAATCCAGACAATTTAAAAATATCAATTCTATTCAGCGTGTACTTGGAAGCCGTGTTTCCTGCCACCGGGTAAGAGGCAGATTAGATGGTTCCTATGTCAAAATGGATCCTGTTAATCTAACTTATAAAGGTTCCATACCTGGAAATGGGCTTGGTGCATACAATACAGAAGGCATTACAATTACTGTTGATGGCGGTTCACAGGATGGCACCGGCAAAACCTCGTTTGGAGGAACAATTGCAATTCTTAAAGGAATCGGCAAGGATGATAAATTCTATAATGGTTCCGTCGGAAAAGGCTTTGGATACGGAGCACAAAAAGGTCTATTAATTGCCCAGGGTGATGCTGATGCGCGTGCAGGTATCCGACTGTCTGGTGCTGACATGATTGTCGGAGGTTCTTTAAAACGAGATATCCCTGAACAAGAACACGGAAACATTGGCGTTTATTCAAATATTAAAGGCTTTGCCTTCGAATATATGACAAACGGTCGAGGACTTGTCCTTGGAGACCCAGGTCCATGGATTTGCGCAGGAATGACAGGTGGTGTCATTTATCAACGTCATTTGCCTGAACGAGGCCTTACAAAAGATGCGATCCAACGCAGAATTGCAAAAGGAGCCCTCGTCTCTGTTGAAAAATTAAATGAAACAGGTATAAACGATGTAACAGAACTACTTACACGCTATACATCTATTCTTAAAGAAAATGGTCAACAGGCAGAAGCGGACGAACTGGCCCAATTGCTAGGCAACCCAAGCCAGCACTTCCTCCAAATCGTCCCAGTCAAAACCCAAGCTGATCCATCAGTTTCAACGGAGTAAAGCTGAGCCGACTGGTGGTCAGTTATGGACCATATATCAATTTATATTAGGATGATACATTATTTTCCGAACCCTCAAGAGGCCGTTTCGCTTTATTAAAGCGGCGGCCTCTTTTTATTTTCTTAACTTTCTGTTGCGCCGTTCTCAATCCCTTTTATACTTTATGAACACATAAAACCTTTCATTAAAAAATCTATGAATCCCCTTCTCGCCATATGGCGTATACCTGATGAATCTTGAAAAAATTGTATTCAATGCATGCCTTTTAGTCTAAAGGGGAAAGTAAACAAAAGAAGTATTTTGCCTGTATATCTTGAACATGAAGACGAAACCCTGTATAGTACAGTCATGTTCGAGATAAAAATAGATAAATATTCGTAAACAACTATGAATAAAAGGAAGAGGTATTATTTATGAAGGTTGGTGCCCGAGTCTTTAAAACGGGAATAGCCATTGTGATAGCCATCTATGTTGCGACAGCATTTAATGTACCGGCTCCCGTATTAGCCGGGATTTCGGCTGTATTTGCCGTTCAGCCTACCATATACCGTTCGTACAGGACTTTAATTGATCAAATACAAGCGAATATAATCGGATTTCTAATTGCGATATCGTTTGTATTATTATTTGGTAACGATCCCTTATTAATTGGTTTGGCAGCCATTATAACAATTGTAATCAACTTACAGCTGAAAAATGAAAATCAACTAACAATTTCGCTCGTAACTTTAATCCTGATTATGGAGCAACAAGACGGCAATTTTACAGAATTCGCATTTTGGAGAGTTGCTGCCATTTTAATCGGTATTCTATCAGCATTTATTGTTAATCTTGTCTTTCTTCCTCCAAAGTATGAGACAAAGCTTTATAAACGAATTAGCACAACGACAGACGATATTCTACAATGGATTAGAATCGGTTCTAGAAGTTCAACTGAACATACTATGATGAAAAAAGATATTAAACGTATAAAAGAGAATGTCACAAAGGCCGATAGCTTGTACGCTCTATATAAAGAAGAGCGGGAAACTTTCAGGAAAAATACGGTTGCCAAGTCCCGTAAACTCGTAATCTACCGTTATATGATAGCAACAAACAAACGATCACTGGATATCTTAAAAAGATTACATCGCTTTGAAAACGAATTCCATCAAATGCCTGAGGATTTTCAAATCCAGGTTCATCATCAACTGGATTTGTTGTTGAGGAAACATGAACATATTCATCTGAAATTTATAGGTAAAGTAAAGCCGGGACTAATGCTTGAGGAATCTACGGACACTTATAACAAACAATTGCTGATTGATATTGTTAAAGGTTTTCGATTAAATACAGACGAGGATTCTCCCGTCCACTACCATATGGTTACACTAATTTCATCTATGCTTGAATATGGTGACTACTTAGAGCATCTAGAAATGCTTGTTAACAGTTTTCACTCTTATCACAAATCAGAGAACAAATCGATCAAGATAAATGATGATGATCAATTATAAACAATCGTTTAAAGGGTATTCTAAAGCCAGTAAAAAGGCTTTAGGATGCCCTTTCTTATTAAGTAAAAACCTGCTTGTCAATCTTTATTTCAACTACATCCTTCATTTCTCCCATTTCCTCTCCTTCTATAAAACCTTACTGGATCACTTTTCATCTATCCACTAATCACTTCTCTCATAAAAGCTTATTTGTTCTTGCATTCTTGATGACAGCACCTTACATGAAATTCAAAAAGGAGGTTCCTCCCATTTGAAGAAACCTCCTGTGTACCTGTAAATATATTTTTATCCAATTTCGTTAGCTCGCAAGCGATCAATTTCCAACGAGCCATTATGCATCCAACTGTTGAACCTGAAAGAGTCTATAATAAGCTCCTTGTTTAGCCATTAATTCCTGATGTGTTCCCACTTCTATAATACGGCCATGTTCAACCATAACGATACGATCAGCATGTGTAATGGTAGATAATCTATGAGCGACTATAAAAGTAGTACGGTCCCGGGAGAGCTTTTCAAGTGCTTCCTGAATAAGGTGCTCACTTTCCAAATCAAGAGCAGAGGTTGCTTCATCCAACACAATAATAGATGGATTTTTCAAAAACACACGTGCAATAGAAATACGCTGCTTTTGGCCCCCTGATAATTTAACGCCCCTCTCGCCTACTTTTGTCTCGTAACCACTTGGTAATTTGCAGATAAAATCATGAGCATTTGCCGCTTTGGCAGCTTCATAGATTTCTTTATCTGTTGCACCTGGCCTACCCAACAAAATATTTTCACGAACCGATTCACTAAATAAAATACTGTCTTGCATTACCATTCCAATATTGTCTCGAAGTGAGCGTACCTGTACATCACGGATATCCACTCCATCCAGTAGTATACGCCCTTGTGTTACATCATAAAATCGGGGTATCAAGCTGACCAGAGTAGATTTACCTCCTCCACTCATCCCGACAAGCGCGATTGTTTCTCCCCTTTTCACTTCAAGATTAATATCCTTTAGTGCCTGAGTCTCATCTTCCCCATAAGAGAATGATACATGATCGAACGTAATGGTACCCTGTACATCCTTACATGGACGAGCATCGGGCTTGTCCTCAATATCATAAGGAACATCCAAAAATTCAAATACACGGTCCATTGACGCCAGTGATTGCGTTAAAGTGGTGGATGAGTTCATCAATCTACGCAAAGGTCCATACAATAAATCGATATAGCCGACAAAGGCAACCATAGTTCCTAATGTCATATTCCCATTAATGACCTGGTATCCGGCAAACAGGATGACGACTAGAGGAGCAATATCCGTAATTGTATTGACAGCAGCAAATGATTTAGCGTTCCAGCTTGTGTGAGTTAACGCTTTTTTCAGGAAGTTACCATTCACTTTATTAAATTGCTTTTGTTCATGATCTTCAATCGCAAAGCTCTTAATTACTGCCATCCCTTGTACACGTTCATGCAAATAGCCCTGTACTTGAGCAAGTGCCTGTGATCTGTCTCGTGTTAATTCTCTTAATTTACCAAAGAAATATTTAATGGAGAATGAATAGAGCGGTAACAGAAGTAACGATACAATGGTCAATTTCACATCAAAGGTAAGCATAATTCCTACTGCTATTAAAATTGTAACTAAATCCAACCAAACATTCATAAGGCCGGTTATAACAAAATTCTTAGTTTCTTCAACATCATTAATCACTCTGGAGATAATTTCTCCTGCTTTCGCATTAGAGTAATATTTAAAGCTTAATTTTTGTATATGGCTGAACATTTTATCACGAATATCAAACAAGATTTTACTTGCTGTCCATTGAGCAAAATATTGACGATAATATTCTACTGGAGGTCGAACTACTATAAAAATGAAAAACATGATTGCCATTAACATATAGAGCTTCCTTAATTGCTCTCCCTTTTGCAACGCATTGGCACCGATTATATCATCAATCACATATGCCAACATGGCAGGAGTCAGTAAAGGAATCGCAAATTTAACAATCCCGATTAGGATTGTCACAATGATTTGCCACTTATAAGGCCTTACAAACCTCATATATCTTTTTATACTATTCATCAAATGTCTCTCCCATCAAGCATAAAAACCTGTCCATAAAAGAGACAGGCTTCTTCTCAACTTTTAATTGTTAAATATCGTTTATACCAATTATGAACGAACTCCTGAGAAAACGGCCCTTTTTTCGCTCGAATCATACTGATCAGCTTTTCCACATTTCTCCTGAGAATATGGTCAATGACATTCGGATAACCCATTTGAAGTTTATGCTCTTCATATTCATCTTCATCTAACAGGTTATAGGTCATATCCGGATAAACCTTTATATCAAGATCATAATCGATATATTTAACCGCTTCCCCATCAAATACAAATGGAGAACTTAAATTACAATAGTAGTAAATACCATCATCTCGAAGCATCCCGATGATATTAAACCAATACTGTGAGTGAAAGTAGGTAATAGCTGGCTCTCTTGTAAGCCATGTCCTACCATCAGATTCAGTCACAAGAGTCCGATCATTGCAACCAATTACAATAAACTGGGTACCCTTTAATATGGTCGTCTCTTGCCAAACCCGGTGTATATGTCCATTATGTTTGTAACTGTGTATTTGGATCTCTTCTCCTTCTCTCGGTACTCGCACGTTGTATTACCTACTTTCTCTCCCTATAGGGCAGGGCACTTATATACCGTCTCTGTGTTCAAATTGACAATATATTAACCGTTAAATTAAGATACTTTTTCCGTATTCTTCTATTATTATAACGATTCACTTACAATTTTAAAACAAAGAGCCACCATGAAAAGCGGATAAGCTATAAATTGTTAAACAAATCGCCACTAACCAGCTCTTTTTTAGGCTGAAATATTAATCCTATAACCAAAATTAATCGTTTACAAACATGAGTCATAAGGAATGAAGGAAATAAAAGTGGAAGAATAAAAATAAAAGAACACCTATATAGATGCCCTAAATAATGATGGATTGTATTTATATTTTATAGTTTCGGGGCAGATTTCGACTGATAGCTTTCAATCACTTTTTCTGTTAATTGCATAAATATCGTTTGGATTGTATCCAATTCTCTTTTCATCTCACTTATATCATCCTGGACACATAATAAATCTTCATCGTTCTTTCGATTCCTTAGTTCCTCCTCTAGTTCCATATAACGGTCAAGTTCAGTTTGCATATGTAAAAGCTTATCCATAATGACCATTTGTTCATTAACTAACTCTTCAAAACTCTTCATGCTCTACACCACCCAAAATCAGTATAAGAATACATTTCTCTAATAAGCAGAAAATACCTTTGACTTTTTCTGTAGCCTTCTGAGAGGTTTTGTCGAGCTATTAAAAAGCACTCGCCCGCTAGGGGCAAGCGCTTTAAATAATGCTTTAACGTTATTGTTGTCCGTAGTTTCCGGAGTTTTTAGCTTTGTTTTTCTCTGCTTTCGCGTTTGCTTGTTTCACAGATTGCACATCAGTTTCACTTGCAAATTCAGAACCAAATTGACCTTGGCTTTGACCTGCAGATTGTGCGTTTTGTTGTCTCACTTGATTTGCATTTGTTTTTGAACTGTTGTTAGCCATTAATATCACCTCCACACCTATTAATGTATCCAACAGAGGTTTTCATATACAAAAAGAGTGTTTCTATTTTTTTCCTTGTTTTTGCTTCACTTATAGCGGCATCCTATATAGAAATTTAAAACAGGAAAAGAGGAGGCTTTATTATGTTTGTAGGAAGAGATATGTCAGAGTTATCCATGATTCCTAAAAGTGAATGGAAGGAAGATGAACTAGAATTTTACCATCATTCATTTCAGCAGATTATGCCCTATTTAAATATAGAGGGACATACCATTCAAAGAGAAATTATCGAGGAAATTGAAAGAAGAGGCGGCTTGAAGAGACAGGAAGCAACCTGGACACAAGGAACGCGTGTTTCCTACGATTAATTAAAATAAACCCGGCATCAGCTATACCCGAAGGTGTTACTTCGCAGTTAACTGACGCCGGGTTATTTTTTTAACCATTAAATACATATGTTTCATAAATTTTTTGGTGAGATACAGGTAATGCATACTGTTGAAAATCATGATCTTTCACATATGCTAATTTATGCGTATCACTTTTAAAGTTTTCCAGATTTTTCACAGTGGCTGTATAGATATCGATTTCCCATATCAAATGCGAAAATACATGATTAATATGACCGATTGGAGTTAATTGATTTAATTCAACTTGATTCTGTTCCGCAACCATTTCTTTAAGTTCTGTCACATCTCCTGTTGTTTCATAGCTTGGGAATTCCCACAATCCTGCGAGAAGACCTGTCTCCGGCCGCTTCCTAATCAGGATTCTTCCACTTTCATCGTTTATCACAAGTGCCGATAAATGAACAATTTTGGTCTTTTTAGCTTTCGTTTTTATCGGAAGCTCCTGCTGGATTCCCTTATCAAATGCCCAGCAGTGCTCTCTTACCGGACATAATAAGCATGCAGGTTTACCAGGAACACATATAAGAGCGCCAAGCTCCATCAATGCCTGATTAAATTCTGACGTATGTTCGGGATCAATTAATTCACGTACAGCTGACTCAAATAGTTTGCGGGTGGCAGGCTTCGCTATGTCATCATATATTTCTAATATCCTGGAAATGACTCTCATGACATTTCCATCAACTGCAGGCTCCGGAACACCATAAGCAATGCTTAATATCGCACCGGCAGTGTATGGACCGACACCTTTTAATTTTTTTATTTCTTCAGGAGTGTTTGGCACGATTCCGCCGTAGTTTTCCTTTACCTCTTTAACTGCACTATGCAAATTACGAACCCGAGAATAGTAGCCAAGACCTTCCCATGCTTTTAAATATTTTTCCTCATCAGCATCAGCAAAATCATCAAGAGTCGGAAACCATTCCATAAAACGTTCGTAATAAGGAATAACGGTATCCACTCGGGTTTGCTGAAGCATAATTTCAGAAACCCAGACGCGATAGGGATCTTTATTTATTCGCCATGGGAGCTGTCTTTGTTCCTGAATAAACCAATCTATAAGATCTTTCCTGAATTGTTCTATATTGCAACTGACAAGTGTCTTCACGTTTCCTCCTGTTTATGTTAAAAATTAATGGAATAGGGAATAAATTAAGTAATCATACTGAATAGGTTTACCCATGATTTTTTGATTCCCTTCATTTTAAAACAACATGACTGGTATGAAAAGTAATTAATTTTGGATAAAAATAGTGGTTTCCTTTATAAGTCAGTAGAAAAGGAGGATGTATTATGGATACCGGTACTCATCTGGTAATGGGTATAGCACTTGGCGGGTTAGCCACATTGGATCCTCAGGTCGCATCCCATACAGGAACAGCAACGGCCGTTATGATCGGTACAATCCTTGGTTCCCAGGCACCTGATATAGATACAGTCCTAAAAATGAAAAATAATGCAGTATATATACGCAATCATCGAGGAAGAACACATTCCATACCATTTGTAATTCTTTGGCCTATATTAATTACGGCTCTTATTGCCCTTATCATTCCGGAAGCGAATACCTTACATCTATGGTTATGGACCTTTTTCGCTGTTTTTTTGCATGTATTTGTAGATATATTTAATGCATACGGAACACAGGCTATTAGCCCCCTGTCCTCAAAATGGGTTGCGCTCGGGATTATTAATACATTTGATCCCTTTATCTTTGGAATTCATATTGTTGGTCTAATTTTATGGACATTTGGCTTTGATCCAGGACCTACATTCTTAATCATGTATCTAATTATTATCGGTTATTATATTGCTCGGATTACAGAATCCAGAAGCTTAAAGGCTCGGATTCGTTTACAAATCCCTGATGCTCGGCGAATTACACTTTCCCCAACCATGCGTTATCACCGCTGGAAGGTAGCTGTTACAACGTCTGATAAGTATTATGTTGGGGTAGCTGAAAATCGTGAAATACAATTTTACGATACGTTTGATCGTATTCCTTTACCGGAAAGTCCAATACTGGATGCTGCTTTAAAGGATGTGAATCTTTCTGCCTTTGTATCTTTCTCGCCGGTATACCGATGGGAAATGGACTATCAGGAGGGAATGCACATTGTTCGATTCATTGATTTACGTTATCGGAGCAGAGGACGATATCCTTTTGTGGCTATCGTTCATTTAGATGATGATTTAACTATTATCAACTCATTTACTGGATGGGTTTTTACAGAAGAAAAGCTTCAAAAGAAACTAAATATGATCACTGGATAATCAGGAAGGCTTTCTCATGAATGGGTGGGAGCCATATAAGAATACTAATAAGGCATCCATCATCCCAGAACGAAAGGTGAGAGAATCTTGAGAAATAAAGCAAAAGGCTTTCCTTATGAGCATGATAATAAATTTAATGGGGAACCCCGTGCCAAACCAGAGTATGCTTCAAAACGAGCAGACGGCACTACAAATACTCGTCCACAGGAGCGAATGCATGCCTCTGGAGAACGAGATTCTGAATAAAATTAAAAGAGCTTTCTGCACCCAGAAAGCTCTTTTTTCTCGTTTTATTTTAATTTCATCAGTAAGGAAATAGGAAGCCCTTCTTCTTCATTTTGATGAAGACGATACCCCCAGGCAAACACACCTTTTAGATACTCCACCTTGAAATATTCTCCAGGCGCTCCATCTATACCATACATTTCACCAACTATAATATCAGACGGATCTAATGTATAAGCCTTTGCCATTACGGCTCTCCTTTTATGTACGGCAAATTCATTAACCATCCCGAGCTGCTCAGCCTTTCTTGCTTTTTCATTTAAATCTGCAATCGTTTGTCTAAGCTCATGCTCTGACATCTCACTGAATTTTTTCTCCTGCATTTCTTTACCCCTCTCAGTACATTTCAAAATCTCCGTTATCGATTCGCTCTTTGCCCAGTTCTACAAAACGAGTAATCAAGTCCATATCAAAGCCTTTTCTAAATAGAGCTGTTTTCATTTTTTGACTATACGAATAGTCATCCAGGTGAGCATACTTTCTGTGAAATTTAGTCGCTGTTTTTACAAGACTTTCCCATTCTGCATTCTTATCATCAACCGCTAACTCTTCAGTCACCAATTTGGCCAGGCTCATTGAAAAACCCTTCCGTACGAGAAATTGGATTGTTTTCTGTTTTGCTTCTTTCATGGAACCCTTACTTTTTTTTAATGTCTTACTGGCCCATTCTTCAGCATTTTCTCTTTGCAAATCTTTCGTATACTGACTTAATGCCGTCTGTTGATCCTTTTCTGAGATTCCCTTATTGAGCAGCTCTGTCCGGATGACATCAGGCCCTTTTTTACTGACATTCATTTGGGTTCGTACAAATGCTTTCGCATATTCTTCATCATCAACATATCTATACTCACGCAGTTTATGCATGACTTCATCAATAACCGCTTGTTCCCATTCCTTTTCACTCAAATAGGAAATAACCTCATGTTCTGAACGAATCCGATAAGATAGATAATTGACAGCGGACTGAAACGCTTTTTGGATATGGTCACGGTACTGAATTTCCATAATGGATAATTCATCGACTTCCATCCCCTTCGATAGCCGCATGCGGACAAGTAAGTCATCATCCACACTAAATGCGTATTTTTCAGGCTGTCCTTCTTCTGTTATGTATATATTAAAACGATTTTTATTCTTTTTTTGTTGTTCAATTTTTGAGATAAGTGGCATCGTTAGCTCGCCTCCTCTTTTAATGTAGCATATATCCTTATCTTAGTCCTTTCTTTGATTTTAGAAAATGAATTAAAACATTTAATTATGGAAATTATAGGAATGACACTACTTTGAAAAGGAGAATGTTCATGGATAAGAAAAAGCGGGATCAAATGAAAAATCGCCTGACCTCTACTCAAGAAGTCCGTTACAAAAGGGAATTTAAAGCAGCAGACCGAGCGGCTGGGTATACAGGATCTAAAGGAATACGTCCATAAACCAACCTTTTATTTACCAGAATAATGGCTTGGATTTTGTTGCAATCTAATCAGGAAGATATTCTTCATTTGGGAGGTAATCTAAAATGGGCAGATATAACCATAACTTACTTCACGGCAGAAGCAGGATGGCAACTGGTGGAAATACTCCGCCTTCCATAAAATCTGACGGATTAGATGTAGAATTTTCTGAGGCATTAGCCGATCATGATGATCTCGTTGCACAAGCCAGATCAAAAGCAGCTGATGCACGCGCTAAATCCAGGAAATAAACTAATTCGCTTGGGAATTTTCTTCCCAAGCGAATTAAAAACCATCCGATTTTTAAACAATCGAATGGGTATGATTGCACATATTAACCATTTACTTCAGCAGCTAAATTGGGTGCTATAAGATCCTCTGCTTTAAAAATATTGTTAACTTTTTCACTTCCAGCATTAAAATGTTCATTTGCTTGATCCAATTTGGGTTCAGCTGTACCGGACAATTGAATTCCTTTTTCTTTATATGAGTCAGAAATAGTTTTTATAGCCTTTTCTAAATCCTTGCTATATTTTTCTAAACTATCAGGAACTTCCACATCTTCCAAAGCATCCACAACAGAATTTGCAGAAGCAGCAGCTTTTTGTTTATCTTCCTGTGTTAAGACGGAAGGATTCTCCGCTCCCTCATAGGCATTTAAATCACGATCACTTCCATTAATCACATTCGCGATGGAAAGATAGAAATCTAATAAGTCACTTTTTATGTCCGCTGATTCTTTAGTGCTCCCTTCCTCTTTTGTCTCTTCTTTGGATGAACAACCCATGACGATAACAAGTATCAAGGCCATAATACTGCATAACCACAATCCCTTTTTCATACTCTCTTACCCTCTTTTCATTATTTTCGAATTATTCTAATTGTTGCATTAAACATCATACAACTTATGTGAGCATTCGTAAATACTGCCCCATCTAGGGATGAACCCTCCAAATTTACAATTACTGTTAATCAATTGATTATCTATGCTTTTATCCCGAAATATTGTACTATTAAATGCGTATAGACCCATTAATTACAAACAATTAAGAGTCAGGAGTATAGATAAATGATATTATCCGTTAAAGATTTAAGCCATGGCTTTGGTGACCGAGCCATTTTTAACAAAGTTTCCTTCCGCTTACTAAAAGGCGAACATATTGGCCTTGTCGGAGCAAATGGGGAAGGAAAGTCTACATTTATGAACATTGTAACCGGACAGCTGGAGCCTGATGAGGGGAAAGTTGAATGGTCTAAAAAAGTTCGTACTGGTTACCTTGACCAGCATGCTGTTCTCGAAAAAGGGATGACCATACGCGATGTACTGAAAACCGCATTTCAGTATCTTTTTGATATGGAAAATGAAATGAACGAAATCTTTGCTAAGATGGGTGAAGCTTCCCCTGAGGAATTAGAAGTCTTACTTGAGGAATCAGGTGTGCTGCAGGACGTCCTCACTAACAACGACTTTTATGTTATTGATGCAAAGGTTGAGGAAATAGCAAGAGGATTAGGCCTCGATGAAATTGGGCTTGAACGCGATGTTCAGGACTTAAGCGGCGGCCAGCGTACAAAAGTCCTTCTCGCAAAATTATTACTTGAAAAACCTGATATATTACTTTTAGATGAGCCGACCAACTATCTTGACGAGCAGCATATCGAGTGGCTCAAACGTTATCTTCAAAATTACGAAAATGCCTTTATTTTAATTTCACATGATATTCCATTCTTAAATAGTGTAATCAATCTTGTATATCATATGGAGAACCAGGAATTGACTCGTTATGTCGGCAACTATGATGATTTTATGAAAGTGTACGAGGTGAAAAAGCAACAGCTTGAAGCCGCCTATAAAAGACAGCAACAAGAGATTGCAGGCCTCAAGGATTTCGTTGCACGTAATAAAGCGCGTGTATCTACTCGAAACATGGCCATGTCCCGTCAGAAAAAGCTTGAAAAAATGGATATCATTGAACTGGCGAAAGAAAAACCGAAACCAGAATTCCATTTCCGCGAAGCACGTACATCCGGTAAACTGATATTCGAAACAAAGGATCTTGTCATTGGCTATAATGAGCCTCTTTCCAGACCATTAAATTTACGCATGGAGCGTGGACAAAAAATTGCCTTCGTCGGTGCCAATGGAATTGGAAAAACGACCTTGCTCAGAAGTATTCTCGGCGAAATTAAACCAATCTCTGGCCAGGTTGAGCTTGGCGAACATTTGTATATGGGATATTTTGAACAAGAAGTAAAACAAACATCCAATAATACCTGTATCGAAGAAATTTGGCAGGAGTTCCCTTCCTATAATCAGGCAGAAATCCGTGCTGCTCTGGCGAAGTGCGGCCTTACTACCAAGCATATTGAAAGTAAAGTTGAAGTACTGAGCGGTGGAGAAAAAGCGAAGGTTCGTTTGTGTAAACTGATTAATCGTGAAAACAATTTACTTGTTCTCGATGAACCAACCAACCACCTTGATGTGGATGCTAAAGAAGAATTAAAACGCGCATTAAAGGCCTTTAAGGGAAGTATTCTGCTGATCAGCCATGAACCTGACTTCTATCAGGACATAGCTACAGATGTTTGGAACTGTGAATCCTGGACAACTAAAGTATTTTAATGTAACGATGCTATACCTTAAATACCCGTTAACTTTGGACAATTACATCCTGGTTAACGGGTTTTTTATTTACTTTATACTCTTTACCCTGCTTTAGCCGTGGCATAGGCAAGGAATAAGTAGGAATCCCAATTTACCAATATCCTGCGATATGGAATTAGAGTTGTTTAATAATCTCAGATACAGCAATTAAGAGTTATTGATTTAATTGATTGCCATGAAAAATCTTAAGAATAAAATCACGATCCGGGACCTGCAGCCATTCATATGAAGCTAAATATTCTGTATTATCATAGGCAGCTTCTTCGTTAGAGATAACCATCTTGTCTCCCTCTATATCTACGATTGAATAAGGGGCAGTTGGTTTTGAATTGCATCCTAAAGAACCTGGATTTAGAAAGATAGTACGGTTACTTCTGAAGAAATGAAGTGGATGATGATGACCAAAACAGATCAACTTTTCTTCCCTTCCTTTAAATAAAGAACTTATATTCTCAAGACTTGGCTCAACAATTCTGCTAAAAGGGTCTTGGCTTATATGGTCATGTAGCTTCGTTGGCTCAATCTGATAATGAATAAACAAAATTGAATTCTCTTCGACAGTTAACTTGATTGCCCTGGGCAGCCCTTCCAACTTCCTGATGAATTGCTTATCCATCCTCTCTGCTATCCATTGATGATGCTCTTTTACATGGAAGTGACTTTGTGGGTGTTCCTCTCCTTTTAGAAGTGCTAAAACCGCTTCATCATGGTTTCCCGTAATCATGGATACATCATTTCTTGTAAATAGACTATCCAAAACTTCATTGGTATTCGGTCCGATTCCAATCATATCTCCCAGACAATAGATATGTTCAATGTCCCTCCTTCTATCAAGCTTAGATAGTACCGCTTTTAAGGCAGGCTCATTCCCGTGAATATCAGCAATCACTCCAAATTTCATACCAATCCCCTTTTTTATGTAAAATTATACCTTAAAAACCTAATTAAAAAAGCATTCCTACTACTGCTGGAGGAATGCTTTCATTTATCTTAGTTATGGTTTCAATATAACCTTCGTACAATTATCTTCATGCTCATTAAATAGCGAATACCCTTTCGCTGCGTCCAAAAGTGGTAATTTATGAGTTACAATTTCTGTAGGGTCGAGCTTTCCTTCTTCAATCATTTTATATAATCGAGGCATGTAATGAACAACAGGAGCCTGTCCCATCTTCATTGTAATATTGCGTGAGAAAAATTTCTCTAATGGGAACATATTATAAACAGATCCGTAAACACCGGTAAGCTGCAAAGTACCAAATTTCCTTATCGCCTTCGTGGCAATTTGAATAGCACTTAGCGTTCCTCCCTGCAATTTTAACTTTTGCTCAATTTTTTCAATAGCTGATTTTTTGCCATCCATACCAACACAATCGATGACCACATCAGCTCCACCCTGTGTGATTTCTTTTATATAGCTCCCTGTATCATCATAATTATTAAGGTTAATCGTCTCTACTTTATTCATTTTCTCAGCTTGTTTTAATCGATAATCTAAGTGATCAACAGCTATAACCCTTTTAGCACCAGCCATGTATGCAAATTTTTGTGCCATTAAACCAATTGGTCCACAGCCAAGTACAACCACGGTATCATCCGGTTTTACTCCCGCATGCTCCACGCTCCAAAGGGCTGTAGGCAAAACATCAGACATAAATAATAATGACTCATCCTCTAATTCACAGGATTCCGGTATGACAAACGGCATATAGTTCGCAAATGGAACCTTTAAATATTCTGCTTGTCCGCCGGGATGATTCCCATATCGCTCTGTATATCCAAAATATCCGCCTGTATCCTGATGTGGATTGGATTCGGTATGATCACATTGACTTTCCATCTCATGCTGACAGTAATAACATTGACCGCAGGATACATTGAAAGGGATAACTACCCGGTCGCCTTTTTTGACCTTTGTCACCTCAGGACCGACTTCTTCTACGATTCCCATTGGTTCATGTCCAATTATATATCCTTCTCTAATCGGCATGTTCCCTTGATAGATATGAAGATCTGATCCACAGATGGCCGTAGAAGTGATTCTGACGATTATATCATCATTTTTTTCAAGCTTCGGATCTTCAACCTCTTTTACCTCAATTTTTTTGGCCCCTTGGTATGTGACTGCTTTCATATTTCATCCTCCCATTCAGTTTAGTACAGTTACCTTATTCCCGAATAGGAGGACTCTTATTCAGGACATTTTCAATTATGTGCTCTAATTCCAATTTAGTCCTTTTCATTTATTCTTCATAAAATAATAAAGAAACCATACTGCATGCTGTTGTTCATCCTTAGCTGCACGATTAAACAACTTCTTTGCCGCTAAATTAATGGTTCCGTCCGCAACTGAAAGATAAAAATCCACGGTACGCTGCTCATCTTTTAAAGCCGCTTCAAGCCCCCGTAAATAATCATCCTCACAAGGTTCTGTCTGTTTTGGCTTTGGATCTCTCCCTGTTATGCCTGTATATAGTAGTACCAGTTGTTTAAAATGTTTAATCTCATCATCTCTGATTTCAAATATTTGCTGCCGTTCATCTTCTGTTGGTGCTAGTCGGGCTAATTTTTCATAACACTGTATAGCACTGTACTCTCCATTAATAGCCCTTTGGGTTTGTTTCACTAAATCATTCATCAATTGTTGTCTCAATTATGTAACCTCCCCATTTTTCCTTATGACCTATCCTATGCGTGTTTCCTTTGAACAATTTCTACCTAAGTAAGATAACCTACAGGTTTTTTATCATTTTTATTTGGGTATATGAGAAATAGCGGTTAAACAAGTATCGTGGTTATCTTCGGACGTCGTTCTGTAAAAAACATATTTGACAAATGAAATTCTAAAGTATATACTTAGAAGATATAATTTTAAAGTAGTGACTTACACATAGATATGTAAATAAATATGGCATTCTGCAATTTATGTTTTTCGGAACACTTATTCACACTGGAACGGCTTCGGAGCCGTAAGGATATAAGAGAGGTAGGGCTTATATCGTCTAAGTAAAAACGTCCAAGTGGAATAGATAACCGCGGCAATTTACATCACACACATAAACGAATACTAATAAATGAGAAGTTGTTACTTACATTTCAAAATTATCTTAAAACGAATCAGGCAGATGCTTGGTTCGTTTTTCAATGCATAAAAAGAAAGAAGCCATCAAGGAATCGATGACTTCAACTTATAGATGTATTATTTATAACTATCTTTTCCTCTTAAATTGGGATCTCCACCTGTGGCAGGGTTTATTGTGACTTTCACTTCGCGCTGTGCTTCCACTAATGGATCATCTGATCTTTCATACGTATCACGAGCTGCATATTTCTTTTGGGATTCGGAGTCGACTAATATAAGAATCTTTCCCTTTTCTACATCATTAGCATATTGATCAGCTCTATCTTTAGGAATACCCAATCCAACCAGCGCACCGGTCAATCCGCCAGCTCCAGCGCCGGCTGCAATTCCTCCCAATGTTGTAGCAATCGGCCCTGCTGCAACAATTGGCCCAATACCTGGGATTATCAGTGCACCGATACCTGCCAATAATCCTGTTAATCCTCCCAAGATTCCACCTGTAGTTGCCCCTGCTGCAAGACCACTGTCAACATTTGTATGAGTCTTAGATGTGATTTTATCAGCCTTTTCTTTGTCCTTCACCACTACGGAAATATCTTCTTTTTGATACCCTAGCTTCTGTAATCTTTCCACTTCCCGTACAGCATCCTGCCCATTATCATAAACACCAATTACTTTTTTATCCATTCTCTTCATCCCCTCTCTTAAAAGTTAATATATGGGTTCAATACCCGCTTAAGCACTTATTAATCCTTTTTTCTTTGTTACTTAACACTCAATAATGGGTAAGATATAGTTATGATAAGGAATTTTAAAGGAGGACTTCGCATGATCATCGTTTGGATTAGTTTAGCTATTATTGTTGGATCAATCGTATATCTCGGTATATATGCTTTTCGAACATTCAAAGAATCATCACCAACTATTAATGAGATACAGGCTACCGTTACACGAATACAACAACAAACGGATAGCATTAAACATGAAACAGATCGTTTAACAGCAAAGCAACAAGCAATCATGAGTGATGTTGAATATAAAAAAAGCGCTATTAATTATCCAATAAATCAGGCAAAAGGTATTCTCCCTTCTGCAAAAAGATTATGGAAAAGTACACCTGTGGCAAAATTAATCTCGAATAAATGAAAAAAGCTCATATTAAATTAACTATGAAACGCATTTGAATTCTCACCCATGAATTTCAGTGCGTTTTTATTATGTTTAGATTAAGAAGGCAAGAACTATAAAACATGAAGTAAAGCTTATCAAACACGATAATGACTCCGAATTACCAAGCTCGTAATTGAAGATATAAAATGAAAGATGAACAGTTTATTTTTAAAGGGGGACGATTTGATGATTTTGGGATTACATCATGCTCAGATAACCATTCCAAAAGGGTATGAAAAAGAAGGGAAACATTTTTATTGTGGGATTCTCGGTCTGGTTGAAAAAGAAAAGCCTGATTCACTAAAGGGACGCGGCGGATTTTGGGTATCGGTCGGAGATCAGGAAGTACATATAGGTACGGAAGATGAAATTGACCGATTAAAAACAAAGGCCCATATAGCCTATCAAGTCGAGGATTTATCATATTGGGAACAGGTGTTACATGAACAAAATATTCAATTAATAAAGGGTATACCTATCCCAGGCTTTGAACGATTTGAATTTAGAGATCCATTTGGGAACAGGATTGAAATGATTCAAAAATTATGAGTTTTAATATACGAAAAGCTTAAAATCTCTTAAGCTTTTCGTATCAAATGAATACGGCGAATTGGTTTTTAATAAACTGGCCTTATAAATGTTTAGTTGAATATCTCTAATAAATCTTTCAAACAATAAATATGGTAATCCGCATCCTCCAGTTCACCATCCTCAGCATATCCAAAATGACAAGCTATAGCTGGTACATGATGTGCTTTTGCCGCTTCAATGTCAGACGAGCGATCTCCAATCATAAAAGCATCTGATTTATTTAAATGTTGAAAGTGCGCTAACAAAATATCCTTTTTCTTACGGCCACCGACCCTTTCAATACACAAAGGCTCATAAAATAAATCTTTAATTTGTTGTGACTCTAGTATTTCATTTAAATATGCAGTTGAACAATTACTTGCTGTTGATAAAATATGCCCTCTTCTTTTCAGTTCAGTTAACACTTCCCTGGCATAGGGAAGCAATACATTTTCAGTTTTTAAGCTTTCCAGTAATTCTTTCTCTGAACGATGAGAAATTACCTTTATTTCTTGTTCATTTGCATCAGGTGTTAAAAGCTCCCAAAACTCTTTATGAGGTAAACCAAACGCAGATTGAATCTTTTTAGGATTAGGGACCTTTAGGTGTGGATAATTCTTGATTTCCGCTTGAATAATAGGTATACTTAATCTCGTTGTCTCAACTAATGTACCATCGAGATCAAATAACAATACAGACAAAAAAATCCCTCCAATTTTTTTATTTTTATTTTTATTTATAAACAAAAAACATATGGAATTATTGCCAATTTTATTATATAATTCCTTTAACCTCTCAATTTATTCCAATTGCCAATTGCTAAGTTTATATTTTTCAAAAAACGGGAATAGTACATTCATCCTCTCAACAACATACCGTCCATTAGAAAAACATCACTTCACTTTTACTCTAAAACCTTGGAAAACCAATTTTAGATGAACAAAAATGATGCATTTAATGCGTCTATTAACTATTGATTAAACGAACAAAAGGAGTAGATTTATATGGTAAATGTTACAGTATTAATAGATTTCATGGGGAAAAACTATCAAACAAATGTCCTTGCACCAAGAGACACTGATGAATCAGAAATCAGACAGTTAGCCTATGAACAAGTCCGTAAGCAATGGACACCGGAAACTAAATAATTGACTCAATTATCCGAGCTACCGATTCCCGATTGGTAGCTTATTTTTTTGTTCTTTTTATATTTACCCATTTATTCTTTATCGGAATCAGCATTCACTTAAACACTCTAAGGCCAAAACCTCCCTTTTAACCCTCTCTTCCCCATCACTATATCAAAAAAATATAATATTCTATATAACTTTTATTTCATATCAAAAATTCATATAAAAACTTATTAAAAACGAGGGTTATCAGTTGAATTTTCATTATTTTAAATTTTATCATAATAGTATAATACTTTATTTATATAATATAAATAATTTTCAAGAAAGGAGACTATCATGAAGAAGAAATGGACTTTATTCGGTATGTCTTTTGCTGCTTTATTCGCACTGGCAGGTTGTAACCCTTTAATGGTACTGAATCCAAAAGGTCCACAAGCAAAAATTCAATCCGATACGATTATTTTTTCAATGATCGTGATGGCTGTTATTTTAGTGGTTGTTTATGCTCTTTTTATCTATATGATTGTGAAATATCGAGCATCCAAACAGCCAGTAGACTATGTACCACCATATGAAAAAGGAAATAAGTGGCTTGAAATTATATGGACTGCCATTCCTATCGTTATAGTAGTCGTACTTTCAGTTGTTACGGTCATCACCACTTTTAAGGTGGAAAGTACACCAGCTGGATATGAAGACGAAGAACCTTTGGTGATTTATGCATCTTCTTCCAACTGGAAATGGCATTTCAGCTATCCCGAGGAAGGAATCGAAACAGTCAATTATGTCAACATTCCAACCGATCAGGAGATTGAATTTCGCTTATATTCTTTTGGACCAATCACTAGCTTTTGGGTTCCCCAGCTGGCAGGTCAAAAATACGCAATGAGCGATATGGTAACTACATTACGAATCGTTGCAGACGAACCAGGTTCCTATTTTGGAAGAAACGCCAACTTTAGTGGAGAAGGCTTTGCACAAATGGAGTTCGAAACATTAGCCATGTCTCCAAAAGAATTTGATAGCTGGGTAGATGAGGTCCAAAAAACTGCCGAACCTTTAACTGAGAAGGAATTTAACAAACTGCTTGATATGGAAGTAATGGGCAGAGCCACCTACTCTTCCACACACCTTGATTTCAGTCCGGCTCCTGTATGGCCATTCCATGAAAGCAATGATGATGCTACAGATGGAACAGATACAGAAACGAACGAACATAATCATGAATAAATCAGGAAAGGGGATTAGACCATGAAATGGGATGAATTCTTTGTTACAGGCGATCCGCTTATCTATGGTGCTATGGTTAGCATTGTTGTTGCCATGTTGGCAATCATTATCTATCTGACCTATACCAAAAGATATGGATGGCTGTGGCGTGAATGGTTAACTACAGTAGACCACAAACGTATTGGGATCATGTATATCCTTGCTGCGTTCCTTATGTTATTTCGCGGTGGCGTTGACGCATTAATGCTGCGTTTGCAGCTTGCAACTCCAAATATGACATTCCTGGAGTCACAGCATTACAATGAAGTTTTCTCTACTCACGGAGTTATTATGATTCTTTTTATGGCTATGCCATTTGTATTGGGAGTCATGAATATCGTTGTTCCTTTACAAATTGGAGCTCGTGACGTTGCCTTTCCGGCACTCAACGCTATCAGCTTTTGGTTATTCTTTGTCGGAGCTATGCTTTACAATCTATCGTTTGTTATTGGCGGATCTCCAGATGCAGGTTGGAGTGCCTACTTCCCTTTGGCAAGTAATGAATTCAGTCCGACTGTCGGACACAATTATTATGCAATTGCTCTTCAATTATCCGGTCTTGGTACATTGATGACGGGCATTAATTTTATCGTAACCATTATCAAAATGAGAGCTCCGGGTATGTCTATTTGGAAAATGCCAATGTTCACTTGGTCTGCATTAATCACATGTATCATTATTTTGTTTGCATTCCCGACATTTACGGTGTCACTTGCACAAATGATGTTTGACCGACTTTTCGGAACACAATTTTTCACAACCACCAATGGCGGTATGGATATGCTTTGGGCAAACAACTTTTGGATTTGGGGACATCCTGAAGTATACATCGTTATATTGCCTGCTTTCGGTATTTTCAGCGATGTCATTTCTACTTTCGCACGTAAAAACCTATACGGCTATAAATCAATGGTATATAGTATGATTGCCATCTCATTGCTATCATTCCTTGTATGGACCCATCACTTCTATACAATGGGCCACAATGCAACGGTTAATAGTATATTTGCGATTGCTACGATGGCTATTTCTGTACCAACCGGTATTAAGATTTTCAACTGGCTGTTTACTCTACGAAAAGGGAAAATTGTATTCCCTACAGCCATGCTATTCTCGCTGGCCTTTATACCGATTTTTACAATCGGTGGTGTAACGGGCGTTATGCTCGCAATGTCAAGTGCGGATTACCAGTACCATAATACAATGTTCCTAGTTGCCCATTTCCATTATGTATTAATTCCGGGAACTGTTTTTGGAATGATTGCAGGTACTTATTATTGGTTCCCGAAAGTTTTCGGTTTCCGCTTAAATGAAAAAATCGGAAAAATTAGTTTTTGGCTGATTGCGATATTCTTTAATGTAACATTCCTGCCTCTATTCTATTTAGGTCTGGATGGTATGGCGCGTCGGATGTATACCTATTCCGAAGCTACAGGCTATGGTCCACTGAATTTAACAGCAAGTATCGGAGCCATAGGCTTAGCAATCGGCTTTGGATTGATTATCTATAATATTATTTATAGTGCATTCAAAAGTCCTCGTGACAAACATGCGGATCCATGGGATGCACGTACATTGGAATGGTCAATTCCAAGTCCGGCACCATTCTATAATTTCGCGGTTATGCCAAACGTTAAGGATGCCGATCCTTTATGGTATTCCAAAATTAATAATGAACCGCTTTACGAAGATGAAATACAGCCTATCCACATGCCAAGCAATACAGGAAAACCAGCGATTATGGGCATATTCTTCTTTCTCTCTGGTTTTTGCTTAGTATTCAGTTGGTGGATTCCAGCTATTATATTTGGGATTGGTGTATTTATCACGATGGCTGCTAAATCCTTTGAACGAGATCCTGGCTATTATATTTCAGTAGAGGAAATAGAAGGAACTGAAAAAGTACTGCGAGGTGAAAAACTATGAAGATAGATTCTTCCCTTCCACTGGAATACAGTACAGAACAAAATCAGTTAAGAATCTTTGGTTTCTGGTTATTCCTTGGAGCTGAGATTGCATTGTTTTCTATGTTATTCGCAACCTATTATACACTCTTTAATGGTACGGGCGATGGTCCTACAGCAAAAGAGATTTTTGAAATTAAAGGCGTCATTATTGAAACGATTGTCCTTTTAACAAGTAGCTTTACTTGCGGGCTAGCTATTCATAGTATGAGACTTAAATTGAAAAAACCGATGATTACATTTTTTATTATTACCATGCTGCTTGGTCTTGTCTTCCTAGGTGTAGAGATTTTTGAATTTATGACCTATATCGAAGAAGGCGCAACCATGCAAACAAGCGGATTTTTATCAAGCTTATTCATGCTGCTCGGTACGCATGGAGCCCACGTAACATTCGGGTTATTCTGGGGATTATGTATACTCATTCAAGTCATACGAGAAGGATTTACAGCAGAAACAGCCAATAAATCTTTTATCTTTTCCCTATATTGGCATTTCCTTGACGTAATCTGGATTCTCATCTTTAGCTTCGTTTATTTGAAGGAGTTGATATAGGATGATAAAACAACTATTTCCACTTAAACATGTTTTAGGTTATGTCATATCATTGATTCTAACCATCATTGCGCTATCCGTAGCCTTTTATGATATATCCTTTACGGCCGGAATGGTGATCCTATCCATAACCGCCATTATTCAAACAGCTGTACAACTCTTTTTATTCATGCATGTTAATGAATCTAAAGAAAAAAGAACAATCTATCTAAACATTATCTATGCTCTATTCGTTGCACACGCAGTCATCTTCGGAACCATCCTAACCATGATCTGGGGCCATGCCCACTAAAAAGCTGAGACGACTGTACAGGCCCGAAAAGCATAAGGAGAGGCACGCAGGGAGGATGTTTTCCCCTCCCGTAGTGGCTATCCTTATGACTCGAGGGACTAGGAGTCGAAGCTGGATTGACTAAAAGGCTGAAGGGCCTCAATTAATGAACGAAGACTAAAATCGCCACGTCCTATGGCAACGTCTTCATGACCAACATTCTGTTGGCCCGTGAGGAGCATAAGACAGAGGCTCGCAGGGGACGTTCCTCCCCCGCAGAGGCTATGCTTATGTCCCGAACTCCTAGGCCCTGAAGCTAGATTGAATAAAAAGCTGAAACGGCTCGATTAATGAACGAAGACTAAAATCGCCACGTCTTGTGGAACGTCTTTGTGACCAACATCCTGTTGGCCTAAAGAAAAACCTGTGTTGTTCAGCCAACACAGGTTTTTTTATTAATGATAAATGGTTTAAAATATCTTCTTCTTTTCCCTGTCATCTGTAATAATTTGTACTGCCTCACGGAATCGCTGAGAATGAACGATTTCTCTTTCTCTTAAAAATCGTAAGCCATCATTTAAATCTGGATCATCTGACATATTGATAATCCATTGGTAGGTAGCCCTTGCTTTTTCCTCAGCGGCAATATCTTCATATAAATCTGCGATAGGATCTCCCTTTGTCTGAATGTATGCAGTTGTAAATGGTACACCTGCTGCATTATGGTAAAAAAGAGCAGAATCATGATCAACATAGTGGTCTGCCAAACCAGCGTCTCTCATCTGCTCTGGAGTAGCATCTTTTGTGAGTTTATATATCATTGTGGCAATCATTTCCAAATGCGCGAATTCTTCTGTGCCTATGTCATTTAGCAAGCCTACCACTTTATCAGGAATGGTATATCGTTGATTCAGGTATCTAAGAGCGGCTGCTAACTCTCCATCTGCCCCTCCATACTGTTCAATTAAATATTTGGCTAAAGTCGGGTTACAGGTACTGACTCTAACAGGGTATTGCAATTTCTTTTCATAAAACCACATTCTGTAATCACCTCATCTTTTATATTTGCCAAGGCCACGGAGTAGTTCCCCAACTCCAATTGGCATCTGTATAACTATTACCAAATTGTTGAAGTGGGCCGAATTTCTTTTCGAACTGCTGTTTAAGCTGCCTGCTCTGATGAGAGTGTTCGTTAAATTGCTGCATGGCTTCTAAATCATTTGGATGAGTATCTAAGTAAAGGGTTAGCTCCACTAAAGCAAAGTCGATTGCCTGGATTTCCTCTAATAACTGATAATATTCATCAGGTAATTGGGGCTTCACTGAGAATCCCTCCTCTTATGTTCATAAGGGTTTTCATAAAAGTCATAAAATACTGGCCAGAGTGTGCCCTTGAATAATGCCTCCTTTGGTGAAAATTGAGGCAGGTTAGGCGGTTGAAATCCGAGAAATAAATTAGGAGGAGTAGAGTAATACTTCTTACCAATTGGTCTGCACGGATCAAATCGACTGTGAAAAGGTGTATAAGATTTCATATGCGATTTTTCAGGCCGATTTTGCTCAGTCATAGCTACACCATCCTTTTTAAAATTCATTTTCCTTTCAAGTTATGAGCATACAAACTGATTTATTACGTTTTATTGTTTAACGGAGTTTTCAGTATCCATAAATAATCAACAATTTAATTCTTTGAAATAATATTTCATTATATTAGTAAACAGGTATAAATGAAATAAAAAGGAGGTATTCAAAATGAGCAGAACTACTGAATTTGTCCTTGGTTTACTTGGTGGCATTTTTGGAATTTTTGCAGCTGGTATAGCATTATTTGTTGGCGGTTTAGATTCTGTCCTCAACGAAACAGGTGAAAGTGCAATCATCAATCTTGGATGGTTAGCTGTTCTATTCTCTATTCTTGCGATCATTGGATCAGTTGTTGTTAAAAGCAAGCCTATATTAGGAGGCTCCTTTATGCTTTTTGCAGCTATTGGTGGATTTATCTGCACTTCGGCTTTCTATATACTTCCGGGAATACTTTTGCTGATAGCAGGATTAATGGGTCTACTGAAAAAAAACAATAAATTAACTCCGGTAACTTAATTATTTTTGAATAGAATCCTATCCATTGATGATAAGTCCTTTTTACTATGTAATCTTTTATTACAGACCTTAATTTATTATTTTTACTAGTGTAATAACCTAACCATTTACCCCTAGTTTCAACTATTTGTATTTTCAGTAAAAGTGACATACCATTATTAATATAAGATTTAGTATTTTAGAAGATGGGTGAAAGAAAGTATGTCAATACTTGTGGTAGATGATAACAAGGTGAATTTATTTGTGATTGAGACCATCTTAAAGAAGGCAGGATACAGGAATATTAAGCTGGCTAAATCCGCAAATGAAATGATTCATATTTTAGAAGAAGATTTAAGTAAAAATCACGGAAGAAGCTCATTTAATTTAATTCTTTTAGATATCATGATGCCAGAGATAGATGGAATCGAAGCCTGCAGGCGAATCACTGCAACGGAGGAATATAAAGATATACCCGTTATCTTTGTGACCGCATTAGGTGATACCCATAAACTCGCTGAAGCACTGGATGCTGGCGGATCAGATTATCTAATGAAGCCGATTAATAAGGTAGAGCTGTTGGCTCGTATACGTGCTGCTCTCCGCTTAAAAGAGGAGAAAGATTGGCATAAAAATCAGGATGAAAAAATAAGCTATGAGCTTGATCTTGCCACAAAGGTGCAGAGAAGCTTGTTAAGTGAACCCATTTTAAATGATCAAATCAAAATAACGAGGTCCTATAAGCCATCCTCTAATCTCGCAGGTGATATGTATTATTGGCAGCAGATTGATCAGGACCGTTATGCCATATTTATGTTTGATATGATGGGACATGGCATACCTGCATCATTAGTATGTATGTATATCTCCTCTATCCTTCGTGAAGCGGTACGGAATGTGGTTGATCCAGAAAAAGTCATTCTCGAATTAAATCGCTGTATGACTTTACTAGAGGAAAAAACAAAATTAACATCCTATTACTTAACAGGTATTTATTTATTGGTAGATACGAAATCAAAAACGATTGAATATGTCAATGCCGGCCATCCACCGGGCTACCTTTATATCGATGGAAAAGACTTAATCGAAATGGGACAGCGAAATACAGCTATCGGATTTTTCGAAGAAATGCATATAAATAAAATAACTATTCCTTATACTGATAGCTTTCAGGCATTAATTTTTACTGACGGAGTGGCGGAAGCTATTGATAATGATGAAGCTAAAGCCTTAGCGCATTTGCGAGAAATAGGAAAGTATCATTGGTCAGAAAAAGAAGCAGCAGCTCCATTAAATGTTATCCTTCCGGAGGAAAAACAGGCAAATCAACATGATGATATGTGCGTCATCCTTGTAAGAGGATAAAAATCAACTTTTCTAAAAAGATAAAGAACAGATTCTAATGGAATCTGTTCTTTATCTTTTTTTGGCTGTTTTTCGTAAGAATTGTTGCCAGCAATACTATTTTTCTGAGCTGTGAATACAGCTACCTTTAGAAAGTAGGTGGCTGTATTCGTTATTTAAGTAAAGCCCCAGTTTGTTAAAGTACATATATTCACAAAGTATTAAAAACAACCCTTAATCTATCATAAGTACGAGAATATAGTTATTAAAAAATAGTTATTTTCTTTCAATATCATTTATCGTTTTATTAATACGGACAATTCACCCTCAAAAACTTTTTCTTTTTTATCATTGAAAGTAGTTAACAATACTGTAAGAATTCCCGTTTCATTTTTCTTCGCTTCCATGTCAATAACCTCAACAATGGTATGTAATTCATCATTGGGATAAACGGGCTTTATAAATTTTATATTATTCATCTGGGTTCCAGCAATGACATCATCACCACATATGCCTTGTTCAACCCACAATTTAAATGAAATGGCTAACGTATGTATACCAGAAGCAATGATTCCATTAAACCTTCCCTGATTTGCTTTTTCCTCATCCAAATGCATATATTGAGGGTCAAACTCTGCAGCAAATTTCATAATATCCTCTGTAGATAATTTAAATGATTTAGTTTCGAACACCTGTCCAATTGCAAACTCACCTAACTTCATTAATACACCTCTATTAATTAATTGTTCTACTTGTTTTATATTAGCATCATATTTTCAATAAGATAAAATAATAGCCAAACCGTTATTCACTAACCAGCCCCTCAATAAGAAATTCAACACAAAAAGGCATTAATCCCTCTTGGATCAATACCTCTGTTTGTTGAAGTGTAATCTTTTTCAATCTCTTCTACACCTTAATATAACTTCAATCCCTAGCCTATAATGACGAGTGTGTTGTCTTTATAAAATCATATCGACGTGAGGGATATTATCATCTAAATATGTATCGGATACAGCTTGAAAACCAAAGGAAGTATAGAATTTTCTTAAATAATCTTGGGCTTGAATTTTAACCTTTGTTTCTTTTAGTTCGTTTTGGATAAAATCTAGTCCTTTCTTTAAAAGTTCCCCTGCAATTCCTTGTCCTCTGTATTCTTTCTTTACAAAGACTCTTCCAATAGAAGCTTCTTGATAAGAAACACCTGCAGGAACAATTCTTAAATATGCAACAATTTCTCCATTGTCTTCCTTAAAAAGATGATATGAAAAAGGATCTTTACCATCAACTTCAAGATAAGGACAATTTTGTTCCACCACAAAAACTAAAGTTCTTTCTTTTAAAAGATTATATAGTTCAATATTTGTTAACTCATTAAATTTTTTAAGTTTCCAACTCATAAAATTTCACCTCTTATTTTTTAAAATGCATTTAAAAACATAGCATATATTAAATTTAATGTAACTTTGCCGTAGTTGCAAAATCATCTCAATTCATTTTAGATTCTTACTCCGTTAAATCCCGATTATTGAACACAAGTTAAATATCACTCTTCCGACAACCTTCCCCTTTTCTACAATAAGGAATTCAACAAAAAAAGCATTAATCCTCTTATCATTATGGTAAATCATTAAATCTTCTGGTGTTCAGGACTAATCCATACAAAAAGGAATTACACCGTTTTCAAATGCCAAAACAGCCTTTTTTCAAAATCATAAGGTACACAGGCACGTATCTTATAGGTACAAATATCATATATGGACAAAGGTATATTCCATTAAGAATGGACAAATTACTCTATCCAATATAATTCATTTGAATATGGATATAGAAGATTACCATCGAAGGGAAACTATGAGTAACCAGTATAAAGGAGGGCAGTTATGACTTTTGAAATCGGATTGACTATACTGGTATTCGCAATGACTATGTTTATGATTTTATGGAGACCAAAAGGAGTAAATGAATCATTACCAGCAACAATTGGAGCAATCCTCATTATTTTATTTGGTTATGTCTCATTTGATGACATTTTGGACATCCTTCAAAAAATAAGCGGTGCTTCTATCACCATTATATCTACACTTGTAATGGCGGTTATTTTAGAAAGTTTTGGTTTCTTTCATTGGGCAGCAGCCAGGTTGGGCAAAATCGCCAAAGGCTCCGGATACCGTTTATATTGGTATATTCAACTATTATGTTTTTTAATGACATTGTTATTCAATAATGATGGCAGTATATTAATCACAACTCCTATATTGATTTTATTATTGAAAAACTTACGTCTGAAACCGCATCAGTTCATTCCTTATCTAATAAGCGGTGCATTCATTGCTACTGCAGCCAGCACTCCTATCGGAGTCAGCAACATAGTAAACTTAATCTCATTACAGATTGTCGATATGTCTCTTTATACACAAACGGCAATGATGTTTGTTCCTGCCTCTCTTGGATTAGTCTTTATGTCCATTTTAATGTTCTTTTGTATAAAGCAAACATTACCAATAAAATTACCTCCCATGTCATATGATATAGAAATTATATTTTTCACAAAAAACTTCCATCCACTGAAAACAGGTATATCTGTAGATACAAAGAAAAAACGAACACAATTCATGTTAAAAGTATTATTATTTGTTTTTATTGTGCGCTGCCTGCTCTTTGTCGCCTCTTATTTTTCAATCCCCATTGAATTGATTGCCGTATTGGGATCCTTACTTTTATTAATATGGAGATGGTACTATTTACGAAAAAATCCAATGGATATTTTAAAAAAGACACCTTGGCATATTTTCTTATTTGCCTTTTCTATGTATATCCTAATCTATGGATTGCACAATGCTGGGTTAACAGAACTACTCGTTCAGCTATGTCAGCCCATTGTTAATCAAGGTTTATTAAATGCAACGTTCATAATGGGTGGCTTAGTGACGATCATGTCCAATTTCTTTAATAATCATCCTGCTTTAATGATTGGAACCATCACATTAACGGAAATGCAATTAGATCCGATTACATTAAAAACAGTCTATCTTGCCAATATAATTGGGAGTGACATCGGCTCACTTCTACTGCCAATCGGAACTCTCGCTTCCCTTATTTGGATGCATATTTTAAGACAAAACAAAATTGAAATCAGTTGGAAAAAATATCTAAGCTTCTCCTTATTAGTTATTCCAATTACTACAGTTGTAACGTTACTTCTTCTCTATTATTGGATACAATTGGTTTTTATTTGATTAAAATAGCTTGCTCAGGAGGCCAACAGGAGGTTGGTCACAAAGATGTTGCCACACGATGTGGCGTTCTTAGTCTTTGTTCATTAGTTTCGGCTTTTTTACTCAATCTAGCTTCAACGGCTAGAAGCTCAGGACATAAGCAAAGCTACTGCGGGGGAGGACCATCCCCTACGCACCTTCTGTCTTATGCTCCTCGCTTCTGGGCAAGCCGTTTCAGCTTTTTATCCAATCTAGCTTCGACTCCTAGTCCCTCGAGTCATAAGCAAATACTCTGCGGGAGGGAAGGGCGTCTCCCTCCGAGTATTCGTCTTATGCTTGTCGGGCCTGAACAGTCGTCTCAGCTTTTTATATTAAGGGGGGAATGATTTTGGCTTCCATTCAGGATTTAATTGGGGAACAGGTCACTGTTCATTTGTCGGGTAATACGTTATTTAATGGAATATTAACTGATATAGGGCCTGATATTATTGTCTTGTTCAACGGGGAACAATATTTCTATATCCCGCTTTTGCATATTCATAGCTTCAATAAAAACAAAGAACCTAAAGAGCATGTTACCCAACCAACAAACTCATCTATTGTGGATGATATGGAGTCTATTTCTTATCGTAAAACGTTGACCTATGCAAAAGGCACTTTTGTTGAAATTTATGTTACTGGGAATTTAACATTTCATGGATATATTACGAATGTATTGAATGATTACTTTGTCTTTTATTCTCCTGTTTTCAAACAAATGTTCATATCTCTATCTCATTTAAAATGGCTGTCACCATATCATCAAAATATCACACCATTCAACCTCAGCTCGGAGAAATTACCTGTTAATCCTTCTAATCTACCTTTACTCCGTTCTCTCGGGGATCAATTAAAAAGGGAAGTAGGCAAACTAATCGTTTTTGACGGTGGCGGCAATCCTTTAAAAATAGGATTATTATCAAATATCAATCAAGGCATACTGGAATTATTAGTGGCTAATGGTGATGCGGTATACCTAAATCTAGACCATATAAAATCAATCCATTTTTCTTAATCTCTCTCTTAACTATAAATAAAAAGGAGACCTTAAACCCTAACTGACACTAAAAAACCTGTGTCAGAACAGTTTGAAGATCTCCTTTTCCTTTTATAAATCCTATTATGAATATAATTTTTTCCTATAAAGCCGCTGATTAATATCTAGTTCCATATACGTATCAGCCAACTCCATGATCTTTAGGGATTCTTTGTTACCAAGCCCCAAAAAGCCGCCAGGACTTAGACTTTCATCAAATAGTTGGAATACTTTTGCTTGCAATTCCAATGTGAAGTATATGATAACATTTCTACAAATAATCACATGAAATTCATTAAATGATCCATCCGTCACTAAATTATGCTGGGCAAAAACTATATTTCTTGATAAGGATGGGCGAAAATACGCATATTGCATATCGGTCTTATAATATTTAGAAAAAGCATCCAATCCACCAGCCTGCAAATAATTCTTCGTGTAAGATTGCATTCTTTTTAAGGGAAATGCCCCTTGGCGAGCTTTTTCAATAACTTTTTCATTCATATCCGTCGCATAAATCTTTGTTTTATCAGCCAATCCCTCTTCTTCCAACAGGATTGCCATCGAATATACTTCCTCACCGGTCGAACATCCCGCATGCCATATCCGTATTTCTGGGAGGTCCTTCAATCTAGGAACAATCTTCTTCCGAAAAGCATAAAAGAAATCTGGATCTCTAAACATGTCTGTAACATTAATCGAAAAGTCACTCAGAAGATTATTTACATACCCTTCTTCATGAATCACTCGTACTAGAAGCTCGGAAACAGTTGTCAGGTGATCCTTATTAAGTCGATTTTTTATGCGGCGAGCAATTGATGAACGCATATAACCACGGAAATCGTACCCTGTCATCCGGTAGATTGCCTCTAGCAATAAATCAATTTCTAAATTCTCGCGTTCTTCTATAGATGATGGATACCCCAACACTAAGCAGCTCCCTTCTTCCTATTTCGTTAACCAAACAGACATCACTGAATATAGCTGTTCTAAATTGATTGGTTTGCTGATATAGTCTGTTGCACCAGCTTCCAAACATTTTTCTCGATCTCCCTTCATTGCTTTAGCTGTTAATGCAATGATAGGAATCGATGTAAATTCAGGATTTGCACGTATATGTCTCATCGTATCATAACCATCGAGTTCAGGCATCATAATGTCCATAAGAATCATATCTAAATCATCTTGCTCCTTAATGATTTCAAGACATTCGATTCCATTTTGGGCAACAATGATTTGAACACCTTTACTTTCCAGGGCTTTTTGTAGAGCAAATATATTACGATGGTCATCATCCGTGATTAATACCTTTTTCCCATTAAAGACATCCAAAATTAATAATTCTTCTTCCTCAGGATCTATTACTTCTTTTTGAACAGCAATTTGCTCCATAACATCATTGGCAATTGGCAAATGAATAATGTCATCGTTCACTTTACTGTTCTTATTAGTCATTCCATCCGGCAGATTCGGCAAGTACACAGTAAATGTACTTCCCTTGCCCTCTTCACTTTCTAGAGTTACATATCCGCCAAGTAACTTTGTAAATTCTCGGCAAATCGATAATCCTAATCCAGTTCCGCCATACTTACGGGCTGTTGCTCCATCTGCTTGCTGGAAGGCCTCAAAAATAATTTGTTGTTTATCATCTGCAATACCAGGACCTGTATCGGTTACAACAATTTTCATCCAGAAGTCGGTTTCCGTAATACCATCAAGAAGTTCTTTCTCTCGAGTATTTCTCACTTTTTCCATCTTCATAGTAACCGAACCTTTTTCCGTAAACTTCACAGCGTTGGATAATAAATTCTTTAGTATTTGTTGCATTCTTTGTTCATCCGTATAAAAAATGGAAGGCAGGTCATCTTCTTTTCCAATAACCAGTTCCAGACCTTTTTGTTCTGCCTGAGGAGAAAAGACTCGTTCTAAGCTCTCAATAACTTCACAAACATTGGTTTCATTAAAGAAGACTTCCAGCTTACCAGCCTCAATTTTAGATAAATCCAAAATATCATTAATGAGTGCCATTAAATCATTACCTGATGTATGGATCACTTTTGCAAATTCTCTTTCATCCTCTGTATATTCACCAGGCTCTTTATCGGCCAGCATTTCAGATAATATTAAAATACTATTCAGAGGCGTTCTCAATTCATGAGACATATTCGCAAGAAACTCAGATTTGTATTTTGAACTTTGAAGGAGCTGTTCATTTTTAACCTCAAGCTCCTCTTTAGAAATCTCAAGTTCCTTCGATTTCTGCTCTGCTTCCTGATTGCGTTCTTCTAATTGTTCATTAATCATACGTAATTCTTCTGATTGCATCTGAAGTTCTTCAGATTGTGTTTGTAATTCTTCTGCCTGAACCTGTAATTCTTCTGTCATCGCCTGTGATTCATTTAGTAATTGTTCCACTTCCATCCGGCTCAGTACACTCTTAATAGCCATACCAAGATTATCAAGCATATGATTAATCGTTTTTAATTCTAAATCAGTAAAGCCTTTAATACTTGCAAATTCCAAAACAGCAATAACTTTATTCTCGTATAATACTGGAGCAATGACAATAGATTTCGGTTTAATTTCTCCAAGCCCTGTTGTAATAAGTTTATAATCTCCCGGAACATCATCAAGTAATACAACTTCTTTATTAGCAACCGCCTGGCCGATTACGCCTTCTCCAAAACTAAATCCATCACGTCCTCCGTCACCATAAGAGGCAGCCTTATAAAAATGGTCATCCTCAGTTTCACTTTTTAAATAAAAAGCACCCAGTTCTGCTCCCATGATTGGAGTAATTTTATTAATGAATTCATCTGCAAGCTGTCCAACTTTAAAGATACCCTGATACATCTCCGCAACTTCCGCAACTTGTGTTTGCACCCAGCTTTGATTCTCAATTTCCCGAGTATATTCTTTTTCGTTTCTACTAAATGTCTCCAATGAAGCTGACATCCTATTAAAAGCAGATGCAATTCGGCCAATTTCATCCTCTACTTTTACTTCAATCCTCGGCATAGTCGTGGTATCACTTAGGTCGACATTAGTGATCACCTTTGTAATTCTATTTAATTCCCGTGAAGAGGTCATGATTACCCAATAAGCCAAAAATAACGTTAGAACAATTGTAACAATTAGAGAACTGATAATAATCGTCTGCATTTGTTCATATTTACCGTCGGCACGCACCAGTGCGTCATCCATAAGGTTTTCTTGAAAATCAACGAAATTTGCAATGACAGCAAGTACATTATCACTTGCTTTATCTTTTTCTGCCCTTACGACATCATAGTTTGATACCCCTTTTTGCATATCAGTGATTAATTGTGTTTCTAGCTTTGTATAGTTCTCATATGATGCACGGAACTCCGCCAACAAGGCCTCGCCTTTTTCCGTATTAGCAATGCTTTCTAATTTTCTAAAACGGTCTTCGATATATATATGATTTTGATCTATTGTTTCAGAGGCTGCGCTCAATTCTTCTTTACTTGGAGTACGCGAATCCTGTCCCAATAAATTAAGAGTACGCTCCGATTCTGCAAAATTTCTTTGAATATCATTAATATAACTAACCTTTTGGTAGCGATCATCCACTATTTCAAGTAAATCTTCTCTAGAGCTGCTCAATCTACCGTCAATTATGACCATCAATATAATTATAATCACTAGTATTGAGCCAAAACCCACTAAATTTTTTTGCTTAAATGTCATGTGTGTACCCCTCCCCCTGTTCCAAACTCTCTACTATCTATTAATAAGGAGTATGATTAGAATGTTTTAAAAAACATACCAATATTATACTGCATTACCATAACAAAAAGACACTAACTCGCCCTAGTGTCTTTAAAAACAGTACATATTTACTTCTATTCATAAAACTGGAGACAATAATCTGGATAAAGACTCTTTAAACCGAATTAAAAGGGAACGATTATTATAAATTTCTGATGTAAGTTCATGGCTCTGTTTTAAATCATCTGCAAATGTATCCCTTAGGCGAACAGCTGTGTCTGCATGATATATAATGGCATTCACTTCAAAATTCAATCGAAAACTGCGTACATCTATATTGGCTGTTCCAACAGTTGCCAATCGATCATCTATCACCATAGTTTTCGCATGCAAGAACCCATTCTCATATAAAAACACCTTTGCACCAGCCTTTAATAATTCTCCAACGTATGAATAAGTGGCCCAATAAACAAATAAATGATCTGGTTTATTTGGTATCATTACTCTGACGTCCACCCCTGACATGGATGCAATCCTGATGGCGTCCAACAAACTGTCATCCGGTATAAAATAAGGCGTCTGCAGATATATATACTCTTTTGCATCCAAAATCATACGTATATAGCTTTTTTTAATTTGTTCCCTCTCAGAATCAGGCCCAGAGGTAACAATTTGAAGCCCAACCCCTTTTTCGTTGTGTTGCTTGCTATATTTAAAGTAATCTTCCGTCCATTCCATTTTATCTCCTGAAGCCTGAGCCCAATCGAGCATAAAACGAGACTGTAAATCATTCACAGCGTCTCCGATGATCCGTAAATGGGTATCTCTCCAATAACCAAACTTCGGATCAAGTCCTAAATACTCTTCACCTACATTGAATCCACCAAGATATCCTACTTTCCTGTCAATGATGACAAGCTTCCGATGGTTTCGGAAGTTGATTCTGAGATTAATAAGCGGTAATTTCCCAGGAAAAAACGCTTCTGCATTTCCGCCAGCTTCTCTTAATTTCTTTATTCGCTTTTTAGAGATTCTCCTGGAACCGGCGTCGTCATAAATCAGCCGTATCTCTACACCTTCTTTAGCCTTTTCAATCAACGCATCCAGAAGCCTGTTTCCATATGTATCGTTTTGGATAATGTAATATAAAACATGAATATGTTTTTTAGCACTAGCAATATCCTGAAATAAGGCATTGAATTTTTCCTTGCCATCTGTGAAAATTTCAACTTCATTATCATTGGTATATACAGCATGGTCTGTTTTCATATTCATTAAAATTAAATCCTTATACCTCTGTGTAATAGAAGTATTAAATGGTTCTTCCATATTTTTCATGTGCTCTTTTTGTTCAGCGATACGCTGCTCTAAGTAATCATAGCCCCGTTTATCCCATGTGAATATTTTCCTTTTACTTAAATTCTGCCCTAGAACAATATACAGAATAAAGCCTCCAATTGGAAAAAAGCTCAAAACCATTAACCACGCCCATGAAGCGCTGACATTACGCCTTTCTAAAAAGGTTATAGTAATAGCAAATATCAAATTGATTGCTATTAAAAATTGCCATACATAGCTATCAGTTATTCCCATTCATCTACAACTCCAACCGAAACATTATCTAACCTAATATAAATATTATAACGATAAAGTATTAAAAAACCTACTGAACTATATCAATTATCAAAAGGCAACCTAATTTTGAAGGTTGCCTTTCGCTTCTGTATTTATCCAATAATATGCCAATAATCTGAGGTTATTATTCAGTTAATGGCATTAAATAACAACCTTGACTACTCCATAAAATTGTATGAATAAAAGAAGTTTAGGGAACTTATAGAATGAATACACAAAAAGAAGGGAATGTTCCTATTGCCCAGAAACAGTGATCAAATCCACGTTAACCCAGAACCAAATCCAGATGGCAGACAGGAATCCATCATAAATGATTCTAAAGCTACTAAAATGGGAGTTGTCACCGGCAGCTTGCAGCCCGGATTTAACCAAAGTCAAAACCCTTATCATGTAAGTAATAAAGATGAAATACCAGAATCGATGCAGGAATTCGAAAAATTAACCAAGGGTAGAAAGTTGGATGAGTTCTAATCTTGATGTTATGGCTTATTGGGGATATTATAAAGGAAATCCATTTAAGGAGTTCATTATAATATGTCTAAAAAAGTAAGTCTTCAAGAAGCGATTAAACAAAAACTTGCTTCTAAGCAACAATCAAATCAAGCCGGCAGCCATGTAAACGGACCTGTCAAAAAAACAAAAGAATTGCAAAGCCAACTGACAAAGAAACCAAACAACCAACGCAAACGTACAGGTGTATAACGACTCAGGGACTGCTATTGCAGTCCCTTTTTCATTATAAAACTTTACTCAAAAACAGCTTTGTTCGATTGTGCTGCGGATTTTCAAATAAACTGGTCGGTTCATTTTCTTCAACGATATATCCATCATCCATAAAAACAACCCGATCTCCCACCTCACGCGCAAATCCCATTTCGTGTGTAACAACCACCATTGTCATTCCTTCGCGCGCAAGCTCTTTCATAACCTCAAGGACCTCTCCAACCATTTCCGGATCAAGTGCTGAAGTGGGTTCATCGAATAACATGATTTCCGGCTCCATTGCCAATGCACGTGCAATGGCGACCCTTTGTTTCTGACCACCTGACAATGAATCTGGATAAGCATTTTCCTTATCTAATAGACCTACCTTTCGAAGGAGCTCCAAACAATGTTTTTTTGCTTCTTCATCAGGAACCTTTTTCACCTTGGTAGGTGCCAGCATTAGATTTTCCAGTACCGTTTTATGAGGAAACAAATTGAAATGTTGAAATACCATTCCTGTTTTGGTTCGTACCTTATTAATATCAATTTTTTTATCGGCAAGATCTACTCCATTTATAATGACATGTCCGTCCGTTATTTGCTCCAGTAAATTTAAACAACGAAGAAAGGTGGATTTCCCTGAACCAGAGGGACCTATCACTACTACAACTTCCTGAGGTTCAATCCTAATAGATATATCTTTTAATACCTCATTGGATCCAAAGTTTTTTTTCAAATTCCTAACATCTATCATTTTGTCTCCATCCTTCTTTCCAATCGATTTAATAACAAGCTAAGAGAAAGCGTAAGGATGAGATAAATCACAGCGGATGTTAAATAAGGCTCCCACACCCGATAATATTCAGTCGCCATAGCTCTACCCCAATACGTTAATTCTGGAGCTGCGATAACAGCGGCTATAGATGACTCCTTAATCAATACAATAAACTCATTACCCAGAGGCGGAATAATGCGCTTAAATGCTTGTGGTAAAATAACGTACCTCATAGCCTGTCCATGAGACATCCCAAGCGACCTGGCTCCCTCCATTTGTCCCGAATCAATCGACTGAATGCCTCCTCGAAATATCTCAGCTATGTATGCAGCTGAATTTAATGAGAGGGCAAGAATAGTTGCGAGTATGGCATTTGTCTCTCCTGTCAATGCTGGTACAACACCAAAGTGAACTAATAGGAGTTGGACAAATATTGGAGTCCCACGAAAAAAAGCAATATAGCAATTTAGGGGAATAGATAACCATTTCCTTTTGGTCAATCTACCAAGACCGATTAATAACCCAAGAATCGAACCTATTAAAATACCAGCTATTGAGAGTCCAATTGTATAAAGTGTTCCTTTCATTAACAATGGAGCATAAATTTCAATAATATCCCACCTGAAGTCCACATCTGTTCCCCCTTAGACAAAGATTGCGCAGCACAGCATCACCTGTGATACGCAATTCTCTCACACCTTTATTATTTCGATTGCTGAGCTTTTAACGTTTCAAGATCTGGATCAATCCCAAACCATTTTTTATAGATTTCAGTATATGTTCCATTTTCTATAATTGCTTTTAAAGCTTTATCCACGGTAGCTCTATCTTTACTGTCCTTCGGAAACATTAAGCCATAGTATTCATTGTCAAATGCATTTGGGTCTTTAACTACTACAAACTTATCCTTAGGATTATTTTTTGCGTATTCCTCGACAACTCCATTATCAGCTACAACAGCTTTTGCACCACCTTTTTTCATATCCATAATCGCCAGTACAGTTGTTTCAAACTTCTTGATGTCTTTATTATTTTTGCCTACTACCTTTTCAACCGCAAATTGACCTGTCGTACCAGCCTGAACAGCAATTTTCTTCCCTTTTAAATCCTGTGCAGATTTAATATCGCTGCCTTCCGGGACAAGAATTTTATTGGTTGATAAAAAATATGGAACAGAGAAATCATATGTTTTTTTCCGTTCATCATTTATTGAGATCGCTGACATCCCAAACGCTGCCCTTTTGTTTTTAATCTCGACAAATAATGGATCCCATCCTACATGTTCAATATTCACTTTAAAACCGGCTTCCTTCGCCACAGCATTCACAATATCAACGTCAAAACCAACCAATTTACCTTCCTTCTGGAATTCAAATGGTGAATATGCCGCATCAGTCACGACTCTCAACGTCTTATCTGTACCGCCTTCACCGCCGGCACTCTCTTCCTCTTTCGAACCGCAAGCTGCAATGACAGTAATAATAGCTATCATAATAAACATAAATAATGATTTCTTTTTCAAAATGACGCCCCCTCTTGTTTTCTATTTTAAATATTCAGAAAAGTCTATGAATAACATTATAAGGTTGCTTACAAGAATACGCAATTTAATTTTGATTTTTTTGTATTTTATTACACTAAAAGTCAAAACTACAAATTCCTTTAAAATAAACCATGTTTTTCTTCTAAAAATAGTAATTAATTAATTGTGTTTTTCTCATAATACACGCAAAATATTGAATATAGAATGGTAAAGAAAAGAGGTCATTATGGAAACTAAATCAAAAGCCTTATATGATTATTTGATTACTCATTCAGATGAAATAATTGAAGATTGGTATTCACTAATGCCGAAGAGTACTGAAGCAGATTATTCTCTTAACGGATCTATCCATACAATTAATGCATTAAAGAAGCAGTTTAAAGAATATTTGTTTTTAATAGCAAACAGCTTGTTTCAATCAGAAGAAGAGAGAGATTATATAATAAAAGAACGCACATTATCTATTGCAGAGGTACGCCTTGAATCCGGTACACCTCTAAGTAATTCTATTAATGCTGCCGGGCTTTTAAGAAGAGTTATATGGAAGTACACCCAAAAATTTATCGATATTACCAGCTTGGATATTGCCTTTAAAGATATTTTTTTCTGGGAGGAAAAGTTTAATTCTACAATAGATCAACTTACACATAGCTATACAGAAAACTATACAAACATATTGATAAAGCGAATCCACTCACAATCCAACCTAATCAATGAGTTAAGTTCTCCTGTGATTAAATTGACTGAAAATATCGGATTACTGCCGATAGTGGGTGATATTGATTCCACCAGAGCCAGAGCTATAAACGAAAGTACCCTTCAGCAAAGTGCAGACAATCAAATTTCCACATTAATTATTGATTTATCTGGTGTATTTATCGTTGATACTTTAGTCGCCCACCGCCTTTTTCAAATGATAGAGGCACTGAAATTAATTGGCGTAGAGGTAATCATGACAGGCATCCGTGCCGAGGTGGCACAAACGAGTATCCAGCTTGGAATCGATTTTTCAAGTATCCAAACAGAAAGCAGCGTAGCTCAGGCATTTAATAAATTAGGAATTATAATTAAAAGCAGTAAATCGTCATTTTCGAACACGAAATTAATATATTAGAATACTAAACAGCGATTATCACTTTATTTATTAATGATAATCGCTATTTGTATTCTCAGGATATATGGCGCCATCTATTTACTCTACATTGGAGTATAAGTAAACCAATTATGGGTATAGATGTGAAGACGTTGATTAAACATTTGGGGGTGCTCTATGTGGTTTAATAAACCTTTTTATAAGTATGCAACCGGCACTATTTTAATACTAATCATTATCTATTTATTAGGGAAGATTGATTACTTTATATGGCCTTTTCAAAAACTGATTATAACTATCTTTTTTCCGATTTTAATAGCTGGGCTCCTATATTATATATTGAGGCCGGTCGTTCATTTTTTGAGTAAGTATATGCCGATTACGATCAGTATACTTCTCATCTATGCATTAATCGGCGGAATGGGTTACGCTGCTTTTCATTTCCTGGGGCCCGTCATTGTTTCTCAGAGCGAAGAACTCATCGATAAAATACCGGAAAGATTAGAAGCAATCACATCCGAGTCAAAGGAAATTATAAATGAGAATGCCGCTTCAACTTATTTGTCCGTAGACAAGCTCACTCAATACGGGAAAGAATATGCGGAAAGTGTTCCTAAAGTATTATCTGATCACGCTGTAACCATTTTTTCAACGGTTACAAGCATAGTTACTGTACTTTTAATTGTTCCCTTTATTGTTTTTTATTTTCTTAAGGATGGTCATAAACTTAAACCGTTTTTATTAAAACATATCCCTGCTAATGTAGAGGACGAGGGCAACAGAATATTAAGGGATGTTGATAAAACCTTATCCACTTATATCGTCGGGCAATTTACCGTTGCAATTGTCGATGGCATCCTGATGTATATTGGATATCTAATTATTGGACTTGAGAACGCATTAATCTTAGCTATTTTTGCAACTCTACTGACTGTTGTACCTTTCCTTGGACCGTTCCTTGGAACCATCCCTGCGATTATATCAGGTCTATTAATCAGCCCATTTACAGCCTTTAAAGTTCTGATCCTATTAGTTATTGTCCAACAGCTTGAGGGCCATCTCGTTACACCTCAGGTAATGGGAAAACGCCTGGACATCCACCCGCTGACGGTTATATTATTGCTGCTTGTAGCAGGTTCTTTATACGGTTTTATAGGAATTCTCATAGCTATACCTACTTATTCAGTAGTAAAGGTTGTTCTCAAAAATTTCATCAAATTCTATAAACTGCGAACATCTGAAAGCTCTTAAACATATAAAAAGGTGATTTTAGAATGGCTTAACCACCATCCTAAAATCACCTTTTTTTACCTTGAAATAGTTTGAACTTCTTTTTGACCAATCAAAATCCATTCGTATTGTCGTAATCGCAATTCGTATAGCTTTAATGGGTCGCGATACAATTCTGGCTGAGAACGCATCTTCTCAAGCACGCCATTATGTTCAGCAATTTTCTCAGTCGTATCTGCCATTGCACCATTCATTACTTCTGTCGGATCTGCAAAGAACATTGAAACATCTCGAGTAATCGATTTTTCAAACATATCAAATTGCAGCAGGAATTTATCTGCAATCAATTGAGCGACCTCAGTATAATCCTGTGTTTCAATCAAGGTTGTATATTTATTGTACATAACACTTTTATTCGCAATCGAGCCAAATAGCATGCCTGCACTCTTCAATAATAATTGTTGCGGTGTGTGGCGAAGCAGTATATTAATGGTCTCCATTTGTACACCGCTCGTCATTCGGTTTGCATCCCTGCGCCAATCATCCAGCACTCTGAAATCACATTCCATTTTCATTCGTTCTTCCTGATAAATAGCATTGAAGCCTTCAGCCATTTCTTTTAAATACGCCTGGCTCTCTTTTAACTCTACTTCCGCTTCGGTAATCCAATCCTTTAAGGAATAAAAATACTTAGGCAAAATGGTATTCTCCAGGTATTCCTGTATCCGTACATTCATTTTCTCATTTAAATCTATATGAATCTTGCGGAAATCACTGTCCTCTGTAATTAAATCTTTGCTGGCACGAAGAATTTTAGGTACAGCTGCCTCCACATCAAGGCGAATGGCTTCCTTCCTTTGTTTAAACGTCTTACGCAACAATACGGCTTTTTCTTTCTCCAAATCCTCCATCTGATTCTTCGCACCATTTAGTTTTGCTAAAAGGTCCTCATTCCATTGAATGGATTCAATCAAGCTTTCTTCCCTTTCCAATCGTTGGTCGAGCAAGCTTGATATAGTCTCACGTACAAAGTGAAGCAGCTTAGCAGTACGTGCGCTTTCCTTATATTTACTTGTTAGATTCATTTTAATAAATTCAGCAAAATCTGAAAGCTGCCTGTTGCTTCTATAATGAGCAGAATGAGCAAAGATTGTTGCATTCGGCAGGTAAGGACTGATTCTGGACCATGCTTCATCCACTATACGAATAGCCTCCTGATCATTGTGAACAAGATCCATTTTATTTAATAAGAAATGAATTGGCAGATCAGGTGCTTGTTCATGAAGGGCCATTACAATTTCGCGTTCTTTGTTTGTAAATGGATCATTTACATCTAATACAAGTAAAAGACCATCTGCCATATTCAAATAACGGCGTACTTCCTGGATTTTATTATTTGCAATGCTGAATCCCGGAGTATCGATGATTGCTATTTGATTGTCGGCCAAAAATTGGCTCGGAAGCTGGTATTCGATGATACTTGGCTTGTTATCAACAAAGTTTCTGTTTGAAACTTTCTCTTCAAGCTCCTCTAGATTTAGTGGATTAATTGAAGAGTCTGTCACTTCCATTATGCTTTCTTCTTCGGCATTTTTAAACATGATAGCCGATGAAGTTGGTTTATCAAATAACTCTTCTCCTAAGATAGAATGAATTAAGGCAGATTTACCGCTACCGCTAGTTCCGGCAATCATAATATGTTGTACATTTATATCTAATAACTCATCAATAATCCATTTTTGTCTTTCGCTTACAGATAAATTATTTTGGTTTGCCCATTGATCAAGTTCCTCAAATAATCGAACGCTATCCTCCAAGCCATTCCGGTTATTTTCAGCCTGCATTAACACTCTCTCTGCATGATCAATATCAACTTGGCCTATCATACCAGGAAAATTATCATTCCATGCCAATATAGCAGAAGAAGCTAAAAGAGCATGCTTCCTATCTGTAATGCGGAGCCAGTTACGTAATAAACTTGGTAATAAGCCTTTTAATGTTTTTAATAATTTATGTCCATTAATTAATTCGAAGTAACCCTCTTTAAATAAGAAGGATAAATCTGACCATGGTTCGGGATGAACAAGTTCAAGATCCTGCAGTAAATCATTAAACCCCTGAACCCATTGCAAATATGCCGGTTCGCCCTTATAGCTGTTCCAAAGAGATACTGCAAGTTGTTCAAATTGACCACTGTCAATGGAATAGAGCTTATGTAAGACCTGATAAAAATAGCCAGGTTCCATATTTTTCGTTACACCTTGATCAATATAGGACTGCAGAACATCATACCAAAGCAATGACTCCGTACGGATGGATTCATTTACTGCAAGTTCAACTGCACTATTCCAATCACGTTGCTCTTCAAAGAATGAACGTGCTATTTCTGTCACTTGAGAATCATCTGGATTCAACTTAACTACCTTTTTAATCGTTTTATCAGCCAGTTCAGTTTTATCCAATTTCGTATATAGAGCAAATAACTGTAACCCAACTTCGGTATTCAATATAATCGAGTCTGATTCAATAGATTTATAAAGCTCTTCAGCGTTTTTATACATAGCCATTGCAAAGTAAGCATCCGCCATATTCTTTATAGCCCAAGGCGCCAGATCATTGCTAACCTTTTCCCATTTAAAAATGGAAGTCTCATAGTCTTTATAATGGAAATAAAGCTCTCCCTGAGCAAATCTAAGCGTTGATAGCTCAGGCAATTCCTTTTGTTGTTCTGCCAAAAATTCTTCACTTATTATAAGCAACGGATTCGCCGCATTATCGTTTGTTAATAAGGTTTTATATAAGGACTTTTCAATCAAGTTATTTTCATTATTCATCATACGACCCCTCCCTGGTTCTCTCACACAAATTTGTTCAATAGAATACATTATAACTTATATAGTGTAATAAAATTTGATTGCAAAATGGTTTCGGTAAAGTTTCATCTTCAATACAATATGATAGCAAAATGGAACATTTGTCATATTTGAAATAAATATAATACTAGATTATATCCTATACCCTCAGATAATTAACTAAAACAATTCGTGTTTTTTATTTTCCTTCAATTAATTATACCAGTATATCGTTATCTTAATCACGATTCATTTTCTCCTTACAATAGAATAAGCCCATGATTATGAAAATCACAGGCTTACTTTTTGGTTAGTTATTTCCACCAATTATCATGAATGGATGCAGGCATTTGACGTTTGTGTTCTGTTTTTAAATATTGCTTTTCAATTTTCAATGCAGCTTCAGCATCGACTTTCCGACCTTCCAAATAATCGTCAATCGTATCATATTTTAAGCCAAGTTCTGTTTCATCAGCTTGCTGCGGTTTATTATCCAGCAAATCGGCAGTCGGCTCTTTCATATATAGTCTTTCCTCAGCTCCCAATTCTTTCAGCAATTCTCTGCCCTGGCGCTTAGACAATCCCGATAATGGAAGAACATCAGCTCCGCCGTCTCCATATTTTGTATAAAAACCTGTCACTGCCTCAGCAGCATGGTCTGTTCCTATTACCAAAAGTCCATTTTGTCCACCAATAGCATATTGTGCAATCATACGAAGCCTTGCTTTCACATTCCCTTTATTAAAATCGGTTAATGTTTCATTAGTTGCTTCTTTGTATTGATCCGTAATGACATCGACAGTAGACTTTACATTAAAAGTAATATTTTCATCTGGTTTAATAAATTGCAGAGCACGCTGAGCATCCTCTTCATCTTGCTGTACTCCATATGGAAGTCTGACAGCAATAAATTTAGCTGCAAACCCTTCCTCACGCAGTTCTTCCACAGCCATCTGAGCCAGACGTCCTGCCAATGTAGAATCCTGACCGCCACTGATTCCTAGAACAAATCCTTTTGCTCCGCTCTTCTTTAAGTAACTTTTTAGGAACCCAACTCTGTCTTTGATTTCTTCTTTAGGGTTTATTTCCGGTTTAACATGTAATGCTTCAATAATAACTGATTGTAAGCTCATTCCCATTCCTCCTTCAAACACCTATACTATTATTTTCCTTAAATGTTCTCTTTCTAACCTTTTATCATTAAATATATTTTACTCTTATATATAAATTTTTAAATAGGTCATTTAATTTAGAGTATTGTTTTTTTATCCTTATACACCACACAAAATGGATAATTGCGTAAAAGTTTGTGAAGGAACGAACAATATCACGTTTGTAAAGTTGTTTTTAGTATTAACTTAAAAGGTTCACATATTTTTGTACAAAAAATGAAACACAGGGATAATACACCACATTATCAAGCATATGGTATATAAATAAGGTATAGAAAGTTACTGGCACTAAAAACCGCGGATTAGAGCCAGTTAAATCCATATGGGAGTGATTTAAAATGATGAATTGGTTACGAACTAATAAATATGCCTCCGGACTATTATTGATTATAAGATTGTATCTTGGTTATGAATGGATGATTCATGGATTTGAGAAAATTAAAGGCGGAGCATTTGATGCATCCGGATTCCTTGGAAATATTGTTGCTAATCCTGTAACTGGTCCAGACGGAGGGGCACTGTATCCGATGTATGGTTCATTCATTGAAAAATTTGCGATTCCTAACGTAGGGTTAATCAACATCCTAATTCCATGGGGAGAATTTCTAGTTGGGCTGGGGTTACTGCTTGGTGTCTTAACAACTACAGCTGCCTTCTTTGGATTATTAATGAATTTTATGTTTTTATTTGGCGGAACAGTATCTACTAACCCGCTCTACATCATACTGGGAATGGTTATTCTTGTAGCAGGTGCAAATGCCGGCCGATTCGGTGGAGACTATTACGTTCTTCCATGGATTCGTAAAACAATCTTTAAAAAGGATGACATAAAGCCAATTAATACAAAAAAGTTAACTCCAAGTCATTAAACTAACGATTAAATATCTGTGACGCCGAGATTTCTCTCGGCGTCTTTTATTGATTTATGCCAGTCGATCATAACTATACGATGATGTTTTGCCATGATCCAACTACAATCCTTTGTTGACTATGCATCTTATTATGCTTATGATTATTTGGTGTCTTCGGAAATACTAAACGTGGTTCGTAACCATCCCACGATAAAAAACTAAGGGAGAGAAAAAAATGAATATTAGAACGCTTGCTGTAAATGGAGTTTTGGCAGCCTTATATATTGCTGTCACTATAATCGTACAGCCAATCGCATTTTCGAACATTCAGTTTCGAGTACCTGAAATGTTCAATCACTTGATTGTATTTAATAAAAAATACATGTATGGGATTGTGATAGGAGTATTTATCTCTAACCTCTTTTTCTCATCAATGGGTGCATATGATTTAATATTTGGTGTTGGCCAATCCATACTAGCATTAACAATCACCATTCTAACCTTCCGATTTGTCCGCAATATTTGGGCAAGGATGGCTATTAATACATTCGTTTTTACTTTTACCATGTTCTTAATTGCTATAGAGTTAAATATTGTTTTGAAACTTCCTTTCTGGTTTGCATGGGCAACAACCGCAGCTGGAGAATTAGCAGTCATGACAATTGGTGCTCCAATTATGTATGCTCTCAATAAACGTATTAATTTCTCAAAATTAATCTGACTTAATAATCCAAGCTTGGCCCTTTATCGGATCAGGCTTTTTATTATGTAAAAATATTCCTGAACATTTCAAAATCCTGCCACAAAAAAAATGCTTAATATGTAGTAAAGTAGGGTACATTTGAATTATAGAATATAGAAGGAGTGGATTATAGAATGGAAAAAAAATTAAAAGAATTAATAGATGGTTTAAATGAAGATCTAGCAAACGAATATGCTGCATCAATCATGTATTCTAGCTATGCGGCAATGGTTTCTGGTTTATACAGACAAACACTGAAACCTTTCTTTGAAGGTGAAATAGCCGATGAACAGGGACATGCTTTATATCTTGCAGAAAAAATCAGTACATTGGGTGGAACACCAACTGTAACACCAGCAGAAGTTAAACAAACCACTGATGTTAAGGTAATGCTTGAATCTGCCTATCAGGCAGAAAAAGATACAATAGATCGCTACGAAACACGCAAGAAACAAGCTGAGGAATTAGGCTTAACTGAATTAGTTGTCAAACTAGAAGATCTTATCTCCGATGAAACAGGCCATATGGAAGAGATTGGCCGCATTCTTAGTGACTCCAGATTTGATTAATTCTTAACAATCTGCAACATATTTAACACAGGGAAAGAACCGTAATTCTGACAAGCAGAATTACGGTTCTTTTTATGGCTATTACTTCGGTAATGGAATTTCAAATTCTGTCTTTTTCCCATCAAATAAATCTTTACCTTCACTATTTAGGAATGGTCCAAACTCCAATTTTAAATTTCGCGTTTTTGAAAACAAATCCTTGTCTATTAAAAAGACATGAAGCTTTTCACTAGATGTTCCTGCAGCCATTTCTCCTTGTTGGCTCGGCTCAAGATTTGTTTCTGGAAGATAGATTATTTGATTATCGTTCCCCCTTAAAAAAGAACGGATGGATTGATATATCAATGGTTGTTTGGAATTGTTCTCAAGCTTTAATTTTAGGGTAAGCGCTATACGGTCTCTTTCATTTAAATTTTTGAACTTTGATTTAACTGCCTCTGTTGGGGTGATCTCAGCATACTGTATACCCTCTAACGTAATGATTACGTCTTCAATATTTTTAGTTTCATTCATTTTTAAATTTTCATATAGTATCTTTTTCACACCCATATTACCAGAAGTAAATCGATCTTGATACACCTCAGAGGATACAGATGGCTCTTCTCCTTTTGCTGCCACGCCATTTTTTGTTTCTTTATCATCGGTACCTTCATTATTATCGGTACTTACATCTTCTGTAGTATGATTCTTTTTATTTTCCTCGTTTATCGTCTCTTCTTTTTCACTTCCACATGCTGATACTGCTAAGATAAAAAATGCCAAAAATATAAACCTCAGTCCCTTTTGTATCATAATTCAACCTCCAATATTTTTTTATTGTAAAGTTGTTAGTTAATTTATACCTCTGCTTAATTCTTAATATTCTAAACGTAAACGACATTTTCCTATCTATCTAATTGTTTTAACAATGCAGGCGAAACAAAATAAAAAAGGATTGTACGAGACAATCCTTTTACTTCCTATTCAATCATTACTTCGTAAAGATTTTCGTTACCAAAAGACCTGACACAAACGTTATACAACATAGCAATATCGTACCTATTCCTGTTGGTAATCCAGGAACGACCACAAATATAGATCCAATAATTAATCCCATTATGACCGCAAACGTCATATGTGGATATACCCTCAGTAAAAAGCTGATTGCTTTACTGCTCACAATAAAGCCAACCACTGCTCCAGCCCCTACAAGGATAATAATCGAAAAGTTTAAATCTGATAAAGCAGAAATAACAGTTGAATAAACACCGAGCAACAATAATATAAACGAGCCACTAATGCCTGGAAGCAGCATAGCCATACTTGCAAGCCAGCCGGAAAAGAATAATCCAAGCCCAGATAAAAGCGTTACTTCAGATATAACAACAGATTCATTCGGCTTCAGGAAACCTAGTGCTGCCATCATGATTGCAACCAAAACGACAACCCCATAATGCTTTCCTGTAAAGTGTTTTTTCACCTCTGCCTGTCTTATAATAAAGGGTAGTACACCGATGATTAATCCTACAAAAAAGAATTGTGTCGGTTCATGATGATGTTCCAGCAAATAATCAATCAATCGGCTAAACGTCAGTATAGTAAACCCCATACCGATTGCGAGTGGCAATAAAAAGCCCAGATACCTTCTCCAGTCACGGCTAAAAAAGCCACTGATTGATAATAATAAGCGATCATAAATACCTAATATAAACGCTATGGTTCCTCCACTTACACCGGGAATTAAATCACTGATTCCCATTAACATACCGCGATATATGTTTTTCCATTCCATTATTTTTTCAGTCCTTATATTTTATTTCACTATAATAGTTTACAAAATAAGAACTAGTAAAAACAATGGCACATAATACAAATTAAATAGTTTTTCACTCATTTTAATATCAATATAAATTATACAAATATAATAATTTTGAATAATATCACATTTATCCATACTCTTATTACAATAAAAATAAGCATGCCAGAACTGCATGCTTTACAAGAATGCTATTAATATTCAACGACGAATTTCAAGTATTATCTTTCCTGCTGTTTTCCTAGACTGCAATAACTCATGCACTTTTGCTGCTTCATCGAGTGGATGGACTTCACCTATTATTAATTTTAATTTTCCCTCTTCTAAGAATGAAAAAAGATCACGCATACTCGGCAATAGCAGTTCTGGCTTTCTCATAATTTGCGGAAGAAAGAATCCAATGACCGACTGGTTTCTGGCCATTAAGGATGATGGGTGCATTACGGCCTGTTCTCCACTTGCGACACCATATATCACCAATCTCCCGAACGTAGCTAAGCATTTCAGTGTCTCCTTAAAAATATCACCGCCAGCCATTTCGAGCGCCACATTAACTCCACGGCCGTTTGTCGCTTCCAGCACTTCTTTATACCAACCCTCTTTTGTATAGTTGATACATACATCAGCTCCCAGAGAACGTGCAAGCTCCAGCTTTTCTTCTGTGCTGGCAGTTGCAATTACCTTCCCTGCGCCCATTAATTTAGCCAATTGGACTGCTAAAGTCCCAACTCCTCCAGCTGCTGCATGAACGAGAACTGTTTCACCCTCTTGCAATTGCCCCATTGTTTTTAAAATATGGTAGGCACTCAAACCTTGAAGTGGGAGGGCGACCACTTTTTTTAAATCGAGTTCTTCTTTCAGGAGAATTACGGACCGAGCGTCTGCAACAGCATACTCAGCATATCCCCCAGATTCAATCAGCGTGACCACCCTCGCTCCAACATTTACGTACGTCACTTCTGAGCCAGTTTCGACTACAACCCCGGCAACTTCAGCTCCAGGCACAAAAGGAAGCTGGGTTGGTACAACATATTGGCCTTCACGTCTGGCAGTATCTGCATAATTCACACCAACTACATGTATTTCAATTAATACTTCATGTGGACCAGGTTTCGGCCTATCTAATTCGACCATTTTTAATACTTCTGGTCCTCCGTATTCAGTAAATTGAATGGCTTTCATAATACATACTCCCTTTCACTTATCTGCCGGTAAATTGCGGCTTTCTTTTTTCTTTAAATGCAGATACACCTTCTTGATGATCCTCCGTGGCTATCATCATCGTTTGAGTGATGCGTTCTCTCTCCAGGACATCTTCGAGAGTGGCCGTAAAAGAATAATCAATCAGTTTTTTCATTTGCCCATATGCTTTTCCTGGACCATAGGATAGCATAGTCGCATATTGAATTGCTTCATCACGCAAAGCTTCTAAAGGTACAAGTTTATTAATAACCCCAAGTTCATATAAACGTTCTGCTGGTATCGGTTCAGCTGAAAAGAAGAATTGTTTCGCTAAGTGTGGACCAACTAAACGTGGTAGGAAATAGGAACCACCTGCATCCGAAATAAGGCCAACCTTTGAAAAACTTAAAGCGAACTTACTCCCCTCAGCGGCTACAATCAAATCACAGGCAAGCGCCAAATTAAAAGCAGCCCCTGCCGCAAAACCATGTACCGCCGCAATAATAGGAGTCTCAATCTCCTTCATCGTTAAAATACATTCATTTATGACTCCTAAATACTCGTAGGTAGTAGCTGCTGATTTGGTTCCCATCGTTTTTACATCTCCGCCGGCACTAAACGCCCGTCCTGATCCGTTTAGAACAATCACTTTTACATTAGGATTTTTATCCGCTTTTTTTAATTCACTAATTAGTCCTGTTATCATTTCCGGACTAAAAGCATTCAAGCTTTCAGGTCTATTTAATGTCAATACTAAAACTGAACCTATTTCTTTTATTAATAAGTGTTCCATCATCCATCTCCCCTTCTCTTTTACGTAATCATCCATCCCCCATCGACCAGTACATCTGTACCTGTCATGTATGAAGCTTCACTCGATGCTAAAAAGGCAATAACATTGGCTATTTCCTCACTGGTTCCTACTCTTTTCAATGCTGTGTTGCGTTCAATTGATTTCACAAACCGTTCATTTGTTAAAGACCATTCTGTCAACGGTGTTTCAACAAATCCAGGTGAGACGGAGTTTGCACGGATACCATATGGTGCCATTTCAAAAGCAAGTGCCTTCGTAAAATTCAGCACAGCTGCTTTTGCAGAACTATAATGAGGTATATGAGCAGCAGCCTTATGACCTGATAGACTCGCTATATTGACAAATGCCCTATTACCTCCTCGGTTAGCTTGCTCCATCATAAACTTTCCAAGTATTTTTGAAACCAAAAACACACTCTTCAAATTCACTTCCTGAACGATATCCCAAGCCTCTACGGCCGTATCCATTATTTTTGATTGCACTGAACCACCTGCATTATTAATGACCACATGTAAGTCCATAAAATGATCCTCAATAAAATCTGACAACGCGGTTACTTCCTCTTCTTTCGTAACGTCGGCCGCAAAACAGGTTGCCTGGATATGATGGCTTTGATTATTAATTTCATCAACAACGCTTTCAAGCTTTTCTAAGGTTCTTCCAACTAGAATGACATTTGCCCCTTCTTTCGCCAAACGCAGAGCGGTGGACTTTCCAATCCCGCTGCCACCCCCGGTGATCACGGCAACTTGTTCTTGAAATCGCATCCTATGCCTCCTTTTTTACCGTTAGTACAACGCGATTATTTTTAAACACAGGAACAATCTCATAACGTCCACTGTTACTTGATAACAGAAGGTCATCCTTTAATCCATATCTGGTTAATAGCAATCCAACTCTGGATGTTGCCAGAACTGAGTACGGATTTGATGAATGGCTGTCATAAAAAGCCAATGCAGCTTTTCCAGCGTCATTCAGCTCAATCTCTTGTTTGGTTCTACAGGTTATATTTGCAATTAAATGGCCGGCACCATAGAAATCCTCCAGGCTAAATTCTCCTGAATTTCCTGAACAAATCACGACAATCGTTTTATCCTTGCTACTTTTTAGTAGCGCCTGTGCCACGGCAGCATTATTAAGCAAGGAGGAGATATACACTTGATTTGCATGTGCTGCTTTATGTAGAGCCACCGTGCCATTAGTCGTTGAAAGAATCAAGGTTTTACCATGGATACGTGTGCTAATTTCAACGGGTCCTGGATAAATAAAACCATCGATTGGTTCTGCATGTAATTCCCCAGCCATCAAGGCTTGTCCGTTCTCAAATTGTCTGCTTACTTTAATAGCTTCATCTGGATTAAGAACAGGAATAACCTCTTTTGCTCCATTCTGCAACGCTGCTACAATTGTTGTTGTGGCCAGGAGAATATCCAGTACAACAGCTACCTTGTTGCCTGTGGCCAATTTTTCTGGTGAAATATCTTCCTTGGTCAGCAAGACATGCACTTTCAGCATCTTATCGATTCCTTGTAAGTGAATAAGCATGCTCAATCAATGTTTTTACATACTTATCAAAGTTGGCAAATCTCGGATCCTTTGTTTGGCCATTATGATAACGATAGTAGATTTGCTGACAGATTCCCGCTAATTTGAAATAGGCAAACGTTAAATAGAAATTCATATTGGAGACATCACGGCCGCTTTGTTTTGCATATTCTGAAATAAATTGTTCCCTTGTATAAAATCCATCCCGAATCGTAACAGATGGCTTACCCAGTCCTTTTTTCAATACTTCAGAATCGTCCCCCTCTGCCCAATAGCTCATAGCTACTCCAAGATCTGCGAGCGGATCTCCAACCGTCGTCATTTCCCAATCAAATAAACCGACCATTTCCGTCCCATCCTCATTAAACATCGCATTGTTTAATTTATAGTCATAATGAATAATTGAAGCATCACATGAAGCTGGAATGTGATCTACTAACCATTTCTCTAATTCTTGTATATTTGGAATATCATCTGTTTTTGCTCGTTCATAACGTGCTATCCATCCATTTGTCTGTCTTTCCATAAAGCCATCAGGCTTACTGATTTCCTTCAATCTAGTCTCCTGATAGGAAATGCTATGAAGCTGAACAAGCCGTGCTACCATTTCCTTTGATAAATTTTGAAAGAGTTCACGGGAAGGTTTAATGCCTTCAGGAACAGAAGTATCAAATATAAAACCTTGCTTTCGTTCCATAATAAAAAACGGACTCCCAACAACATGTTCATCATCTGAGTAAAGGATTGGTTTTGGCGCCGGACTGAATAGAGGATGTAATTCTGAGAGGATGCTATATTCTCTTTGCATATCATGGGCTTTGGGAGCTAAACGACCTAGCGGCGGTTTCCTTAAAACAGCTTCCCATGTGCCTATTTTTAATTGATAGGTTAAATTTGAATGACCTGCCGAGAATTGTTCAATTTCGAGGTTTTCTTCTGGCAAATCGCTAATCTTACTCCGCAGAAATGATTCAAGTACATGCTGCTGCAATTCTTCTCCGCTTCGTACGGGAATCGTATCTTTACTAACTCCTTGGTTCATGCCTATCTCACCTCTTTTAAAAATCGGACTCATTAAACAGCTTCGACCAGCCTCAGCAGTTTCTCTTTTAGCATTTCAGGAATCGGTTCACTTTCCTGTTTGTCAAAATTAAACTGAACAAGGATGGCAGTCCCTTTGGCAATTGGGTTACCGGTTTGGGCACAGTAAATATCATGTTCAAGCTGAAAGCTCTTTGTCCCCACTCTGGATACAGTCGTGTTAATTTTTAATATTTGATCAAAATAGGCTTGAGAGAGGAAATCACATTTAGTTGAGGCCAAAATGAATGACCAATTTTTTATTTTTAATTCCAGTTCCATTTCCTTCAAAAAATGAAGACGAGCTTCCTCCAGATAGATAAAATAACTTGTATTATTCACATGACCAAGTGCATCTGTTTCCGAAAAACGGACGGTTACCATTGATTCCATAGCGGCCTCCTTTTACCCATTTACAGTATCCATACTATATTTATTCCCTGCTGTATGCATCGGAGGATAATCGTAATCTATACACCGACCAGCTCCAATTAAGCAATTTTATTCAAAAAAAGGGAGTCGTGATTTCCTACTCCCCTTTTTCAATTCCTTTCATGATCATTTCTACAAACATGTCTGTTAATTCATGTTCAGAAATAACACCTTCAGGGTTAAACCACTGATAGCTCCAGTTCAGAATTCCAAGAATACCAAATGTGATAATGGTAGGATTTAAATCTGAGCGTAACTCCCCTGTCTTTATCCCTTGTTTAATTAAATCTTCAATATTAAAGCGAAATTGATCACGCTTTGGCAAAACCTTTTTCAGCTTATCCTCGGATAATAGTTTCATTTCGCGGAAGAACACCTTTGCACTTAAACCTTGGGTACGAATATCACTCACTAGTAAATACGCTATATCGTGTATTTTTTGTCTACAGGTTTTCCCCGAGGTATTTAGAATCATTTCCTGTCTTTCAATTAACCCATTAATATAGTCGAGATGAATATTCATCAATAATTCTTCTTTACTTGCAAAATAGTAATAAAAGGTTCCCTTTGTAACACCCAAAGAATCAACAATATCCTGTATGGATGTTTCTGCAAAACCCTTTTGTTCAAATAAAGAAATGCTGGTGTTCTTAATTTTTTGTTTCATCATCAAGACTCCAGTTCGTGTGTATTCATGTCATCCTTATTTTGTTTTGACTTCTTCCCTCAGAGCCCGGCGAAGTATTTTTCCGACATTTGTTTTTGGTAATTCATCACGGAATTCTACTATTGTCGGCACTCGATAGGCCGCCATATTGTTTTTACAGTATTCTATAATCTCTTTATCCGTAGCTGACTCATTCGCTTTTAAGACTAAAATTGCTTTGACTGTTTCTCCGCGATACTCATCCGGAACTCCTATTACAACTGCTTCCTGTACAGATGGATGTTCATACAGGACTTCTTCTACATCACGAGGGTAGATATTATAACCGCTTGCAATGATTAGATCCTTTTTACGGTCAACAATCGTTAGATATCCATCTTCATCCATCCTGGCAATGTCCCCTGTATATAGCCATCCATCACGGAGAGCATTAGCCGTTTCTTCAGGCATATTCCAGTAACCTTTCATAATCTGGGGACCTTTGACAATTAATTCTCCCAGTTCGCCAATCGGAACTTCCTCAGCTCCTGTAGCTACATCCACGATTTTACAATCTGTAGATGGGAAGGCAATTCCGACTGTTCCAGGTTTACGAACACCAAAATCAGGATTACAATGCGTAACAGGCGATGCTTCCGAAAGACCATAGCCCTCCAAAATCTTGGAATCCGTTTTTGATTCATATTCCTTCATTAATTCCATAGGCATAGGAGCACTTCCGCTATTGGAAATTTTTATGCTATCAATCCCATATTCCTTTGCTTTAGTATGAGCATTGATCGCCACGTACATGGTTGGTACGCCAGGGAATATAGTTGGCTTCTCCTGTTTTATCGTTTGAAGAACCTCTTCTAGATCAAAACGGGGTAGCAATATGTTTTCACTCGCCATTAATATGCAATTATTCATACAGGCCGTCATACCAAATACGTGGAATAATGGGATGACAGTCAGATACCTTTCATTACCTTTAACTACAATTCGTTTATAAAATTCCTTTGTTTGATAAATATTGGCTACTAAATTACGATGAGTGAGCATGGCCCCTTTCGATCTCCCCGTTGTACCCCCTGTATATTGGAGCACAGCAACATCATGGCTCGGATCAATAACTACCGGCTCTACTGGCATGACTGTATCAGAGATAAATCGCTCAAATGTCCAATCATTTCCGAATCCTGCCCCGGATGGCTGCAGGCTTACTACAATAATATTTTTGAGATTCGTAGTGGATTGAACAGCTTTAACGGTTTGATAGAATGCATCCATGACAATAATCGTTTCAGCACCGGAATCCTGCAATATATATTCCAGCTCTCTGGCTACTAACATGGGATTAATTTGAGTGACAATTCCTCCCATCGATAAAGTCCCATAATAGGCAATCACATACTGAGGACAGTTTGGCAGCATTATTGCTACCCTGTCACCCTTTTTAACATTATTATTCTGAAGTGCTGCGGCAAAGCGATTTGATGTTCCTGAAAGTTCTTGATAGGTCATTTTTCTTCCAAAAAAAGATAGGGCATTGTTTGTGGGATAATGGATTGTCGTTTCATGAAGAATGTCTGGCAGTGATTTGTTTGGAATTTCAATATCAGATGCAATACCTTCCGGATATTGCGTAAGCCAAGCTTTCTTTTTCATATTTTCCATAATCAAATCTCCTTCATTTTTTATTTAAACCATGGCGTGTTTTCCGCCATCAACTACCAATACCTCACCTGTTATATAATTGGATGCAGCAGAGGCCAGGAATAAAGCAACCCCCTTGAGGTCCTCATCATTTCCAAGCCTTCCAAGCGGTGTCATATATTCAATTGCATCTTTTCCGCGTTCGAGTAAGACCTTAGACATTTTGGTTGGGAAAAACCCCGGTGCGATTGCATTAACATGAATATTATGTTTCCCCCATTTCACTGCCAAATCTTTTGTTAAAGTAATGACAGCTCCTTTGCTGGCATTGTACCCAACGGTATCCATCATGTCAGCATGAGTTCCACCGAGCCCCGCAACTGAAGCAATATTGATTATTTTTCCTCGCTTCTGTTCAACCATCACCTTCCCCACTGCCTGGGACATCAGGAAGGTTCCTGTCAAATTCGTATTGATTACCTTATTCCAGGCTTCTAGCGGCATATCCAGTGCAGAAGCTCCCCATGAGGCACCGCTATTGTTGACAAGAATATCAATAGCCTCAAATTTATCCAGTGTTTCTGAGACGACACCATGAATATCTTCGGGATTCGCAATATCACATTTTAAGGCCAAGGTTTCAACTCCATATTCTTTATTCAGATAGTCTGCTACCTCGGTGCAAGCCTCAATCTTGCGTGAGCACAGAACAATATTTGCTCCCGCTTCTGCCAACCCCTGTGCAATCTGGGCTCCAAGCCCGCGTCCGCCTCCTGTGATAATCGCTGTCTTACCGGATAAATCAAACATTTGTAAAACGTTCATGATTAGCTTGTGCCTCCCCCAGATATTTTTTAAGCTCAAGCTTGGCAATCTGGGCACGGTGAACTTCATCGGGTCCATCAGCCAATCGTAATGTTCTTGCATTTGCCCAATGAGCCGCCAAAGGATAATCCTCTGATACTCCCGCTGCCCCAAGTCCCTGTATAGCCCTGTCGATAACCTTCAGAGCCATGTTTGGAGCAACGACTTTGATCATCGCAATCTCGGCCTTCGCTTTTTTGTTCCCAACCGTATCCATCATATAAGCTGCTTTTAGAGTTAATAATCTAGCCTGCTCAATTTCAATTCTTGAGTTTGCAATCCACTCCTTTATGACCCCTTGATTAGATAGCGGCTTTCCAAAGGCAGTCCTCTTTTGAATGCGCTTACATAATATTTCAAGAGAACGCTCTGCTGCCCCTATCAGCCTCATACAATGATGAATCCTTCCTGGTCCCAGTCTTCCCTGCGCAATTGCAAATCCCTTTCCCTCTCCCCAAATGATGTTCTCAGCGGGTACTTTAACGTTTTTATATGTAATTTCTCCATGTCCATGAGGGGCATGATCATATCCAAAAACAGGAAGCATTCTTTCTATTTTTACTCCTTTTGAATCAAGAGGTACAAGAATCATAGATTGCTGTTCATGCCGATTTGCCATTTTATTCGTTTTCCCCATCACAATTGCAATTTCACATCTTGGATCTCCTGCACCTGAGGACCACCACTTACGGCCATTGATAATATAGCTATCCCCATCTTTTTCAATACTTGCCTCAATATTTGTAGCATCTGATGAAGCGACATCTGGCTCAGTCATTGAAAAACAGGAACGGATTTCACCGGCTAATAAAGGCTTAAGCCATTTCTCTTTCTGTTCAGCAGTACCAAACCTTTCTAATACTTCCATATTACCTGTGTCAGGAGCACTGCAATTAAATACTTCAGGGCCGATTAATGAGCGTCCCATTATTTCACATAAAGGTGCATATTCCAAATTGGTCAGACCAGCACCGTATTCACTCTCAGGCAGAAATAAATTCCACAGCCCCGCCTTTTTAGCTTTTGATTTTAAGTCTTCCATAATCGGCGGGACCTGACTCCATCTTGATTCTTGCTCATTTAACTGAACCTCATATAATTCTTCATTAGGATATACATACTCATTCATAAAAGCAATTAACTGTCTCTCCAAGTCAATCACCTTACTCGAATAGGAAAAATCCATGCCTTCGCTCCTTTCACATACTGACCGGTAGGTATTGTTAATTACTCCCAATTATACTTGATGCTCTTTTAAATTCCAACTAATTATCTAAAAATTACAAAAACATATATCATTTTACAAATTGTGGCAAAATATATTATTCTTATAAGTAGTTATATACACATAGGAAGAAGGAAGGAGTTTTAAAATGAATATTAAACTGATAAAAAATACAGCCAAACAAAAATTAACTGGCTACTGGGGGATCGCGATAGGAGTTTTTTTCATAAATGCTCTTATAAGCGGAGTATCTGAATCGTTTCTTTATCTTCTTGCAACTTTCTTTATAACCAGCCCATTGGCTGTAGGAAATCATTGGTTCCACTTAGCTATAAAAAGGCAGCAAAACCCTTCTATCGAAACACTATTTGATGGTTTTAAAATGAATTATTTCAGGAATGCCTTAACTAACTTTTTAATCGTAATATTTACTGCGCTCTGGTTACTTTTATTAATTATACCTGGCATCATTAAAGCATTAGCCTATTCCATGTCATTATTTATCTTGCGTGACCGTTCCGATTTAACCGCTCTTCAAGTGATTTCAGAAAGCCGTCGAATCATGAATGGCAAAAAGAAAGATTTATTTGTATTATACCTATCATTTTTACCTTGGTTTATTATCCCTATTGTATTAATTTTTATCGGAATCATATCAATTGTAGTAGGTGCTGATACTATTAATGATGGATTATATTTCAGCGGCATGGCAAGCATGGTTATTGGACTCATCACCCTGTTTGGTATTACTATCTACCTTACACCTTATATAACTACTTCATTAGCAGTCTTCTACGATGATTATGTAAAGCCAGCAGAAGAATCTCATACACAGAATCCACTGCCTTCCACTCATAATTCTGCTGCAGATCATATCGACCTTCTTAAGCGTGTAGAATAAAAAATAATCCCGGCTCCATCATAGAGCCGAGATTATTTTTTTATTGAAAAAAAGACAAAGCCAGCGGTGTCTCACGCTGGCTTCACATGTACTCACTAGTCTTTCTGCATATCTGGAACTTCATTCATTATGGGAGCAGACTGTCTCATCATACCAATCGGATAACCAATAATAGCGCCCAATATGGCTGGTGCAATCCATCCTAATCCCACGGAGTAAAGCGGCAAATAAGCAAATAAATTATTGATTGCTTCTATTTGCAGACCCGCTGCATTAAAACCATCAAACAAACTAACAATAAAGGTTAATGCCAAACTGCAAATATATACTTCTGAAAAACCTTTAAATACATTGTGCATGAATGTAAGGAAAATCAAGCATATAGCCAAAGGGTAAATAGCTGTCAGCACAGGTACTGAAATAGCCACTAAGTCGGCTAGTCCCACATTGGCAACTAAGGCACTGAATACTGATAAAACAATAGCATATGTTTTATAGGACCATCTCGGAGCCAATGTATTAAAGTATGCCGCACAGGCCGTTACAAGACCGATACTAGTCGTTAAACAAGCTGCGATAACAGCAAATCCTAAGATTAAGCTTCCATAAGAACCAAAATAATAATGAGATGCTGCTGCTAATATCGCACCCCCATTATCAAATGCACCAATCTCTTCCACACCGGTAGCACCTAAATATGCTAGCCCTGCATAGATTACCGCAAGTAAACCGGCTGCAATGAAAGCAGATTTCATAACACTTGTCATCATTTGTTTTTTGCCGTGAATCCCTGTTGAACGAACTGCATTAATAATGATAATTCCAAATACGAAGGATGCCAATGTATCCATTGTTAGGTATCCTTCCTGGAAACCCTTAAAGAATGCATTTTCTGTATATTGTTCAGCCGAAGCGGTCAGGCTTCCCATTGGATTAAACAAAGCTGCCAGAATCAATAAAGCGATAAAAAATAATAAGATTGGTGTTAACATTTTACCAACTATATCTATAATTTTTCCTGGCTTTAATGCAAAGAAACACGTAATAGCAAAAAAGATAACAGTGAAAATCGCCATTGCTACTGTGCTATTCATATCACCAATTAAAGGTTTAACACCAATTTCATATGAAACCGTTCCCGTCCTCGGCATCGCAAACAAAGGCCCGATAGCTAAGTAAAGAACTGTAGTAAATATAATAGCAAACATGGGGTGTACACGTTTAGCCATCGTATATAAATCGCTTTGGCCAGAATACCCAATTGCCAATACTCCTAACAGAGGTAATCCCACCCCGGTTATGATGAAGCCGAATGTAGCTTCCCAAACATTCGATCCTGACATTTGCCCCATTAATACTGGGAATATTAGATTTCCAGCCCCAAAAAATAAGGCAAAGAGCATAAAACCAATCGCTAGTGTTGTAGATTTACTCTTCATATTACCCAATTAAAACCCTCCGTTCCTATCTAGTTGAACATTTTAAATTTTCTAATAATTCTAACATCTTTTGATATAACATTACCCATTTTAACACATTTGTCAAGATTATTCAGACTTTTTGCCCTATTATTCTACTTTTCCACATCACTACTAACATCCACTGTGTTTCCTATATCGGTGATTATAGTAACTGTCCTCTATAAATGCAAGGGTATTAGAGAAACTAAAGTAATGGTAAATTTTATTAATCTATTATATTTAAGGGGCTAAAAAACGTACATACATCTTATTAAAGTTTATATTACCCTTTTAAATATTAAAAACCCTTATTCCATGAATAAGGGCATTCCGAATAATCCAATATACCATTGATAAAAGGGAAAATGAGATTATTCTACAAAGTATTCAGCATATTGGCTATCCGGTTCCAGCAAACTATTCCAATATTTTTCTGGTCCTAATATATGATGACTAACAGCCTCATCTATTTGGTCAACTTTTTTATTTTCAATAATATCAATAATGTTTTTATGTTGTTTAATAATATCTGTATAATCATATTCGATTTCAGATAATAACCGGATTCGATTATAATGCGTACTTAACCGATTTATTGCATCCCAGATATGGTCTTTTTCCTGATCTTTATAAAATAGGGAGTGGAATTCCTGATCCAATTCGTGAAAGGTTCTTTCCATTCCTTTTTTTCCTATGAAATTTTCTTGTAAGCTGATAACTTTTTTTAACTCTAATAGTGTTTCGTCAGAAATAGATTCGCAGGCTAACTTAAGAACCTCTTTTTCTAGTACAGAGCGCATAAAGGCTGCCTCTTTAACCAATTTATAATCAATTTTTGATATGTATGAGCCAACCTGCGGCCATACTTCAACCAAATGTTCCTCTTTTAATTTTCCGATTACCTCTCTGATTGGAGTACGAGAAATCCTTAATTCATTAGCCAGCTCAATTTCACTGATTGCTTGTCCTGGTTTTAATTCTAGAGACATAATGCCATTCTTAATAATTCTGTACGAATAATGTTTATTATTTTCTCCAGGTAATTTGGGTGTCACTGTTAACATCATGATTTCTCCCTTATATAAAGCATATAAATATTCCCTACAAATATCAGCATATAGCCAGTATACATGTTTTATTTAATTATCATCAAAACTCATTAATTTTTCAAGCAATTCAAAATAAAAAGCTGAAGGGCCTTGGTCAGGAGCGAGGAGCATAAGACAAAGGCACGTAGGGAATGCCCTTACCCCGCAGTGGCTTTGCTTATGTCCCGAGCTCCTAGGCCCTGAAGCTGGATTGCATAAAAAGCTGAAACGACTGCATCAAGGAACAAAGACTAAATACGCCACATCCTGTGGCAACGTCTTTGTGACCAACATAAGACAAAGGCACATCTCCCACATTCTACATCAGTTATGTCAGCATCCTCTAAATATCCTGCTATAGTTCGACATCTTCCAACAATAAACATAGCCTATTTCTTTATCTAAATAAATTAAAACTACCGATTCTGAATACTTTTCTGGGATAAAGGTGAGAGTTGGATTCACCTTATTTCATATAAGTAACAAAATATCCCACCTTATTCCCCAGTCTTTATTTGATTAAGACAAAGAAAGACTAGTAATTAAATAGCTTAATAAGTCAGACGGCTTATTTTTATTATAATAGTATATTAAAATTCTTCCTCCCTCCTTTTTCATACAACTATCTCCATATGAAATCAGGTATAAGTATATTCTTTTCTAATCATTTCCTAATTAGAATGACACCTACAGCTGTAGCCAAACTACATCCAATGATTCATTTTCAATTTCCATAGTATACTTGCGACATTTAGTGACAGCATTTGTTTACTTCAATTCGTTATGGTAGAAATATCAGCAGGATTACATAATTCGATATTACTTAACAGGGAGGTGAAAAAATACTTGGCATATTGGCAATTTAATAATCTAGTATAGGGAGGAATACTTGTTGAAAACAAAGAGAAAAAAACTGTCGTCACTCATTCTAACATCTATGCTCATTCCATCATTGCTCTTAACTACAGGATTTACGTCTTCACCATCTTCTACTGCTTCCTCAGAATCCATCCATAGTTCAGCAAAATCTACGATTATACAGAATAGCAGTAACAAAATCTCCAAAGATCTTCAAAATGAGTTTAAGGAAGAAGAAAAAGTCACCTTCTTAATTAAACTTAAAGAGCAGGTAGACACTGCCAAGGTAGCAAAAGAAGCTACTGCTACTGCGAAAAAACAAAAGCTATCATCAGCCAAGACGACCTTGACTAAACGATCTTCCATCGTTACAAATCTTCGCGCAACTGCTGAAGAAACTCAGCATGAGCTAAAAAACTATTTAGAAAAACAAGAAAAAGCCGGTAATGCTGAAGATATTCAATCCTTCTACATCGTTAATGGGATGGCTGTAACAGCTACAAAAGAAGTCATGGAACAAATTGCCGCATTTCCTGAAGTAGAAAAAATTTCACCGAATGAAACTGTACATCTTGTAGAACCTGTTAAACAATCCAAAGCTGAAAAGCCATTAATCGAGTCCAATATTATGGAAAATTCCTCCAAAATAGAGACAAAAGAAGAAACCACCTCGATCGAATGGAATATTGATAAAATCAGCGCACCTCAAACATGGGCAATGGGAATTGATGGAGCTGGAACAGTCGTTGCCAGCATAGATACTGGTGTGCAATGGGATCACCCTACCCTAAAGACAAAATACCGTGGGTACAACCCTGCTAATCCAGACAACCCGAACCATGAGTTCAGTTGGTTTGACGCTACTTCTACAAACCGCCCTGCAGCATTTGATGATAATGGTCATGGTACCCATACAATTGGAACAATGGTCGGATCAGAACCAAATGGTGCTAACCAGATTGGTGTAGCCCCTGGCGCTAAATTCATTGCTGTTAAAGCACTAAATGCAGCTGGCAGTGGGACTCAAGCTGATTTACTAGAAGCCGGTGAGTACGTTTTAGCACCGAAGGACGCGAATGGTACTCCACACCCTGAATATGCACCAGATGTCGTAAACAACTCATGGGGTGGCGCAGCAGGATTAAATGAATGGTTCCGTCCGATGGTTCAAGCATGGAAAAGTGCAGATATCTTTCCTGAATTTTCTGCAGGAAATAGCGGACCAGGAACAGGAACTGTAAATGCTCCATCCAATTATCCTGAATCTTATGCAACTGCCGCAACAGATATCAATAATGCTTTGGCAAGCTTTTCTTCAAGGGGACCTTCTCCATATGAAGGAGTCATGAAACCAAATATAGCTGCACCAGGTGTAAATATTCGCTCAGCTATACCTGGAAACGATTATGCTTCCTATAATGGAACATCAATGGCCGGGCCTCATGTGTCCGCAGTAGTTGCCCTGCTTAGACAAGCTGATTCGAGCTTAACTGTTGATCAAATAGAAGAGATTATGGACTTAACAGCAACACCATTAACTGACAGCGCTTATCCAGAGTCACCTAACTATGGATATGGTCACGGTTTGGTAAATGCTTTTGATGCTGTCTCTTCAGTTGTTAGTGGTTTAGGAAAAATTAAAGGAACTGTCTCCAAGGATGGTGATGATACTCAAGCACCTGAAATTGAAACAGAGCCTGTGACTACCTCTTATAAAGAAATGGACCTTCCTCTTAGCGCAACCGCCACGGACGATGTATCCGTAACATCTGTCGTTTTGAAATATAAAAAAGCAGATGGCAGCTGGACTGAAGTCGCTGCGGAACGTGTAAGCGGAGATTATAAATCCGGTGAATACGAAGCAACCATACCTGGTGCTGATTTAACCGGTGATTCAACAGAATACCAATTTATCGCATATGACTTTGGAGGCAATTCAAAAGAAACAGCTGTTTATCCAGTAGAATTACTTCCGGGTATTACAGTTGGCTATGAAACAGATTTTGAACAAAACCCAATCGGATGGACATCTTACGGTACAAATAATTCATGGGAATGGGGAGTACCAACAACAGGCCCTGGCGCTGCATTCTCTGGTGAAAAGGTATATGCAACTAACCTGACAGGAAATTATGCAAACAGCTCTAATATGAGCCTGGAAATGCCACCAATTGATCTTCCTGAAGGAGCCAGCTACTTACAGTTCAAACAATGGTTTGATTTAGAAAGAAACTATGACTTTGGGCATGTATTTATTTCTACTGATGGTACCAACTGGACACAGGCAGCTCGTTTCAACCAAACATCCGATGGTTGGATTGATGGCGAAGTCGACTTAAGCGAATATGCAGGACAACGTATCTATATTTCCTTCAATGTTACAACTGATGGGTCTGTCCAGAAAGCTGGATGGTATTTGGATGATGTCAAATTATCGGCAACTCCTATCCAACCTTCGTCAAAAGCTAAACATGGTGTGAAGAAAGATACAAAAGCTACTGATACTAAAATCAAAGATACAAAAGCTAAAGACCCTAAAGACGACAAAAAAGCAGCAAAAGAAAAAGTAGACGCATCAAAAATCAAACCAGTATCTGAAAAAGATAGTGCAAAAAATGAAAAACCTAGCAATGAGAAACCGGCACCACTGCTTTTACCAATTCAAGCAGAGGTAACCGTTCTTGAAACTGGCCGTTCTGTTTACACCAACCCACAGGATGGTTCCTATGAATTAACGCACGCAACAGGTGATTACACTGTTCAAGCAGAAACATATGGATTCCAATCTCAAACACAAACAGTACGTGTTGAAGATGGTGGAGTTGCTACCGCAAACTTTACATTACAGGAAATCCCTAAAGGTACTGTCAGCGGTACAATTACGAATAAAGTAACAGGAAATCCTGTTGCAGGCGCCACAGTTTACCTTGTGGAGGATGCTGCAATTACTCCTGTGACTGCAAATGAAGATGGCGAGTATTCCATTACTGCATATGAAGGTACCTACACACTAAAATTTGTTGCACCATCCTACTACAGCTCAGAAACGACTGTAACCATTGAAGCAGGCGAACCAGTCGTTAAAGATGTTGAGTTACGCCCATTCATTGGCTATGCAGGGGAGATTAAGTATGATGATGGAACAGCTGAAAATGCCAGATCCTTCAATGCGGCAGGCAATAGCTGGGCTGTTAAAATGTCATTAAAAGAAGGGGAAGATCAAGCTCTAGTAACTGGTGCACTCCTTCGCTTCTGGGATATGGAATGGCCAGTCCCAGGCGGTACTGAATTCCAAGTATCCGTTTATGATGCCAGTGGTGCAAACGGCGGTCCGGGTACTAAATTGGCAGGTCCTTTCAACGAGACAGCTTTACGTGACGGCACTTGGACACATGTTGACCTTGCCGAACACGGCATCATGGTAGAAGGAGACTTCTTCATTGTCTATACACAAACAAAAGCAAATCCTAATTCACCTGGCTTGGCAACTGATGAGGACGGTCCAAATGCTAAACGCAGCTGGCAAGGTGTAAGCGGTGCATGGTCTCAATCACCAGAGGCTGAAGGAAACTACATGATCCGTGCGACCGTCAACTATGAATTACAAGTACCATCCATCACTTCTCCTAAAGATGGAGCATTTACGAATAAAAAATCTGTGACAGTTGAGGGTAAATCTTCTCCTGAAACAACCATTGATTTATTCAATGATGGAGAACAAACTGCTACTACGGAAACGAATGCAAGTGGCGACTTCTCAGTTGCAGTCGAGTTGAAAAATGGTGCAAATACACTGACTGCTAAAGCAAAAACTGATGTCGGTTCAACAGACCCATCTGAACCAGTTACGATTACACTTGATCAGGATAAACCTGAACTGACTATTACTTCACCGACAGATGGTTCTAAAACAAATAAAGAAACCGTTACAGTTACAGGAACAATTGCTGATGCCAATCTGGATTGGGTTAAAGTAAATGGTCAAACTGCAACTGTAAGCGACGGGAAATTCAGCAAGCGTATCCTTCTTGATGAAGGTATCAATGAGATTACTGTTCAAGCTAAGGACAAAGCAGGCAACAGCATTAAAAAGATCATCACAATTGATGCCAATTATACGGCACCTGAACTTTCCAACATACTTCCTGCTGAGGACAAAGTATTGGAAAGCGGCGATTCTGTCAAAATCGAATTTGATAGTGAGCCTGGACTAGACGCTACCTTCTCAATCCTTGCTCCAGTCACAAACCTTGGCGTCTCAAATGCACTTGAGCTTCCAATGCGTGAGACATCGGAAGGACACTATGTCGGCTACTATACTGCCACTAAAAATATCAAAGCAAACGGGGCAGCCGTTCAAGTAACTGCAGAAGATGACTATGGTAATAAAACGATTGAAAGAGCGGAAGGATTATTATATATCAACGCTCCGCAATAAAATAATTGAAGCACAAGTGCTGCTATAAGCACTTGTGCTTTTCCTTTCTAAACAAAACAATCTTTAAGTAAGACTTTTTACAAATCCAATACTTTTCTCACCATAACCCCTGTTTCTATAAAACTGATGGGCTGCCATTCTTTCAGGCCGATTTCCACTATTTAAGCTCATTCCCATAGCTCCCAGTTTTCTTGACCAGTTTTCAGCACCCTCTATCAATGCTTTCCCTATCCCTTTATTACGATAATTAGAATCTACTACAAGTGTTAAAATCCTGATATAAAAGCCGTCCATCTCATAATAATAACTTTTACTAAGCCCTATCATCCCAACAATTTCACCATCATAAGCTGCTACTAAAGTATGATAATCAGGATGCTGTTGAATAGTGTAAAATCTTGTTTTCATATTTTCCAGGGTAGAAGGGTAACCAAGATGAACCATCAGGTCTGTTAGAGCGCCTATATCCCTTGTTATCGCTTCTCTAATTTCCATTTTTATCCCTATTTCATCAAAAAATACAGTTATATCTTACGAACATATCTTAATGAGATATAGTTTTCTTCCTCTGTATTTCCGTATCCTCGTTGTTCATTATTGAAAATGAATCCTCTTGCTTCATAGAAAGGAATTCCTTTTTGATTTCCCTTTGCCACAGAGACCCATTGCTCAGTTGCATGAAATTCCTCTTTTTGTTGTTTTGTAAGAACATCTAATAACCTTGTCCCAATTCCTTCATTACGCCTATTAGGGTTAAGATATAAGACAAATACCTCCCCGATTGTCTCTCCAATCATGCCACCTCCAATTGCTCCAATGACTTCATTGTTTTCCACAGCAACAAAATACCCTCCCCACTCCCTGCCTGTATCAGTTACTTCCTTTAAAATTCTTTCGTGATTATAAAATTCTTTTATGACTCTTTTAATATATTCTTCAGACCTCAGGCCTATATATGTGGCCCGCTGTCCATCACTGCATACTTTCGCAATCCCCTCAACATGACTTGCATTCGCTTTTAAAATGTTAACCACTTTCCACCCCTCCAATTCCCCCTGTTCAGAAGATTCCCTCTACAAATTCGAGCTTTTACTATCATTTATAATTCAACATAAAAAGGTATTAATCCTTTTTGAATTAATACCTTTCATCTCATCTTTTGATATATTCCTATAAATCTAAATTCGTTGTTTACTATTGCCTCAAACGTCATTTCTTAATAGTTCCAGCTTTGGAAGCATCGATAATTACGCGGTATCTTTCAACTCGCGGGAGCAACCTCCTTAACCAAAGCTAGTCAGTAATACCATAATTCCATTAGTCAAACCGTGAATGATAACCGCTGGCCAAATTGAATTGGTTCGTTCATATGCAAGCGCAAAAATGATACCACTGAAGAAATTTACTGGCATCACATTATAGGTCGGAATATGTACAATCGTAAAAATGATTGAACTAAGTAAAATAGCTCCAACAAATCCTATCCGTGTACGCAACCAGCGATATAAAAATCCTCGATAAAAGATTTCTTCATATATTGGAGATATAATAGCTGCGGAGATAAAGGCTATTAAAAAGGTGAATAAAGTTACATTTTGCTGTAAAGCCTCTGTTTTGTTATTCTCCCACGTATTACCTATAAGACTAGTAAACAAAATTATAATTACTGAACCAACTAATAAAATAGTAGAATACAGAATAATAAGCTTCCAAACTTTCATATTAAATGATTTTATCCCTACCTCTTTCCAAGATAATTTTTTCGGATTAAGTGCAATATAATAAACACCTGAAATTAAAATAATGGCTATTATTAGTCCAATTAATGTCCCTGAATATAAATCATTCTCGAGCCAATTGGTAAGATTCGGTTTAAATATCAATTTTACAAAACCAATTACAAACACAAATTCCAAAAGGATTAATAATACGAATTCCTTTAGCCCCCAATAATCTTGTTCTTTCCAGTTCATTTTCATCCGATAGCCCTCTTCCTATATATGGTATAATCCAACTATATTAGATGACGCTACGTCACCTGCAAGTTTTTTTCAGGAGGAAATGAAATGAAACAATTGACTACGGGAGAGGTCGCTAAACAGCGAAATATATCCGTTCGTACCCTGCGTTATTATGATCAGATTAATTTGCTTACCCCTAGTTATAAAGCAGATAACGGGAGGAGATCCTATTCAGAAGATGATTTATTCAAACTTGAAAAAATTATTATTCTCAAATCTCTTTCACTTCCTTTAGAAACTATTCGCGATATATTAGATAGACTATCCTTCCAACAAATTCTAATCTCACACTACAATTACCTACAAGATCAACTCACGAATATCCAAACAAGTATTTCTAATACTACATCACTAATTAATATGAGCCAGCTGCAAGGATCCTTATCGTGGGAAGATGTTTTAAATCTAGTCCAAAATTCACAAAATAACTCAAAAAAATGGATTGATTACTTCCATCAAGATGAAAAGATACTTTTACAAAAATCCATACCAAGTCTCAGCAGCAATGATAAAACAACACAACAGTATATGTTCTTACTAAAACAAATTGAGTATTGTATTCAAAACAAAATTAAACCCGAATCTGAAATAGGAGCCCAAATTGCTTCTGATTTAATTAAACTATCAAATGATACATTTCAAGGGAATGAAGAATTAATGAATCAGTTTTGGGAAGTCAGAAAAAAACCCGCAGAAGAAACAGGCTTATACCCAATTCCTAATCATGTACTAGAATTTGCAGAACGATGCATTGCGTATGTAACAGATTTAGAGACTAGCCATTAAATTTATCTCCCTCGCCTGTTTATTCAAGGCTTAGAGTTAACTCTATTTGCTATGCGAATAATTATTGAAGAAAACGTTAATATAAACTGCCTGCAATGCACAAAATACGAAGAAGCAAACTATGAAGGCTATGCAGGAGGTACATATGAATCAATTCTTAGAAAGTGCAAGGGCTATGAAGGATGAGTTAATCAAATATAGAAGAGAAATTCATCAAAATCCTGAAGTAGGAGACCACCTTCCTCAAACCACGAAATACGTAATGGAGAAGTTAAAGGAATTTGGTTATGAACCAAAAGATATCTGTGAAAGTGGGATTGTAGCACTGGCGGGGAAACCTGATGCCAAAAAAACATTTCTATTGCGGGCCGATATGGATGCTCTTCCGATTAAAGAGGAGACAGATTACCCGTTTAAATCAACAAATGGAAATATGCACGCCTGTGGACATGATATGCACACAACTATGCTACTAGGGGCTGCCAAATTATTAAAACAGTACGAGAATGAACTGGAAGGATCCGTTAAGCTCGTATTCCAGCCAAATGAAGAAGGCTTCAAGGGTGCAAAATTAATGTTGAGGTCGGGCGTTTTGGAGAATCCAAAAGTGGATGCTGCAATGGCCTTACATGTACATTCCGGTACACCAACTAATACGGTATTATATGGGCTTGGAACCGCAATCGCAGGTTGTACAATCTTTAGAATTACTGTTAAAGGTGTCGGGTGTCACGGAGCAATGCCTGAAACCGGCGTTGATCCAATTAATATTGCAGCGCATATCTATACCTCCATCCATGAAATCATAGCAAGAGAAATCTCAGCAACTGAATCGGTGGTTATCACGATTGGAAAGTTTCAGGCAGGAAGTACTCATAATGTAATCCCTGACCAAGCCATATTAGAAGGTACAATTCGTTATTTAAATGTGGATTTGGGAGATTTTATTTACAAAAGGATGGAAAAAATAGTAACGTCAACAGCTGAAATGTTTAGAGGTGAAGCTAAAATAGAAGTTGTTGCATCCGTTCCACCCTTAACGAATGATAAAGACTTAGCCAATCAATTGTCCTCTTATGTAAGTGATGTAGTCGGTAAACAATCTGTCATTTCTTTTGAAGGCGGAGGCATGGGTTCCGAAGATTTCGCTTCATATTGTTATGAAGTACCTACCGTTTATTTTTTGCTGGGAGCCGGCACAAAAGAAGAGGACCCTCATTACGGACTTCCTATGCACCATCCACAGGTAGTTTTTAATGAAGAAATCCTACCAACCGGTGCCGCCATGCATGCCCATGCGGCAATGATGTGGTTAAAAGAGAATCAATAGAGAACGCAGTAAGAGTGTGGCAAAGTTTTTAAAGGATGCCACACTCTTTTAAATCTAGTATATTTTATAATTCACTTTTTAAATATGGCTGTCAAAAAACCTTCCTCAGCAAATACACCCTCCATTGAATCTGATTGTCTCATGTTTCTTATTTCAATCTCCTTCAGATCCTTAAAGATGTCTCTTAATTTATGCTCTGTGAACCCCAAACCTCCCTTTAGGCTCCATAATCTATACACATCCCAATCTGTTATATCCGATCCGCCATACTTCCCATTTTCAAGAAAACACGTAATACCAAACAACCCATCTGTTTTGAGAGCTCTATTAACTAAACTATTATAGGTAATCCTGCGATGAGGTGCTATATGATGAAAGCATCCTGAATCAAACACGATATCATAGCTTCCTTCATCAATAGCTAAATCAAATATATTTTTATGTATAAAGTTAATTGTTAATCCACTCTCTTTAGCCCGCTCT
>NZ_JBZCPP010000017.1:0-79368 GCF_058267515.1 Pradoshia sp. Z6_59
AGGATCAAACTCTCCGAAAGATGTTTGATCTAGCTAAATTTTAAAGCAAATTGACGAGATTTTAAAAATCTCTTTTTTAGACTTGCTTGGCGTTTCGTTTTGTTTAGTTTTCAAAGAACAATCTGTCGTGTTAGCGACTCTTACATTATATCGAGATAACTTGTTATTGTCAAGCATTTCTTTTAATGTATTTAACTAACAATCTTTCATTTAATTCGTGTTGCAAAAGCAACTTTCTTATCATAACACCGACATTTTCGAAAGTCAACATTTTTTTAATATTGTTTCGTTCCTGTCTGGTGCTTACTTATAGTAGCACGCTTTTAAAGCATACGTCAACCATTAAATTAAAATAAAAATACTCAGACAATCAATTTCATTGTGCTGGATTAATAACAAGACGATTTTTGTCATGCATTTTCAGCGATTATCAATACTATTGTCGAATACCATCAGTTCTCAATTATATTTAAAAAGGATTCCTTCATGTACGCTTTTCCTTCTATATAATAACTTCTAAACCTTGACCGCTATGCTTCAACCTAATTTTTCCCTCAGTAAAGTGAGATGTCTAACAGATTACAATCGGGAATACATTAATTATTTGCCATTCAACAGCGAAGTAATTACTTCTTCTATAGAAGCTATTACAAAAATAGTCTCCCGTTATTCTTCTCAGAGAAAGCTTGATCTGGTACGCAATAATGAAACAAGTCACCCATATCGTCGTTTAGTGATACTATTTCTTAATTCCTATGAACTAATTCTCCAATTTGCAGCTGATTTTTTCATCAATAACCGAACACAATATATTCATTTGAAACTGAACGGTCTCCTAACGTGCATTAGAGCTTGCTAAATTTCATTACCAACTCCAAGATACCGCGAGATAATGTAATGAGTTCTCAAAAGATCATCTCATATTAAACATTCTTTTCTTTCATATATAATAATAAAAAGCTCACAACCCTTTCCAATATAGATAGAGTTGCGAGCTTATATTTACATTAAATCAACTATGTGTTCTTCCCCTAATTTTACTTTGCCCCGTTTAACCAACTTGATTTCCTCTCCTGCCTGCAGATTTGTAAAAACAATCGGTGTAATAATGGATGTCGCATTTGACTTAATGAAATTTAAATCAAATTCCATTAATATCTGGCCCTTCGTAATCTTGTCGCCTTCTTTAACCTTTTTTTCAAATCCTTTACCATTCAACTTTACCGTATCTATGCCTACATGAATTAATAGTTCATGACCACTGTCAGATTTTATAGCGAGAGCATGTTTTGTCGGGAAAATACTTATGATCTCTCCATCAACCGGAGAAGCAACGATCCCTTCGCTTGGGATAATAGCAAATCCATCACCCATCATTTTCTCAGCGAACACTTGGTCAGGAACCTCCGAAATCGGAACTAGCTGACCCTCAAGTGGTGCAGCGAATTCTCCCTTTGAGAAATCAGTCTTTAACGCATCTGGATTTACCTCTTCTATTTGTTGTTGTATCTCAGCTTCAACATTATCCGATGCTGCTTTGGTAGGACGCGGCTTATTCCCTGCCATTATATCCTTCATCTGAGATTTAATCGTTTCGGAACGCGGTCCAAAGATTGCCTGAATATTGTTTCCCACCTCTAGCACACCAGCAGCTCCGAGTGCTTTCAGTTTATCTTTATCGACTTTCGCAATATCGTTAACCTCAACGCGCAAGCGAGTAATACAAGCATCTAAATGTGCTATATTTTCCTTTTTCCCCATTGCCTCAAGAATATCATACGGAAGCTCATCGACTGAACCACCCTTACCCTGAACACTTTCATCATCTTCATCTTCCCTTCCTGGCGTTCGAAGATTCCAAGTACGGATTGCAAATCTGAAACCGAAATAATAAATGACTGCGATTACCAAGCCGACTGGAATAACAAGCCACCAGGCTGTTCGATTTGGTACAATCCCAAATAATATAAAATCTATAACTCCACCGGAAAAGGTCATCCCTATTTTGACGTTTAACAGTTGCATAGTCATAAAGGAGAGACCTGCAAAAATAGCATGGATTCCAAAAAGAACAGGCGCAACGAACAAAAACGAAAATTCCATTGGTTCTGTTATACCTGTTAAGAAGGAAGTTAGGGCTGCTGATCCCATGATCCCGGCTACCAATGTTTTTTTCTCAGGCTTCGCTTCATGATAAATAGCCAAAGCAGCTGCAGGTAATCCAAACATCATAAACGGATATTTCCCTGTCATAAAAGTACCTGCTGTCAATTTAACTCCATCTTTAATCTGCGCAAAAAAGATTGCCTGATCACCACGGACAATTTCTCCAGCTTTATTTGTGTACTGTCCAAATTCATACCAAAATGGTGAATAGAATATGTGATGAAGACCAAATGGAATAAGCGATCGTTCAATCACCCCAAAAATAAATGCCGCTAATGTTAAGTTTGTATCTATCATATTTTGAGATAATGTATTTAATCCGTGTTGAATCGGCGGCCATATCAGTGTCATTAATAAACCTAGAATCAATGCGGAAGCAGCTGTAATAATAGGAACAAATCGCTTACCCGCGAAAAAGCCTAAATAGGAGGGTAACTCAATCCGGAAGAATCGGTTATACATATAGGCGGCCAACAGTCCGACAATAATCCCTCCAAATACTCCGGTTTGCAAAGTGTTAATGCCTAAAACATTAGCATAGGATGGATCATTGGCAGCCATGTCAGCCGTCACATTCAAAACAACCCCCATGGTCACATTCATAATTAGATAACCAATGATAGCAGCCAGGCCGGCGACCCCTTCCCCTCCAGCAAGTCCGACTGCCACACCTACCGCAAATAATAATGAAAGATTGCTAAAGACAATTTGCCCCGAATCCTCCATCACAGTTGCAACCTTTTGAATCCACCCAGCATCTAAAAATGGCATTAGGTCCAACAGATTCGGATTATGAATGGCATTTCCAAGAGCTAAAAGAATACCAGCAGCAGGTAATATAGCAACGGGAAGCATTAGAGCTTTCCCGATCTTCTGCAGGACACCGAATACTTTCTTAAACATAGTACGTCCTCCTTAGACTTATTAACAAAATAAAAGCGACTGATTATTTTCTGCTATCCATAACCAATCTGAATAATTACTTGTTAATATGCCCAAAAGGTACTCAAATACCAAGAAAACATGAATATTATGGAGGCCTTATCCAAATATGGGGTTGCAAACATGTTTCCTATCCGTAAAAAATAGCTGCCGAACTTTGCCGGCAGCCTTTGGAGAACATATTTATGAAAGGAAAATAAAGTAACAAACAAATATAACAAACATTCCATACATGATTGGGTGGATCTCTTTAATACGTCCAGCCACAATCATCGTAATTGGATAGAAGATAAATCCACAAGCAATCCCAGCCGCAATGCTGCCGGATAATGGCATCATGATGATTGTAAGAAATGCAGGCACTGCAATTTCTAATTTTGACCAATTGATATCACCGAGCGAGGAGCACATTAACACCCCGACAATAATCAAGGCCGGTGCTGTAACCGGTGAAGTAATAACAGATAAAAGCGGATATAAGAATAGTGATAATAGGAACAACAGTCCAGTTACAACTGCTGCGAATCCAGTTCTAGCCCCTGCTGCCACACCTGCTGTTGATTCAATGTATGATGTCGTTGTAGATGTTCCGAACAATGCACCTGTCATCGTTGCCAAGGAGTCTGCAAATAAAGCCTTGCCTGCTCTTGGTAATTTATTATCTTTGGTTAATCCTGCCTGGTTGGCAACCGCCATTAGTGTACCGGCTGTATCGAAAAAATCGATAAATAAGAATGTCAGTACAACAACTAGAAATTGAATAGTAAATAAATCTGATTGAATTGGATTGAAATACGGTTCAATCGCAACACCAAAAGTAGGAGCCACACTTGGAATCGCACCGAATATACTGTCAGGAATCTCAATAAGGTTTGCTAGCATCCCAATGATAGCAGTAATGATCATTCCATAGAAAATGCCGCCTTTAACGCCTTTAACTAAAAAGATAACTGTGATTAATAAGCCCACGATTGCCAATAATGTATTTCCATCCGTGAAATCACCAATTCCAATAAGAGTTGCATCATTATTGACGATAATTCCTGCATTTTTCATACCAACAAAGGTAATAAACAACCCAATACCTGCGCCAACAGCATATTTTAATTCTGCAGGAATCGCATTAATAATGGTCTCTCTTAATCCAGTCAACGTTAATATAGCAAAAATAAAACCGGAAGCTAAAACGCCTGCTAAAGCCGTTTGCCAAGGAATACCAAACGTTAGAATAACTGTATAAGCGAAGAAAGCATTCAGTCCCATACCCGGAGCAAGCGCTATCGGATACTTCGCAATTAGCCCCATGAAAATTGAACCAACTGCAGCAGCAAGTGCCGTAGCAACGAATACCGCACCATGATCCATTCTCAGCGATTCCGGAAGATCTGGTACATCCGCCAAAGATAATTGCAATGGATTAACGACTAAAATATACGCCATTGCCAGAAATGTTGTAATCCCACCAATAATCTCTCGTTTGTAATTGGTGCCAAGTTCGTCAAACTGAAAATACTTTTTCAACCTACTTCCTCTCCTTCTGTTCATACGCTTTCGTATAAGTTCCGGATAACCAAAAAGCCTCGAACAAATCCGTTCGAGGCTGACTCAAATACAAAGAATAACCTATAAATAGGCAGTATCATTCATATCCGTAGTCAAGCTATTAACGGTAGCTCGGTAGAAACTTATGGGCCATATCCCCATGATTATACGAATTTATATATTTATTAAAATATTAGGTCTTTTGTATTTTATCAAGAGATTGGTACTTGGTCAAATAAAAAAGCGAACATTATCTAGAGTTTAAGAAGGATTTGTTCGCATATACTCCTGATGCTTGATTGTATAGAGAGGCCCAAAAATAGTCCGATACCTTAGAGGATTTATACTCACTTCCATTCACAGTCAAATACAAATAACACCTTTTATAAATTATGTTAAAAATAGATATTACGAACTCATAGCTTCACGGTTGGTATATATTACAACCAGGAATCCGAATTACTGATATTGAATTCAGCAAATATTAAAGTATAATCATAATAGTATTTGAAAATTCAGATTAGTTCGTTCGCCAGCCATTGCCTAACAACTCTATGATGTTTGTGCAGAAATACCCGTTTTATACTTTACTTAATATGAATTAAGAAGCGGACGCAATTTGATTACACTTACATATTCAACAAAGATTTTTGATGAACTGAGGAAATAAGTATGGATACCCCAAATTTTATACATGTGAAAATAGATAAAGAACAATTAGAGTACGCAAAGAATTTACAGAATTTATTATGTAAAAGATTAGATACCAAACTGCCTGTAGAATATGAAATCCCTGATATTATCATTGAACAAGCTTTATTTCTGTATATAGATACAATGGAACGATATTATCGTTTAGAGGGTAAAGATTGGGAGGATTTTTACAAAAACTCCAGCGGTGTCACAAATGTACCAAGAAAAATAGAAGATTTCAGAGAACAAAATATCAAACCGTACAAATAATAAGAGGCTAACCAATCGGCTATCCTCTTATTTAGGATTTTTCACCCAAACGTTCATCAATCAAAGCAAGGGCTTATACAAAATAGGAAAGATAAAGTGTCTTCCACCTTTACACAAGACTACTCTACCCTATGTGAGTAATTCTTTCTCAGTTTATAAAATCCACTTCCGCAATATACAAAGATTGGTATATATACGAAAAACAAAATAGACCAAAATACAATTAATCCCCTATTCCATGAACTGTCAATCCCACCTAAAGTAATACTCACCGCCGAACAAACAACAAATAACAGAAAAACAGCCAGAAGAGGTACTAATTTTTTCATAAAAATCCGCTTTAGCATTTCCAGTTTTGATTGATCATCACTGAATATATTTGTATCGCCTTCATCTGTAGTATCTGCTGATTTTCTAAAATAGCTGTATTCATTTATATCCTGCATATATTCCCAGCCATAATCTGCATACATCTGCAAATAACTTTGCTTGTCTTCTGATGTCTGCGGATTGAAATCCAATTTGTAGACTACATCTTCCGGCTCACATTTTTCAAAATAATAAAATCCTGGCAGTGTAACTTTCACCAATTTATACCCTTTATTATGTTTCTCTCGCAAAAATGTCTCTTCTTTCTCATAATCTGTTAACATAAACCAGTGAAATTCCCTTTTCAAACCATTTTCCATTCTATAACCCTCCTCTACTATTTTGATATAGTCTCTCAATACGCTTTATTTCCATTTCAAGTATTTGCTTTCCTAGTTCAGTGATGATATAGAACTTCCTTTTATTTTCTTCACGAACGAACCTAATTAACCCGTCTTTCTCCATTTTTGACAAGCTCCCATACATAGTTCCCGGACTGATTGTTATTTCGCCGCCAGTCATTTCCTTCACCTTTTTAGCAATGTTGTAACCATGCATTTCTTCCTTCACGCAAAATAGGATATAGAACCCTGTTTCTGTCATAGGTACATAAATTCTTTTAATCCGCTCTTCCATGCTTCCTCCAATCACAACTCTATTTCACTTCTACTATATCGTGGTTCGATACATATAGTGTATCGCACCACAATATAGTTATCAACCACTTTTTACCAAAGTTGGTTCATTTTACTTCTTCCTTTAGAATTACTTTAGACACAAAAAAAAGACCCCTTTCCCACCCAAATTTCAGGTAAAAAAGAAAGTCACACTTTTAACATATGAAAATTGGAATCTATCTCACTTATAACCTTTATTCGTTTGCATTGAGCCAATCCTTTAAGAGGGTGATGTATTTTTCTGTGTCTTCTACGAAACATGAATGTCTGCAGTCGCGGAAGAGTTCCCAACGAGAGTTCGGAATATGGTCATACATATATTTTGCGATGTAAGGAGTGCAAAGATCGCTACCTCCGTTAATTACAAGTGCCGGCTCTTCAATGTCTTTTAGTTGCGCTGTTACATCATAATTTTTTAATGTGCCGAGTGGAGTAAATTCATTTGGTCCCCAACCGACTATATATGCTTCTTTTCCTATTTTTCTAGGACGCTTCATACATTCAGGTGAATCTTCTGCGACAGGTCCTCCGGCGTGGCGAATCATGTATTCTTCTTCTGCCGCCAAATAGGCCGGGGCATCGTAGTTACCAGTGCTTGTTGCAATGGCAATGGCTTCTTGCATATCTTTTGGCATGAATTTAATCATACGTTGCTGTTCTTCTCCCCACATCCAAGAAGCTGGAAGAGTACTAGAAAGGATAATACTTTTGATTCCGTTTGGTTTATAATTGCAAACATAATTCAAAAGAAGCATGCCTCCCCATGATTGACCCAGAAGATGGCATTCTTCTAATCCAAGGTGCTTGCGAAGTGCAATGAGTTCTTCTGTCCAAACTTCTGCGTTCCAGAGGTCAGGGCGGTTCTCTACATAAGATTCGCCACAACCGATTTGATCGTACATAATTAATTGGCGTCCATCTTCCTCAGCAAATCGATCGAGTACTTCAAAATAGTTGTGAGTCGAGCCTGGTCCGCCATGAAGTAAAATGAGCGGTTTTTTGTTTCCCGTATTTTCTCCAACGATGCGGTAATACGTTTTAAATTCTAAATAAGGCATATAACCTTCAGTAATTTTCATAGATATCCTCCTAGTGTTATATATCCAGTAATTGATCCTTCACAAATTGGAATTTGCTTTACTATTACCAAATAAACGGTATCAAGCGATATTTGACTTTTTGCTTATACTCACGATAACCATCGAGTTCTTTTTCAAGAAGTTTTTCTTCATTTTTAATCCTTTTGGCAATTATAAAGGGATATACAAGAAAAATAAAAAACGAATATATTGAACCTAACACAATCGGCATCGACAAAAACAAAAGTAATGTCACACTATACATTGGATGTCTGACAATACCGTATAGCCCCGTATCGATAACTTTCTGATTTTCCTGTACCTCAATAGTACGACTAAGGTATGTATTCTCCCTGAGTACCTCTGCATAAAGAATATATGCTACAAGAAATACCACCGCAGCACAAATTACAACACTCTTTGGTAAGGTGTACCAATCAAAACGAAAACCTAATCCCGCAACTATAAAACCTGTCAAAAACATAAGGCCGCTAAGTTTTACCACAAGACTTTGTTCTTCTTGCTTTTCTTTTGCATTGAGTCGCTTTTTTAACAGTTCTGGGTTTTTGAACATCATCACAATTCCTGCAAGGAACATTGGCACAAATAAAATCCCCATAAATAACCAACCATTTGTAAATAATAAAGTACCCGCAGGTAAGAATATCAATAAACCAACTAAAACAACCCCCAACGAAAATTTAGTTAGTGCTTGAATGAATAATTTTGTTGTCATAATAACTCTCCCACAATTCTAATTTACCTCTTCGGCGGAAATTATTACATACATTGTAACAACTTCTCAAAGTTATTTTAATATAATCACCACAATCTACCAACTCTTATCGCTTTCCTGCCTCCTCTCAAACTCGCTCATAGCAACTGCACATACCAGGTTCCGTTGCTTGCATTCTTAAACGCTAGCATCCTGACATCCCCTCTTCACATGCTGGCTTGTAGAACTTACGGTCAATTCTCCCCTGAATTGTGTGATATCCGTGCCTTCAACTCTCTGTTCATTCTCTGCCATATGCGTAAGATACATATACTCCAAATTCCTCAGCTATTTCTTCTACTGTCATAAAAATTCTGTTTGATATAATAAACGGCCCCTTTCTTTTTTCCAGGCAAAAATGCCTTGTTTGATTTGATTTATACTGGATAGTACGAATCTGTTTCTTTCGAGCAACCTATTTTCATTGTTTTTGAATATTTTTTAAAAAACACGAAAAAAAGGTCTACCTGAAATGATTCATTCAGATAGACCTTTTCGTCTCATTTATATATCTGCTATCAATTTCTTCAAAAACTCAGTGTTTTCAAAGGTTCTACCGATTTCCGATTCTATTCCCACTCGGTGAATTTCGAAAATTCAGGTTGGATTTTTGCTGATTTGACAGGTTTTTGATGCGTTTCAAACTATGATTTTAGCTATAAAATATAGCCTATTTGAAATTTTGCTATCAAAATGCTATCACTCATATTACACAGATTATCCTGTAAATATGATATTGCTATATGTTTCTTTTGCAACCACATTCTAACACCTACAAACCAGTAAATCAAGAGAGAATAATCCCTTTGCAGAAGTCCAGCTGGGAGTGACCGGTGTTTGTATAACCATGATGTATTTTATTTCGTTTCTCCTATCAAAAAGTTGTTAGAAAATGCTCAAAAACATGCGGAGCCCTATGGAAGTCCAGATTTTTGTCCGCACCCCCGTCTCTCATTTTAATCAGTATCAGCTTTGATTTTCAGTTTTTTAGCGATTTTTACAGCATCAATGGAGTATGAAACTACTACATCCTCTTCTTTTTCAGCAGCATTTTCTCCATATAGTTTCCAGTGTGCAAGAGCAAGTTCGAGACCTAAATATTCTTTTGCTTCGTCATCGCTCATACTCATATACTCAGATGCAGATGGAATTTCATCACTGTCGCATAAATATTGCCCATTAACAAAACAAGCCGTTGATGTAACTGATGCGCCATAACTGTTTTCGCCACTTGCGTCAAAGAAAACATATTTATATGTTTTCCCGTCACGAGAATAGGAAATAACAGCAACATCACTTCTTAACACAAGCGAATCAGGGTTTTTAAGCATATCTTGATACTTATCTACCAGTTTTAATCCATATTCTTCTTCTGACGAAAAACTATTTGATGTAATTGTAATAATGCCGATGACCAATACAAATAAAGCAACAAGAACTACTATCAGTTTTTTGTTTTTCGGAAAGTGAATTGATTGTAATATCGTAGCTTTTTGCGATTGCTCATTTTGCTCTTCATTGTGCAATTCATAACTTTCTTCGCAAGGAATCGATTTTTTCGGCATATTGAGCGGATATCCGCATTGAATACAATTCTTTGCTTTATCACTTATTTCTTTTCCACATTCAGGACATTTAATCAATGCCATATTTTCCCTCCTCGTAGTGAAACATAGAGATTTTCACAACTAATCAATAGGAGCTATCTCTATTTCCACTGAACCATCTGTGTTACTTACCCTAAGCGTTAGGTTCAAATTCGTGAAAGTAAAAGTAGCGTATTCACCAGTTGCCCAGCTGCTTGAACTTGAATAATCATTATCTATAAGACCAACATCGGATATATCAAGTGCTTCTGCTATATCTTCAACCATTTCAACAGTTTCATCGTAGCCATTACTTTTTAATGGGTTTGCAAATGCAAAAAACATTTTGTAAGGAGTTCCGTCGTTGTTGATTGCATCTTGGTCATAAATAATTCGAGGACTAAAATTGCTACCTTCTTCACATTCATCCCCAAGAAATTCAAGGTTATCTAAATAGAAAATATAGGTTTCACCATCATCATATGTTGTCGCATTAGTAATATCTAATCCCGATTGCAAAAAACCTTTTGAGAACAAATCAATAACATTTTTAAACTCATCATTCATTAGTTCGTTCGGAATATCAGCAGCACTATAGATATTTTCTATTACTCCAATTTCCGCATCAGCATCATTTGTTTCAATGTAATCATCTGCTTCTGTATATTCTTCGTCAGTTTCTTTGGTTTCTTCTATAAAATTTTCAGGAACTTCCCACTTAATCTCGATTTTTCCGTCTGGGTCATAAGCAAAAAAACCGTGTGCCATAGTGACATCCAAATCATAATAGGAATCAGTCCAATAATAACGATATGTATTTCCGTTACCATAACTATAATCTTCAACTTTTGGTTCTGAGTCAAATAGAACATACAAGTCATCAGCAAATGCTCTATACTTTTCTTCAGAACAGAAGTCAAAGGAAGTCCACGTACACGATGAGATGTAACCGTCTCGCAACTGAAAAGTAACTTCGCCTTTCATTCCCAACAACTCAACATTGTCGATATTATTATATTCTTGTTCGGTTAAAGTGATTGCTTCATCTGCATCAGGATGAGAATTACCTACATAATATAAGTATGGCGAAATTTCATTATAGGCATTTACAGCTTTAATTGCAGGGATTAGAATAAAAACCATGAACAAAATAACTACAATGCAAACAATAGAAGCAACGCCAATCAAAACCTTGTGCCAACCTTTAAGTTTTTTCTTTTTGGCATTTGGTTGCAAAGAAACTACTGAATTTATATGCTCCATTTCTCCTGTGGTATTGTGTTCAGGTGTAACACCATGATCTGATGAAATATCTTCGCCGTTAGTAAATATAGTCTCGTCAGCAATTTCGTTTCTGATTGTTTTATTTTCGTTTTGCTTAGAAACAGGACAACCACAGTGAGGACAAGCTACTGCTTTATCTGTTATTTCTTTTCCGCATTCAGTACATTTTATTAGTGCCATATCAATTTACCTACCTTTCATTTATTCCCACGAACTTATATCTATAATTTTCCAACCGTGCAGTGGTCCAATATTCATTGCTTCGTCACGTTTTAACGACTGTAGATATGCAATCTGGGTTTCAGAAAGTGGTTTATCGCTAAATACTTTCATTTTCACTTTTTCATTTCCTGTGTTTGATTTTACTTCAATAATTGCTGATACCATAGAATTGCTCCCTTTATTTGTTTTTTGTTCTACTTATCTCTTCAAAAACTAAAAAGAGCGCCAACCGTAGTCGACGCTCCGAAAAACACAAACCCACGATTGTCGCCAAACAAATCGTAACCAGAATGGAAATAGCTTCGCACCCTAATTTGTGGAATTTGCGCTTTTACCAAATTCGTAAATTAGGATGCCGAAAAAAGGGTATAATATCCCTATAGATAAACTACACCTTTTTCTGATTATTCAATTTGTTTGGCACAGATATTATACCACCTATCATCAAAAATAAAAGTATCTGTGTGATTTTTCTGCAAAAAATGTTTGACTTTGGAAATGATTTGTGTTAACAGAGCAATTTATGGTTCTGTAACGTACATTTGTTGACAGATAATGTAGGATAGATAAACAGTTATTACTGTAAAATGAGCGTTAAATACCTTGCAAACACTGGGAAAACACCCCCTAAAATGTACATTGCTATTATACAATAGACTAAGGGCGAAGATATGCCAATAGAGTATCTTCGCCCCGATGATTTCATATGATGAATATATTTTATCTATAGCAAAATACGTAATACCGTCAATGGTCTTGATGAACAGTGCGAGCACTGCCATTGACAGTATTGCTCTATTTTGCTTATGAATAGACAAGGGCGGTAAACCAAACACTGGCTTACTGCCCAATCCTTACTATGTGTAAATAAGCTCGCTGTAAATGATTTCCCTGACTCTGGACTGTATTTCATTCATTTTTTGCACCCACAACATAGCATTGTCGGCTTTCAGTTGTTCGGTCACGTTTTCCTGCTCTGCAATCTGCTTTATCAGCAAGAGTAAATACTCTTGTGCCTGCCTGTCAATGTCGGCAAGGTAAGAGTTTAGTGTTCCCTCAATCAGCATTGTGGTATAAAGGAATTGTTTATGCTCCTTCAAATACTGCTTGTGGCGCTGCCCCATAAGCCGATAGGCTGTATTTCTTCTTCGGAAAGTATCAGACAAGGGATATAATAATCTCCCTGCAATTCGTACCATAAACCGTTGCTTTCATCAAAAATGTACTTGTCCATATAATAAATCCTCCAGTATAATATATTCGCACATACATCACAGTTCTCCGATTGCCACATTCTGTTATATCTTGTTATCAGATTTTCTTGCCCTTGTGTTTGCCCTTATCAGCTTCCAAAGGAAGAAAAAAACAGTGTGAAATCGTATAAAAAGTTAAGGTGAGCATTTTGCGATAAATCCTTTATTTTCAAGGCTTTTGGAGGATTTTATTAAAACCCTGTGAGGGTTAATAACCACTTATAAAATTGTGGTTTTCAAATTGAGATTTATCAAACTGAATAGCACATAACATCTTAAAGGAGCAAGGTTGTAATATTCCTTGCTCCTTTAAGATGTTAAATGGGCATTCATATCTACCTGCTCATATGATTCCTCTTCCATGCTCTCTCACGTTCTTTTTCTTTCTCTGTTGCTTTGACTCGTTCTACGATGTCTCTGACCTTCTCTACTCCGATGCCTTTTAGTACGTAGTCGAAAGTATTTGCTTTTTCTTTTAATTTCTCGTTTTCTCGGATCAGGAAATTGTTTCTTTCAAGTAAACGCTCGTACTTTTCCTTAAACTTAATAGTTTCTCTTAAAAGCTCAACATATGCTCGTTTGAAAGAATATATATCTTCAAGAATCTTCGTTAATAGAGGAATAACCTTCTTGTCTCTATAATTCTTGGCCGTCTCGAATGTACTTGGTTCAGGTAGTATTTCTTCAGGTGGAGCATAATATTGTCTCGCAAAAGCCTCAACATCTTCTATCGTGTGTGTCTTCTCAGACAGTTTCTTTTCTGCCTGATCCAAAGCAACCTCTGTTTCGTACAGTGTGGCTTCAGCATTCTTAACGGACTTCTTAACCTCATTCTCCTTCTCGATAATGGCCTTTAATCGCTCTTCTTCCTTCATCACCTTGAACTGTGTAACGGTAAGGTGTTCTTCTGAACTGCCCTTTTCGCCACGTTCAACATTGTCATAGCCTGCAGCTCTCATGTGAGCAAAGTAGTCATCCTGAAGCACACTATATGATTTTCTTAAGACTGGTTTTCCATCGCTCCTTATGATAGGCTTCCCTGCTTCATCAAGTGCTGGCTCCGAGTTCCACTTCTTACTGCAGCTGACCTGCATTATGCTTTCTTTTACAGTCCCGATAAGAGACTTGTCCTTACACCTTTTACTCCAGAGAATATCTTTCTTTACTACCGGGACGTACACCACATGCATATGGTAGTGATAAACATCCTCTCCCAGTGCGTTTGACATTGCTCTATTCCTTTCGTCTGCATGCATGACTGCTGATAGTATGTACTGCTCCCCTCCTACTATCTCTATGGCTGCTTTATAGGATTCTTCATAAAATTTCTTAGCGTACTCATAGCCCCCATTGTTATAAAAGTAAGCCGAATTCACATCAAAGACTAGCTCTCCAAAGATCTTAGCATCTTCTTTCAAACCTCTTATAGATATGACTTTTTCTTCTTCCAAATGCTTAAATAATTTTTCGTAATCATCATCTGCCTTTTTATAATGAACATTCAAACAAGTTCTTTCAGGTACAATGTCAGGATTAGAATAAGAGTCTTTCTCACGTTCATTGTGACTTTGAATTTGCCCGAATTCTGTTTTTATATGATTCTCATTTCTCGCTGACAAGCGATCAACACCATCATTTCTTGCCATATACGAACCTCCTTAATACGCAAATTACTTTAAGAAGAAAGTATAATAACCCACTATGACACTTTCAGCCTCCGGCTGCAAAGTGACGTGGGCTCTTCCGAGGGATTCCTGCGGAAGGCTAAAACATTTCGGCAATGTTTACAAAAGCCTTCGGTTTTCGCAAACGTTGCCGTAAATGGAGTAAATGCCGTAAATGCCGAGAATGGAGTAATCACTCTCCACTTACGGCATCTTCCAGCACCTTCGGATTGATTACGATTCTGGCAGCTGGCTTGCGGCCACTACCAGATCGCTCCTCAGGTTTCTCCCTTCTGAGAACACCACAAGCTTCAAGCATTTCGATTGAAGGAATCATATCCTCATAAGTCTTAACATCCTTACATCGACAAAGCTTCCCAAGCTCCCATTCCTTGTAGCTTTCTCGTCTTTCTTTCTTAATCTTTTCAAGAACAAACTTCGCGAGCTTCGTAGTCGTATCGTTACCCATAAGGGCATAAGCATAATTGGAGTGTGCTAAGAAGTACTTGCCGATAGATATTGCCTTTTCAATCGTATCTTCGGTAATAACATTTGATTCAAATTCAGATGCCACATGGAGTAGTCCTGCTATGCGAAGAACTGCTCCAATGTATTTACTGGCCCATTCTGCAATAGCTTGTCCTTCTCCTGCCAGATACTTCTCGTGCTCTGCAAAATATACTTCCATACGCTTCGTTGCGTTCTCTGAAAGCTCAATGTTCTTTTCTTTCTCTGGCACCGGAACTGCCATTAATCTATATATTAATTCCTTATATGCAAGTGCCGTTTCTTCCGGAATCCCTGTTCCCCCAAAGACTCTCTTCCCTATAAGTGACGGCGGTGATGAAAACATGAATCTCGCAATCAATCCTCTTCCCACCATCTTTTTATCAGCCATAATTTCTTCGAGCACGCTGGGCTGAATCGAAAGGATTGCAGACAAGTGTGGATTGTTAATCGCTTCAGATTCTCTGCCCTTACGGTCAACCATGATTGTGTCACCACAATGGCCTTTGAGCCAGACATCAAGATTTGCTTTCCCTGAATAGCGACCTGACATAGTTTCAAAGATACCACCCTCAGTAGAAATCACCGACATTCTGCCGTTGTTGCTCGCTAGAAGACTTATCAGAGCTTCGCTTGAGCAATCATCTGCAGTAAAACGTTCTTTCTTCAAGACAGGGAGTTCGTCAAGCTCATCTTCCAGTGTTCTTAGTTTAACCTCTGTATCCTTGTCCTTACTCTCAGCAAGTTTCTCCTGCAGGAAAGCAATCTGCTGTTCCAATGATTTGCGCCTGTTTTTATTGGCTCGTATTTCGCGTTTACGGCCTTCATTGTACATTTGCTCATATTCATACAGGCAATGTGTCATCTCGGTCATAACGCTCGATTTACGCTCTCCTGGAGCCGCAATAATCATGATGTAAAGGCTAAGTGGTTCATAATATCCTGGCGAACCTTCTACTCTAAATTTCCCTTGCGAACACACTGAGAGCACACCTAACGCTATACTTGCAGCCATGTCTTCTGCCGTCTGCGTATGTCTTGATACAGCCCTTATCTGATCCGCAATAATCTTTGGGAATGAGTCTACCGGAAACTGCGGTAGACTTACATCCTGCTGGTCCAAGTCAAGCAAGGGTGGAAACTCTTCATCAACACCTATATCATTAACAGTAAACACATCTGAACAGTTATTAATAGCCTTCTTTATCGTGATTGCACCATACTTACTGCCACTCTGCTCACGATCCCACTTGTCACGCATCAATCCCGACTGTCTGAACAAAGTATCCATTTTCTCTGCATCTTTACCTGTCCAGAATGCCAGATGACTGCAAAGCGCCATGTCAGCTTCAGAGTGAGAACCGTATGATGAGAAGTCTCCTTCATACAATCTTCGAATCTTCTCACCGTTTTTACTGTTAAATGCCTTTTCAAGTAAGTCGTCCAAATCCAAATTATTTCCGCAATTTACTCCATTCTCGGCATTTACGCCATTTGCGGCAAGTTTTTTCAAATTGTCCTTTTTCATGTATTTGTTTAGAACTCTCTGGAGATTCTCACTACGTTCCCCGAAGGAAAAAGGATATTTGTCCATGCGGTTGCCGGTTACGGTCACATACTTATTAGTTGCTCCGGCAACATAAACCTCTAATCCCATCTTCTGATTCATGATGTAATAAAGGCCCTTGTCATATGTAAAGCCCTTTACCTGAAAAAGAATGCGTACACCAGTGCCACTAGGACTAAGTTCTGTGTAGCTTTGCATTATAGCAACAACATAATTCGCTAGTTCCGATAATTCCCCTGACTCAGAGATGCAATGGTCTATATCGATTGCACATATATCTCCGAAGATTCCTAGTCCAATTCCGTCATAAGTTTCATCTGAAGCAATGCTGCAAGCCTTCTCGAAGTCTGTAAAACTATCAGGATCATTACTTCTGGCTCTGCTACCTGTAAGAGGATGATACGGCACCTTCGTTTTTTTATCGTCTCTGCCTTCATATCGCCAGCAGCAAAAAAGCCCTTGCTCTCTCACATACTGGGGAAGGTTCTCATATATATTCTTCACTTTTATCCTCCAAATTTTGTATTTTAATTGAAAGTTGGCGGTATCAGTGATAGAATATTTTAAACGAATATACTTCAACCGCCAGGTTGAAAAGGAATTAATGCAAGTAATTCCTGAATCCCAAAGATCGCTTACGACTCGTCACAGTCACAATGCGGTCTTTATTTTTTTATTCTTCTTTAAGTCCATCCATTATCTTTGCAATCATATTGATAGTATCAAGTAGCTCATCATCGACCGAATCCCCTGCTTCAATCCTTTGGAGCTCTGCTAGTACTTCTTCAAGCTGATTTCTAAGAGCTTTAAACACTCTCGGAGTGCCTCTCACAACTATTTCTCTATGAAGCAGTCTGTCGATGATATAGTCTTGTTTAGACATGCCACAGAGCGCTATTATACTCTCTAAATGTTCATCCTCTTCCGGACTCATTCGAAATCCAACGTATTTTGACCGCCATCTACCTTTGTGATCCAGGTTCTTTTGTGACATTTAATTTGCCCTCTCTAAGTTTAATTTTTCTGCCATCTCTGTCTGTACTGTCGGGAAGAGATGTGCATACTTGTAAGTAATGTTCTCAGCTTCATGGCCTACACGCTCACCTATAGCGAGTGCTGAATAACCCATGTGAATAAGGAGTGACACATGAGAATGCCTGAGATCATGGATACGAATTCTCTTCACACCGGTTTCCTTGCAGCCCCTGTCCATTTCATGATGAAGATAACTTTTCGATACAGGGAACAGACGAGTATCAGGCTGCAGACTATAAAAGTATTTCATGTACTCCTGCATTTCAGTTGCAAGGAAGTCAGGCATTACTATCACACGTTTACTTTTCTCTGTTTTAGGATCAGTAATAACGTCTTCTCCTTCCAAACGTTGAAATGATTTACTTATAGTAACTGTCTTCCTCTCAAAGTCAAAGTCAGAAGGAGTAAGGGCGAGTAGCTCGCCCATACGCACTCCAGTCCAGTACAGCATTTCAAATGCATAGAATGATAATTCCTTGTCCATCATAGCTTCCGAGAATTTGAGGTACTCCTCTTTTGTCCAGAAGAGCATCTCTTTTCTTTCTTCTTTTCCCATGTTTCCTGCTCTTCTTGCCGGATTCACCTGAAGATTGTAATAACGATATGCATGGTTGAATATTGCGCTCAGCTGATTGTGAATAGTTTTAAGGTACGTCTTTGAAGGCGGTGTGCCCAGAGAAGTCTCAGACGTTATTATCTGATTCTGCCAGGAGATTACATCCCCTGGCGTTATTTCAGACATTTTGCGTCCCTTGAAATATGGCAGTATCTTGGTATTAATAATGTTCTCTTTCGTAATCCAAGTGTTACGCTTAAGCTTTGGTTTCACATCCCTTTCATATAACCCAAGGAATGTTTCAAACAGCATGTCCAGATCTGCGGATTTCTGCAGACGGAACTCTCTTTCCCACGCCTGAGCTTCACGCTTGGTTGCAAAACCCCTTTTAAACTTTTGTCTCGTTGCTCCAGTCCAGTCCGTATACCTGAACTGAACGTACCATGTTCCGTTTTCTTTGTTCTTAAATGCGCCCACTCTTATCCCTTCTTTCTTCTACGCTCTCCTGTGTTCCATAAAACTTCTCATGGAAGAACCTTCTGTCAATCTTGCCTGCAATTGTGAAATAACCAGCTGCTTTCAACTCTGCGTTCATCTCACGGATGATCTTGTATGCGAATGGAACAGAAATATCAAGTTCCTCCGCAACTTCTTCTACTGACATGAAAATTTTTGCCATAATGCTAACCTCCTTTTGATTAGGCCGTTTGGCCCGGTTTGATTAATCTCTATAGTATAAATACCGGATTTTTCGGATCAATTCCAAAACTCTATAAAAAATTTTTTAAAAGAAACTAAAAAAAGACCTATTTGAATAACTAAAATCCAAATAGGCCTTTATTCTCATAATTTTTAGGTTGCTATCATTTTGCTATCATTTCAGCTTTTTTCAATCAAGAAACCCAGTATTTTCAACGGTTTGCGCCGTTTCGTATACTATTCCCACTCAATCGTCGCAGGTGGCTTGGACGTGATGTCATACACAACACGGTTGATATGATTCACTTCGTTGACAATTCGCACAGATATTTTTTCAAGTACATCCCACGGGATTCTTGCCCAGTCAGATGTCATACCATCAATAGATGTTACCGCACGGATTCCAATTGTGTAATCATATGTGCGGGCATCTCCCATCACACCTACACTGCGGATATCAGGAAGGACGGTGAAGTATTGCCAAATATCACGATCTAAACCGGCATTTTTAATTTCTTCACGAAGAATCGCATCTGATTCTCTTACGATTTCTAGTTTGTCTTCCGTTATTTCTCCCAGTACACGGATTCCCAAGCCCGGTCCTGGGAAAGGCTGTCTCCAAACGATCTCATCCGGAATACCCAGCTCTGAACCAAGTGCACGCACTTCATCCTTGAAGAGTGTATTTAAAGGCTCGATAAGTTGGAATTGCATATCTTCCGGTAATCCACCTACATTATGGTGAGATTTAATGGTTTGCGCAGTAGCCGTTCCACTTTCAATAATATCAGTATAAAGCGTACCTTGAGCAAGGTAATCAATTCCTTCAAGCTTGGTTGCTTCATCATCAAATACGTAAATAAATTCATTTCCAATGATTTTACGTTTTTGCTCTGGGTCGCTTACTCCAGCTAATTTCTTCATGAATCGCTCTTTGGCATCAACTTTAATTACATTCATATTGAAGCCTTCACTGAATGTTTTCATGACACCTTCCGCTTCACCTTTTCTAAGTAAACCATGATCCACGAAGATACATGTCAATTGATCACCGATGGCTTTATGAATCAATACTGCTACAACAGAAGAGTCTACTCCGCCGCTCAGTGCACATAATACTTGTTTGTCTCCAACGGTTTTGCGGATTTTATCCATTTCCATTTCAATGAAATTAGCCATGGACCAATCGCCTTTACACTTACATGCTCCAAATACGAAGTTTTTCAATAGGTCGTTTCCATATACTGAATGTCGAACTTCTGGATGGAATTGAACAGCATATAATTGTCGGCTATGATCGCTCATTGCTGCGATTGGGCATGATGGATTCGTCGCATCAACTTGGAAGCCCTCAGGAGCCGTCACAACATGATCACCATGACTCATCCATACCGTTTGTTCAGTAGGAAGCCCATTAAATAATAAGCTTTCATGGTTCAGCTTAATTTCAGCTTTTCCATATTCACGTTTGCTTGCTCGTTCCACTTTTCCGCCAAAATGCTGAGTCATTAGCTGCATACCATAGCAAATTCCCATAACCGGAATGCCCATATCAAAAATACGCTCATCACATGTAAAAGCTGTAGCATCATATACGCTGTTTGGTCCGCCGGAGAAAATAATTCCCTTTGGATTCAGCTTCTGAATTTCTTCCACCGTAATTGTATGGGGATGAAGTTCACTATAAACTCCAAATTCACGAATTCTCCTTGTGATCAATTGATTATATTGACTTCCAAAATCAAGAACGACAATCATTTCTTGAATCGGGAGATCAGTTGTTTCTATCATCACTTTCACCTCGTCTGATATTTTCGGTTAATTGAGCAACTTCATCCAAAGAGATATTATATCTCTCTTCCCCATATGCTTATAAAGAAATACCAGGTATCAACCTATTAGAATCCTTATCCTTTATGTACTAGCTATTCCACAATTTAGGATTATTCATTCGAATAAAGAAAAACTAGAATCCCTATTACAATTCAGAGTTCTAGTTAACATTTATATAATTCCTCCATAGTCAAATCATTTTCCGGTGATTTGGTAGGAACTTTCGAACCTTATTTTCGAAATTATATGAAGGGTAGATTGCTTTTTATTAACCGCCATAATTGTAACTTGAGAGAAAAGAGTGGTCAAGCAATAGTTCTTAAAATCATCTTCTCCCATTGTTCTTGAAAACCTCTCCAATCTATTTCGTTTTTTGCTCCAGAATAAATATGTTTTTCATAAGCATGCGTCAGCCTATTCATATCTGATGATCCAAAGAAACGATCCACGTAAAACGCATACTCCCTCAGGGTCTGCCCAGGCTTTCTTTTTATACCATACCGATTTAATTCACGAAGCAATTGCATATAGGCATTTGAATAATTCGGCTTTTTCATAAGCCTCTTATAATAAAATACCCAAATGTGCGGCATCCATTTTCCTCTGATTCTATATAAGAAAACAGCAGCTCCACCTAATACCAAAATCACCACTAGAGCTTTCTTCCAATGTTCCGCTACTTTATCTTTGATTGTTCCAAACGTAAACTGGGAAGCTGTATCCTTTGTTTCGACCGGCTTTTCTGGCTCCTTGTTTTCTGGTTGATTCGTTTCTGGGGTAACCTGCGTTTCCTCCTGATCATTGCTAACTTCCTGAGAAGCTGTAAACCGTACTTCAGAACTAAATCCCTTCGTTGGTTCAAAAGGAACCCAACCTACACTGGGAAAATAAACTTCCGGCCAGGAGTGTGCATTATTATTCGTAATCACGTAGCGAGACTCGCCCAACTGCTGATCATAAACTAAATCACCTGCCGTATATCCCTTTACCCAACGCGCCGGGATTCCTAGTGAGCGAACCAATACAACCATGGCACTTGAAAAGTTATCACAGTATCCTATTTGTGTTTCAAATAAAAATTGATCTACATAATCCTGGCTTTCCTCAGGATAAGGAACATCTTCTTTACTATAAGTAAATTGTTCACCTTTTAAATAATCCTCAATCGCTTTGACTTGGTCGTACATACTGTTGGATCCCGTCTTGTCTGCAAGCTCTATTGCTAAGCTTGAGACACGCTCCGGAACATAATCAGGTATACCTAGCGATTGGCTTATTAGTAAATCCATTTCCGTTTCATACAAATCATTTATTTCATCCTGTTGGAGTACATCCAGATAATAGGTTGGGCTTCTAAATTGCATGCCCACCTTTTTTAATTCGTTTTTATTCGTATCCTCCTCATATATCGGAGTAATCTCAGAAGAGTCACCTGAATACAATACACTAGAAAAAACTGACTCATCCTCAGGATTCAGGTTATAAATTTGCTCGATAGCCATGGGGCTTGGATAAGGAATATGGCCATGGTCTATCTCAAATTCCAGTTCTGCCGTTGACACTGTATTCGTATTTTCACCCCTGTAATCGTATAGCATAGCTGGTTCTGATTCTAATATCGTTTGACCCATGCCATAATCTGCACCAGTTTCCCATCCTTTGCCCGTATAAACATTTTTATTTTCAATTTTCCAATAGGTACGGACAGATGAGGAAGCCCGAAACACTACCCCATCATCGCCAACAAAATCGCCGCCTAATTTGCTGTCATCCTTGTCATACCCTATCCTTTTTTGAGTAGATCCAAATTTTTCTGAGGTTGATTTAATGAAGGAAACAGGATCAGGCCATATCGCCTGTGGCTTTGGAGCAAAAAAACCAATGACAACCGCAAATGCAATCATGCTAGATAAAGGAATAATCCAACGGATAGCAGTTCGATTCGTATAGTGGATGTTCTCCCCGATTAGCAAACGTACTAATGCGAGCATGCCAAGGATAGCAAATCCAATAACGACTACTCGTACAATCGCTTGATTACTATCATAGGTTGTAAAGGTATCTAGAACTGTTACATAGATAAATGTCATAAACAAAAACAGGAACAATCGCTGTTTCACTTGAACCCAATAATGAATTAAATAGGTGAACATCCATATTAGAATGAAGAAAAGCAACGTTCTAAATTCAGGACTTAACCCTTGCCAATCCGTTGAAAATACAGATAATATCCCCTCTTTTATATCGATAAAGAAAGCGTGTATCCAACTATTTTCGGACAAATAGAGTTCGGGGCGATAAAAAATCAGATAAAGACTAATAGCTATATAAATGGATAAAACAGGAGTCATGATTTTCCAGGACACTTTAAATGCATACATCACTAATGAAACGGCTGCAAAAATAATAAAATACTTAATTTGGCTTGTGTTTGTCACTTCTCCAACTGGTCTCATCCACTCTATGAGCATGATAAAAGCAAACAGGAATAACAGAAGGCGTATACCGGGATGCAGGTTATTCGTTTTCATTTTCATCTGCCACCCCTTTCTTCAAAAACTCCCCAATCCTCTCGATTTCGAATAATAGACATTTTCGCCCCATGATTTATTCCAAAGGTATAGGCCTCTTGTTCAGCTTTATTAAGTTCATGGGAAGATTCACAGAAAAATAGAATATACAAGGAATGGATTCCTCCAGCAAGGTTGGTATAGGATTTTACGAATGGTAAATGTAAAACAGAAGTAACAACAATAAGAGATGCATTAGGCGGTATAAATCTTGTCTGAGGTGTATAAAATCTTGGGGAACTTACATCCATTTCTGGAGTAGCTTTTATTTTAGCCATAAAATTCAAGGCTTTATGAACATATCCTTTACCTTCCTTTACTTCTAACAGGTTATCCAGTCCACCTCCACCAGCCCAGAGACCCAATTTCATTCCCTTAGTCAAACCAATTTCAGCGATTGATGCACTAAAGGTCACCATTTCTTCAAAAATAGAGTGGTCACTCTCACAATTTATTAAAAGGAAGAAGTCACTGCTGTGTTTTTCTTCAAAGTTTTTAGTTTTGAGCCCGACGCCCCTTGCACTTGATTTCCAGTCAATGACGGTCATACGATCACCCGGAGCATAATCTCGAATACCAGAAACCATCGCTGTTTCATTTCTGATTTTATAGGAATTTGTACGCTTGCCTTGTTCATAATCACCAAGAACCTGTCTTAATGGCAAAGGAACCGTCGCAGGAAGTACAAGGATTTTTTTATCGGAATCTATCATTCTACTCTTATCAATTAACCCGAGTATATCTCCTGTTCTTATTTCAAGCTTGTTAAAGGTATGCTCTCCTCTTGGCATACTCTTAATGTTATAGGACAATTCTATTCTTTTTTTGAATCCCGGAAAAACGATTGAACTGATTTTTTCCCTTCCGAGTAGGATTTCCAGCCTTTCCGGCAATAATTCATGAATGAGCAGGTAAGCAATCGGAACAGGCCTATTCCTTTTAATAATAATTTTCATAACTACTGGGTCACCGGCGGTCAATTCCTGATCACCTAAGACCCGCTCTACTGTAAAATCACTTAATGGATAGACAAAAATCATTAAGGCATACAAGGCGAATGGAAGAAAACTATAAAAAAGGAACCAGCTGACAAACCCTCCCTGGAACATGGCATATGTGAACGTCATAATGAGTAAAAGCAGGAGAATGATAAATTTCCACCACTTTTCCCATTTCTTTAACGTCATTCTTATAAATTTCATATTTAATTCACTTGCCTTTGTACCGGTACAGGCGTCCTTGCTAAAATTTCATCAAGAATAACTTGAGCATTGAATCCATCATAAACCGATTCAGCCTTCACGATCATACGGTGGTTAAATACATACGGAAGTAAAAATTGCACATCATCTGGTATACAGTAGTTGCGATTATGCATAAAAGCCCAGGCCTGCGAAGCCTTCATAAGAGCAACCGTTCCACGTGGGCTTACGCCTAAGTAAACTCGATTATCGTTCCTCGTTTTTACAGCCAGTTCTACAATATACCGCGCAATCATATCATCCACATATACTGATTGGATTTCTTCCTGCAGCTTCACCATTTCATCAACCGTAATCACAGGATTTAAATCTTCAACAGAAGCAAGCATTTTTGCATTTGTCAAAATCGCCAATTCATCAGCCATCTCCGGATAACCCATTTTCATTTTAAGTAAAAATCGGTCCAATTGCGCTTCTGGTAAAGAATAGGTGCCTTCATATTCAATTGGGTTTTGGGTAGCCATAACAAAGAATGGATTGGCCAATTTGTGCGTCACACCATCAACGGTTACTCTATGTTCCTCCATTGCTTCCAGCAAGGAAGACTGTGTTTTGGGAGAAGTTCGATTGATTTCATCAGCCAATATTATATTCCCCATAATAGGTCCGGGACGAAAAATAAACTCATGCTCTTTCGGATTATAGATAGAAATACCAGTTACATCGGATGGCAATAAATCCGGTGTAAACTGAATACGCTTATAATCAGCCTGAATCGATTGGGCAATAGACTTAACTAACATCGTCTTCCCCACACCAGGTACATCCTCAAGCAATACATGTCCTTTTGCCAAAAGGGCTGTAATGCTTAACTTAGCTACCTCTCTTTTACCGATAATCACTTTCTCTATATTTTGGATAATCTTATCTATCATAGGATTTAGCTTTTCATTCACACCATATTCCCCCTCTACTTATAACCCTATTGTTATAATATTCTGTATTAACAGTCAATAACTTTATTGTAAATATTTTACGTAAATAGATTTTAAATCTATAGGAGCTAAAATGAGGGACTACTATAATAAAAGAGCGAACTCTATCCAATCCGCCCTTAATCGCTTGATATTCAATTCATTCATTTCCTTTAAGTCCAATTCTTGAACCCTTTAAAGAGATCAGCTAAAAAAATCTTATTGTATCTGCTTGTACTAGAAAATTAATTCCGTAACATCGATTTAGCTTGTACAACTAACTCTCGATCACGTTCATAATAATCGTTTAATAGCCCTTGATAGAGTTCCTTGTTATGGTTGTCACTCAAATCAGCTTTAATTGAATCCCAACAGTTTCCGAATGTTGATTTTCCTATCATATGAATCTTTATTTTTTCACTATAACCACTCTATTTGTTTACATAAATCACTTCATGCCAACAACTTAGGAGCCAAACCCAAAAGGGAACTTCTTCTTAAACCGACTATTTTCAGCCAGGACTATAGAAGAATCAAAAAAGACGTGTCCAGCTTGGACACGTCACTCTTTATTTACCTTGTATAGCTTGATCAGCAAGAAGGAGCGAGCCAATTACGCCCGCATTGTCACCCAATCCTGGAGAAACGATATAAGAATCGATGGATGCATCCAGTTCAGGTAATACAACATATTGATTAAGTAATTTTTTTAAATGGTCATAGATAATCGGGAATACATGCTTTTGCTTCATAACCCCGCCGCCTAAAATAATCTTCTTTGGAGAAAGGATTAAAATATATTGCATAAGGGCTTGAGCGATATAAAAGCCTTCCATCTCCCAAACATCTTCCCGACCTTCCAGGTTAACTGCTTTTTGACCCCAGCGCGCTTCAATCGCAGTTCCAGCAGCCAATCCTTCAAGGCAGTCTTGGTGGTATGGGCATTTCCCTTCATAGGTGTCCTTTTCATGACGGCGCACAAGAATATGTCCCATTTCCGGATGTGATAATCCCTGTAGTAGCTTGCCGTGCACAACAGCACCTGCACCAATTCCAGTACCAACCGTAATATACAAGCAGCTGTCCAGTCCTTTGGCAGCACCTAAAGTGGCCTCCGCCAGTGCAGCAGCGTTTACATCCGTATTAAACCCGATCGGAATAGATAACCGCTGCTTTAATTTATCAACAATCGGGTAATCTCTCCAGGCAAGTTTCGGTGTTGCGGTAATGGAGCCATATGTAGGACTATCAATATTTACATCAATTGGACCAAAAGAACCTACACCAATCGCATTTAGCTCATACTTTTCAAAAAATGCGAATACCTGAGGCATTGTTTCCTCAGGTGTTGTGGTAGGAATCGTTATACGTTCCAGAATAGTTCCTGCCGAGTCTCCTACAGCACAAACAAATTTGGTTCCACCCGCTTCTATCCCACCTAATAACATGTGAGCACCTCCCATAATTATCTTACTGCTACTGATATGAATGTAAAACGGTCATAGCGATGCCTGGAAAACGAATACTCGAATGGAATTCCAATATCTAGATGACCAATTTGTTCTACTTCAAGGATTGGATCATGTTCACCACAATGGAGATATTTTTGATCCAACTCATTAGATTTAGAGGCTCTGATCTTCCTGTGAGCTCCACCTATCTTTAAATTCAACTTATTTTCAATGTGATGATAAATAGAATTATTTAATACTTCTTCATTGATATCAGGAATCAAGTTGGAGGGCATATACGTTTCTTCGAGCACATACGGCTCGTCCTCCACTATTCGTAAACGGATAATATGATAAACAGGTGTATTCATGCTGACTGAAAGGTTTTTGGCGATTTCTTCAGAGGGGAATTGGATATTAAACTCAATTACTTTGCTGACTATTTTTCGATCCTTCATTAAATTGGATAACCCAACAGTCTCATCGCTGAGGACATTTACATTGTGATTCTGCATAGAAGATTGGATGATAAATGTACCGTGGCCGCGTTTCCGATAAATCATCCCTCCCTGTGCCAGGATATCTAATGCTCTTTTCATTGTCATTCTGCTGCAATTAAATTCACGGCATAAACTATGCTCATCCGGCATCATTTTATCTACCGGATAATATCCACTTTTAATTCGCTCTCTAATTTCATCTGATATAGTAATATACTTGGACATGCTACACCCTTCTTTTTCTAAACTTGTCTTTTTATAACATTCCCTCTTTCATTATAAAAAGAAGAAGATAGCCAAACAAGACTATCTTCAACTATCTTACTTAAAAACCATTATTTTTAGCTACCTCTTTATACCAATAGCCACTTTTCTTAATAGTTCTTTCACCATCTTTATCCAAGTTTACAGAAACAAAGCCATAACGATTTTTATAGGCATTTGACCAGGACCAGTTATCCATGAACGTCCATAAATGATATCCTTTTACATTGGAACCTTCCTGGATTGCAGCATGAACCCATTGAAGATGGCCTTTGATAAAATCAATTCGGTAATCATCCTCAATCATTCCATCAGCATTACGGAATTTTTCTTCTCCCTCTACACCCATTCCATTTTCAGAAATGAAGCATTCGATATTACCGTAGTTATCTTTCAAGTTAATTAAAATATCATATATTCCTTTTTCATAGATTTCCCACCCACGGTGAGGATTCATTTTACGTCCGGGCATAACATAGTTATCAAAATAATGATCCGGCATAAATGGACCATCAGGATTCGGCATATGTTCTTTTGCCTTCACACGGCGCGGCTGATAGTAGTTGACTCCAAGCAAGGATACTGTATTATTCTTAATTAAATCCAAATCCCCGTCTTCAATGACTGGCATGAAATCTTTTTCCTTCAGAATTTCAACCAACTCTGCAGGGAATTCGCCTTTAACTGTTGGATCAAGGAACGACCGGTTAAAGAATGCGTCACAAATAACAGAAGCTTTTACATCTGCAGGATGCTGACTTCTCGGATAGGATGGCGTCAGATTTAAAACGATCCCAACTTTTCCATCCAGACCAAGCTCCTTATAGGCTGCAATTGCTTTGGCATTTGAAAGAATGGTATGATATGCGACTTGTACAGCATTTCGGAAATTTACTTCATTAGGATAGTGGAAATCATACAGGTATCCGCCTTCTACTGGTACGATGGGCTCGTTATGCGTAAACCATTTCTTAACGCGATCACCAAATGTTTTGAAACAAGTAATTGCATATTGTTCATAAGCATCAACTACTTTCCGATTTGTCCATCCGCCAATTTCCTGCATAGCCATTGGCATATCAAAATGGAATAGCCCGACAAACGGCTCAATATCATTTGCAATCAGTTCATTAATAACATTGTTATAAAATTCTACTGCTTTTTCATTTACTTGGCCTGTCCCATTCGGAAACATTCGTGACCAGGAAATAGACATCCGGAAGGAGTTGTGCCCAATTTCTTTCATTAATGCGATATCTTCTTTATATTTATAATAAAATTGGGATGTCTTTTCAGGTCCAACTCCATTAAAGAAGCGATTTGGCTCAACCCCATACCAATGATCCCAAATATTTTTTCCTTTTCCATCTACATCAGCCGCACCTTCAGTTTGAGTAGCAGAAGCAGCTGACCCCCACCAGAATCCTTCAGGGAATTGATAGTCTATTTTATCGTTAGTAGTTTTCAAAAAAATCCATCCTCTCGTCTCAAAGTTGATTCGTCTGTGTAGCCTAATGAGTAAGGAGACTAGCAGTAAAAGATATTTCCCTTTACTACTAGTCTTCTATTCAATGATATTTTTTATTTTTGTGCAGATGCTGCCGCTTCAGCTTCTGCCTCTTGTTCTTTTTTCACGTTAACGCGGTCAATGACTTTCAGGAATGGAAGCCATATCGCAAATACAATAGCGAAGTTTACTAGCTGTAAAATAGAACCCGCAATCGAGTTAGTTGCTAAATATCCGCTGAATCCAATTGGTACAGTCCATGGTACCGTCACACCAGTTGGCGGTGGCACAAGACCAGTACTCATTGCAAAATAAGTAACAGCAGTAACTATCATTGGCGCAACAACCCACGGTATTAAAATCAATGGATTCATAACAATCGGAAGACCGAAGATAATTGGTTCATTGACATTGAATATACCAGGTAAACCACCTAATTTAGCTACCTGTTTCATTTGTTTGGATTTAACAAAGACGAGAATGGCCAGCACTACTGCCAAGGTCATACCTGTTCCGCCCATCCCTACTGTAAACGTATCCATAAATGGCTTCGAAATAATATGTGGTAATTCTTTACCCGCATTAAATGCAGCTACATTCTCTAAAGCTAATGTATTCCAGATAGGATCCATGACGGAGTTCATGATAATTTGACCGTGGAGTCCAAAGAACCAAAGAATTTGAATAAAGAATACAACAATCAGGGTTGGAATAATGCCACTGCCTAAGCCAGTAAGTGGTTCTTGAATAATCTTATAAATAACATCATGAAGATTTGTATTAAATGCTAAAGTTACGATTCCTTGTATCGCTAGGAAGAAAGTTAATGTAATAAGTGCTGGAATCAATGCCGCAAAAGATTTGGCTACTGCCGGTGGTACACCTGCTGGCATTTTAATCGTAATATCTTTTTGAACAGCTTTTCGGTAAATTTCACCTGCTACAAAGGCAGAAATCATACCAAGGAACATTCCTTTTGCTCCAAGACGATCTAGTGAAAGAACACCTGTAATTGTTTCTCCCCCCTGTGTTTCAACCACAAACGGAGTCAGGAATAAAAAGGATGCAAGAGCGACTACTCCTCCAAATACTGCCTCAACATCATAGCTTTTTGAAAGATAATATCCGATACCGAATACAACAAACACAGACATAATATTCATGGTTGCACTGCTTGCCACACCGAAGGTATCACGTAGCGTTGTAATCGTGCCGTCACTTAAAAATGAATCCAGGAATGGTAAGTTTAATAGAACGACTACAATAGAACCGAATACAGTCAGTGGAAACGCTAACATAAAAGCGTCACGTAGGACACCCAAGTAGCGGTTGTTATTCAGTTTACCTGCGATTGGCATAAGAAATTGACTAATTTTATCAAACACGGGTCTTCCCCCTCAATTTAGGAATAGTAGTTATAACCTAAAACTATTTAGCCTTTTGCCTTAAAAATTTCCAGTATTTCTTTTACTAACTCTTTCATTGTTAAAGTAGACATCAAATGATCTTCCGCATGCATTAAGAGCATAGAGAAATTCGTTTTTTCTCCGGATGCTTCCTTTTGGACCATTTGGAAATGAATATCATGGGAGATACTAAGATCTGCTTCAGCCTGCTTTAATAAGTCATCCGCTTCTTCAACATTACCTTCCCGGTACACCTTTAACGACTGAATAATCTTACTTCTTGCATTACCGCTGTGTAGGATAAGCTGGAAGCTGATCTGTTCTTCTGTGAGTTGTTCAATTTGCAGTTTTTCCATTATTTATCACCTATTAAGGAAAGTGCTTGTTCATATGCTTTTTTACCATCTGCCATTCCATACGCCATCATATCGATTACATCCACTCTAATGCCATGTTTGTCTGCTTCTTTTTGCAGGTCACCTTTAAGGAAACTCATTTGAGGGCCAATTAATACGACATCTGCATCTGCCATTTCAGCTTTTGCCTTATCCTGTCCTACTGCCCAAATTTTTGCATTCTCACCAATTGATTTGGCATGCTGCTCCATTTTAGTAACCAGTAAACTAGTTGACATACCTGAACTGCAAGCTAATAGTATTTTTCTCATATTTAAAACTCCCTTTATAGTAATATGGTAAAACCGCTTACATTTACTATTATAGACAGTTAGATTCAAATGTCTAGTCATTTGATAAAAAATGCATAAATTTTATGAAATTTCAATACTACAAAATTCACAGAATGTTCATTCTAAATGATATAAGATGAGCCCTTAATGGGTAAGAGTTCCTGAATTTTAGTACATATTGTTGAACAGCATTCTAATAAAATAATGAACATCACCTTGAAGATTCCTTTACAATCATCCATGAAAAAAGAATAGAAAAAGGGCATACCTAATTTAGGCATGCCCTCATTCTATGCATTTTTATTATTTTTCTATTTTAATTCAATTGTTTCATTTATATTCTCGGTATCTGATTCATTTTTTGTTAGTTTCTTATATAAATTAACAATGTTTTTAGTGAGATTTCCGGTTTCCCAATATTCTGCTGCTTCTGCTTCTACCCTGATTAAAATGATATTTGGGTCATCAACACTTGTATCCAACAGCTTTTCATAGGCTGCATTCCAGAGTTCTTTTTTCTTGTTTATGTCATTTACGATTTCAGCTTTTCCTCGAATAGAAACATAGGATCTACCGGCATATGCTACATTAACTTCCGGACGTTCCAGCACCTCTTTATATTTATCTGTTTCTTTCTTTGTGAAAAACCATAGATCTCCGTCAAATTCGACTTCCTGAGTTTTCATTGGACGAGAAATCAATCCTTCACTAGTCTGTGTGGTAAGCATGGCAGTATCCACATCTTTAATTAACTCTCTTAATTTCTCCAACTCTTGCTTGTTCTCGTTTTGAACGTTTGACATGAAATCACCTCTTTGGATTTTATAGGTATTTTACCCCTCCACTAACCTTTTAATCGTGATACTGGTATTTAACCTTTAATTTACCACTTATTCATGACCTTGGTTTTCAAATAGATGATACAGGGCAATACATCTTATCCTATAGAGGATGTGCATTAAAAATATGAATCTGTGAAGCTATGCTCATCAGATCCGAGATGTATTTATGTTAAATTAATTTATTTTAAAGCGATAGTTTCTTCATCATACTCTAAAAGAACCGAATTTATAATATGAATGGAATCCCATTCTCCTTGTGAAAATTTCGTAATAGGATAGTTTCTTGGGAATAGGACTTCTTTGATTTGATACGGTGTTTTTCCCTCTTTATACTGTGTAATCACTTTTTCCTGAATCTCCAGTAAATAATCCAATTTTCTTTGTAATGCGACACTTCCTTTCTTTAAAAAGCCTGCGTGACAGCAATACACATCTTCAAAGTCATAGGTTAAGACCTGCTTTAATGAATGAATGATAGCCGGTATACTTTCCTCCCGTAAAACAACCTTTGTCCGAGGCTGACAATATAAATCCCCTGTAAACAACTGTCCGGTCTGGCGATTTAAAAAAGAAAGGTGATCCTTTGAATGGCCTGGAGTTTCGATCACGTCCCATATGGCATGACGAGAGGTAAATGTTTTACCGATTTCCGTACCCTCAAATTGTTTTCGTTTACCCCAAAAAAGTTTACGATACAATGGATAATCTGCTTTTTTACGGCAATAATCAATCATCATCTTATTCATAAGAATGGGTACTTGATACTTCTGCTGTAAAAAGGCTGCACAACCTGTATGGTCTTCATGATAATGTGTTACAACAACCTGATCTATCTCCAGATCATTAAAAAATGGCCAAAATTCTTTTTCAATCGATTGGGCTCCAGTATCAATTAAAACTCCATCCACACAAAAAACATACACATTCATATGTACATTAAGTAACGAAATGATTCCATTTCCCGTCTGCACTCCATTCACCATTTCTGTTGTAAAGCTCTTTTTAGCTATCATCCCACTCCTCCTTACCGCGATTGTTTGTTAAATATTACCACATAATGAATCATTATTCATTATACGAATTACATGAGAGTAAAAAATGTTTATTAATTTTATCAGCTCAGCATATGCTTTTTGCTCCTATCTTCTGGCATAGGTGTATGATAGGCATTGGATAGCTGCTTCCCATCAGCTTTTCAACACCTTTACTACACCTTTGACTGGGTATAGGTGCAAGATAGACATTCAATAGCGGGAGGATAGCTGTTTTCCTACTCCTCTAATTCCCCTTTCACACATCTATAGCTTGATCAAATTATAAATTATAAATTCTCATTGATAATGAGAATTATTATCAATATAATGTACTTAACTACTAGTTCCAACTTTTGTAATAAAGGAGGTTTAAACATGTCGGAAATTTATGATGTAACGATTGTTGGCGGAGGACCAGCGGGGTTGTACAGTGCGTTTTACAGCGGTTTACGAACCATGAAAACTAAGATTATTGAATCTCAGACAATTCTGGGAGGAAAAGTTAATATCTATCCTGAAAAGATGATTTGGGATGTCGGGGGATTGCGTCCGATGCGTGGGGAGGAATTTGTTAAGGATTTGATTTCGCAAGGATTAACCTTTGAACCTACCGTATGTTTGAATACTAAAGTTGAATATATTACTAAAGAAAATGGATTATTTACTCTTATAACAGATAATGGTGAGAAGCATATATCAAAAACCGTTATTATGGCAAATGGTGGAGGAATTATCTCTCCACAAAAGCTGGATATAGAAGGTGCAACAAAGTACGAGCTTACTAATTTACACTACACCGTTCAGCGAATAGAGCGTTTTAAGGATAAGCATGTCTTAATATCCGGTGGAGGAAATGCTGCTATTGATTGGGCTGCTGAATTACTGCATGTCGCAGAGAGTGTGACGGTTATTTACCGTAAAGATGAACTGACTGCACACGAGGCACAAATCAAAAATTTGCAGGAGAACCATGTAGAAATTATCCTCAATGCTACCATTACTTCTTTAGTTGCAAATAAGGAAAACCATACGATTAATCAAGTGATTGTAGAGATTAATGGTGATAATAGAGCGATTGCTGTTGATGAAGTTTTAATTAATCATGGCTATAATCGCGAAGCTTCTCTAGAATTTGAAGAAGGCTTACAGCCGGAGATGAAGGATAATTACTATTATATCGGTACACCCAAAGGAGTTCTTTCCACAGAAGGAATCTTTGCAGCCGGGGATATTATATCTTACGAAGGAAAAGTAAACTTATTGGTCGGTGCCTTCCAGGATGCTCTCAATGCCGTCAACAGCGCCAAAGTTTTTATTGAACCTTCAGCATACGATACTGCAATGGTCTCATCGCATAATGAAGTATTCAAAGAACGAAACGAATTATTATTAAAAGAAGAGCTTAGAATTTAATACAGAATTTATTCTGGAATTTGACATAGAATTTGACATCTAACTATACATAAAGCTCGGTAAATACGTACTTTTATCGGCTTTATTTAGATTTTTTTCAATATCCCCACTTTGTAAAAATTAGGATGACAATAGCCACCCCTTTTGAAACTATCTCATTGTATCAATTTTACATATCTTCACTAAAGGCACAACAATACATCTATTTTTAGACATCATACTGATCGTTTCTGAATCAACTTCCGTTATCAAAACAAGTGATGAGAGGAAAAGTTATACACCCTACCAGTTCTTCTGAACATCCAGTTAGAGAGGAAAATGACATTTCGAATAACCAAATAAAAAGAATCAAGAATGCTGTTAATTAGCGTTCTTGATTCTTTTTTGCTGCAGGGAACAGTAGCTTTATTTTCTGAAGTAATATTTACACACAATTAATGAAAGCTATCATTTCCACCCGATAACAAAACAGTAGAATCCCTTGATAATAAGCAGATTTCCAACAGATTTTCGCTTATTTTTTCAATAATAAATACATAAAATAAGGGGCACCAATAAGGGCAACCATAATACCAGCTGGGAGTCCGTTGGGCTCAATTAGATTTCGGCCTATTGTATCAGCGAATAATAACAACCATCCGCCAATTAAAATGGCTAGCGGAATAAATAATTGGTTTCGTGGTCCTACTAGAGTTTTGGCTAGATGCGGTGCCATTAAACCGATGAAGGAAATCCCTCCTGTAACGGAAACAGCGGAAGCGGCCAAGGCAACAGCCGTAATCAGTAAAATGATTCTTTCCTTCTCAATCGACACACCTACACCAATAGCTGCAGATTCACTAATCCCGAGAAGGTTTAAACGATTGGCTTTGAATAAAGTAAAAGGAATTAGGATGACTAACCATGGGAGCAACGCCCAAATAAAAGGCCAATCTGTTCCCCATATATTCCCTGCTAACCATTGAGCAATAAAATCTACTTTTTCTCTTTCTGCCGATGAAATAAGGACAATCATGACACCGGAGAGGGCCATCGAGAAACCAATACCTACTAACACGAGCCTTACCGGCTCCAGCCCTGAGCTTTTCGTATACGAAAATAAATAGATTAAACAAACGGTGAGGATCGCGCCAAAAAATGCGACCAACGGCAGCATATAGACAAATGAACCTGGTTCAATCGGGAAAAATAGAAAGAAGATAGCTACAGCCACGCCTGCTCCAGAATTAATTCCAATAATGCCAGGATCGGCTAAATCATTCCGTGTAATACCTTGTAAAATAGCACCCGATAACGCAAGCGCCATTCCAGCCAACACTGTAATCAGTATTCTTGGTAAACGAATCGAAAATAAAACAAACTCTTCTTTAAACGAGCCCTCTCCAAGTAGTGTTGGAATAAGCCGATCATAGGATAAAGCAGCCGCTCCTATCCCCATGCTGACAACCGCAGTAACAATAATGAGAGTCAATAAAACGGCAAGATATAATCGTTGTTTTTTTAATAAAGAAGGATGAATCATGAGAATGCTTTCCCTCCTTTACGAACAATCATCAAGAAAAATGGCAACCCGATTGTAGCCACAATAGCTGCTACCGGGGTTTCAAAAGGTGCATTTATGGTGCGTCCAAGCGTATCCGCAAAAAGCATAAAAACAGCTCCTGCAATGGCAGACATTGGGATAATAAATCGGTAATCCGTTCCGACGATAGCCCGTACAATATGCGGGATCATTAAGCCAATAAAGGTCATATTCCCGACAAGGGCAACAGATGCACCAGCCAGAAGGATAATGACAATATAAAGGATGAACTTTACTTGCGCTGTGTTTTGCCCCAAGCCAACAGCAACTTCTTCATTTAAACTAAGAATCGTCAGCTGTCTTGCTAAAATGAGCGCCACTAGAATACCAACTACAATAAAAGGAACAATGATCTGAAGCTGGTCCCAACTCGTTCCAACTAACCCTCCTGAAGTCCATGCTGAAACATTTTTAGACACCTTAAAGTAAATACTTACCCCATCCGCAACCGCATAAAGGAAAGCAGATACAGCAGCACCTGCTAATACGATTCGAAGCGGAGAAAATCCTCCTTTTTTCATAAACCCCATACTAAATACCATGATTGTACCAACAGCTGCTCCAATAAAACAGCCAATCATTAACCCAAAATAATTAATAGACGGGAATACAACCAACGTAATTGCCAGCGCTGCATTTGCGCCTGCCGTCAATCCAAGCAAACCTGGATCAGCAAGAGGATTTCTCGTCAATCCTTGCATAATAGCACCGGCAACAGCTAATGCTGCTCCTACAAATATGGCTGCCACTTCTCTTGGAAAACGAATCTCTCGCAGAACCAGAGTTGCATCCGTTTTTACATCAGAGGTAAGAGCGAGCCATACATCTTTGACCGTTGTATCTGCAGCACCAAAAACCATGGCCGCCACAAACATCCCAGCAAGAACAAGCAAACCGGCAATCATTTTATAGACAAAGGGGACAGAACGTTTCATTTCTTTTGTCATCAGTCACTCATCTTCTCTTTCGTCAGAATAGGGGAAAAGGGATTCCAATTAGAATCCCTCCATTAAAATTATTCACCTAGAAATGATTTCTTGAAAAAAGCCAAATGCTTCTCTAATGTAACTGGGTCACTAAAGGAAGCACCGTCTCCTTCCATTTCATATACCTGTCCATTTTTAACGGCAGGTATATTTTTATAGGTTTCGGTTTCCTGGAATGATACATCAGCAGCTGCGTATTTACTTAAAATCACATAATCTCCTGCGTATTCAGAGAGTACTTCCGTAGAAAGAGTATAGTATCCATCCTTAGATGTCATCTCTTTTACTTTATCAGGCATTTTCAATTTCATAGCTTGGTAAAGGATTTCTGTTCCGCGTGCCCAATTATCACCGTAAACATATAAATTTTTATCAAAAGCTTCTATTACAGATACTGTTGCATCCTCACCGATTTTGGCGCGAATCTCTTCTCCAGCTTCCGTAGCACGTGTTTGGAAGTCTTCAACCCAGTCCTCTGCTTCTTTCTCTTTACCTAATAGTTTTCCGATTTCCACATGTTGAGCTAAGAAATCCAATTTGCCCCAAGTATAGGTTACAGTAGGAGCAATCTCCTTTAATTTATCAACGTTTTTAACAGTAGATAACGCAATAATGAGATCAGGATTTAATTCAATGATTTTTTCTAGATTATCTTCTGAAACTTCGGCAACATCCTTTAATTCCTTTTCAAAGGTAGGGTTTGTTTTAGACCAAACGTCAACACCAACTAAATTCACATCCAGTTCAATCACGTTCCCAGTAAATCCTGAAAGCATGACGACACGCTTCGGATCTGTTGGTACTTCGACTGGCCCTGTTTCTGATTCATATGTAAATGTTTTTGGCGCTTCTTCTTTTTTTGTATCATTTTCCTTCTCTGTAGATGAACTATTGCTGCATGCACTAATAATTAACACTGAGAGCAGCATAAACGGGAATATCCATTTTTTCATGTTTAGGTTCTCCTTTTAATAAGTTATAAGTAAGGCACATTGGTTTATTTGTTCGTGGATCTCTCCCAATTTGAGCATCTATATGGAAGACTTTTCTGAGCACTGCGGGAGTAATCACTTCCTCGCAGGACCCTGCTTTTACAACTCGGCCATCTTTTAAGGCAATCATATAATCAGCAAAACGTGCTGCCTGGTTTAAGTCATGCAGTACCATCACAATGGTACGGTCTTGTTCTTGATTCAGTTTTTGTAAAAGCTCTAACACCTCTAATTGATGAGCCATATCTAAGTAGGTGGTTGGCTCGTCGAGAAAGATAATTTCTGTCTCCTGGGCTAGTGCCATGGCAATCCAAACACGTTGGCGCTGACCGCCTGATAAGGCATCTACCGGACGAAACTTGTAATCTATCGTTCCAGTAACCTCAAGTGCCCAATCAATTACCTCATAATCTTTTTTAGTTAAACGACCAAATCCCTTTTGATAAGGAAATCTTCCATAGGAAACAAGTTCACCGACTGTAAGTCCGCTTGCACTTTCTGGTGACTGAGGAAGGATGGCCATTTTTTGTGCAAGAATCTTTGTATTATTACTTGAGATACTTTTCCCATCCAAAACGACGTCTCCTGATTGATGAGATATAATGCGTGTAATGGCTTTCAATAAAGTTGATTTCCCACACCCATTAGAACCAATGATTGTCGTTATTTTCCGATCAGGTATTTCTACACTGAGATCCTTTACAATTAATTCTTCCCCGTACCCAATGTTCAAACGATCTGTATAGAGGCGATTCATAGTAAACCTCCTTAAAAGGATATATAGTCCTATTTAATTGATAATGATTATCAATTTCGTAGTTAAATATAATTTCTTTTCCTACTTTTGTCAATCTATTTTTTCAGAAATTACCGAATTATTATTTACCTCAAGAAACACCGACTTCATCTTATAGATAAAAATAGATAAAAAAAGACTGCTCCCTTTTTTTAGCCATAGGAAACAATCTTTAAAATTCACCTTTTTATGTATGTATGAACTTTTTATAGTATATAGGGCTGTTAAACCGTCAATTCTAAAAGATTACCTTATAATCCAGGCATTCGTGTTAGAAAGCTTATGTGACTGCTGATTATACTGAACATTAATCTTGGACTCTCTGATTGTATGGTAATCTAAATAATTCATTGCGAGAGGTAATAAAAGTTAAACAGTATGCTATTACTATTAATTTTATGTTTTTTTCTCAAAAATCCCCTTAGCACAGTATTCTATGATTTCTCTTCTTCTAATAATTCCAATAAAAATGCCTGCGTCATCAATAACAGGGACAAAATTCTGCTCCATTACCCTTAAAAGAATACTTTCCATATCAGCATCAATATGAATCGGTTCATTATAACGCTTTGGTCTTATGTCCTTCAGTTTCGTTTTATGGGTGTTTTCAAATGATAAGTCAGGGGTGTTTTTCATTTTCCAGAGTAAGTCCCCCTCTGTTAAGGTACCAACATATCTCCCTTGGTTATCGATAATGGGGACTGCAGAGTATTTGTGAAACTCCATTTTTTCCAACGCTTGTCTCATCGTGGACTCATATTTAACGAAGGCTACTTCTCTTTTCGGGATTAGAAAAAAGGCTATATTCACCATTTACCCCCTCATCAATGATTCATTATATACTTCCTGCTCTCTTTAGAATGCCCGACCGACTTGTTTATATGCTTTTCTAAATGTGACGGTTAACTTAGTCCCTTCTTTTTATCAGGTTTTTGATCCGCAATAATTAATACATCTAAATGACGGACTAAACGCAATAGCTTTTGGACAACCGAACCTCTTACGGCTTCCTCCATTCGTGTCCGTGTCGATTGTCCGATAAACACTTGAGTGGCCTCTTTGTCATTTAAGCGTTCTACCAATTGTTCAACAACTTTCCTTCGATGGGATGTTTCATACATTTCAAAAATCCCACCCAGTCTTTCGGTTAAAAACTGCAAGTTCTTTATTTTGGACTGCTCTTCGTCTGTTAGAACAGAATGCTCCTTTACATATCCCACATACCAGTTAGCCTTTAACCGATAAGCAGTCCGAAAACCACGTCGGATTAAACGCTCACTGTTCCCGCGTAAATTTACACAAACAAAGATGACCTCTTGTTTTCGCCACGGTCCTCTTAAAGTACGATTACGTTCTAATAATTCTAGTCTCTCATCAACATCATCAGCCACTTCACGAAGTGCGAGTTCTCTTAATGCGATTAAATTATACGTTTTAAAAAAATGATTCAGTGCCTGTTCAACTTTTTCCTTTGCGTATATATTCCCCTCCAGCATACGTTGCTGGAGCTCCTTTGGAGAAATATCAATAAGCTCAATCTCATCTGCCATTCGGAGAACTTGATCCGGTACTGTTTCCCGTACCCGCACTCCTGTAATTTGTTCAATACTGTCATTTAAACTTTCTAAATGTTGAATGTTCATGGTTGAGATGACCGAAATCCCTGATTTTATAATCTCTTCCACATCTTCATAACGTTTTTTATAATTGCTGCCTGGTACATTGGTATGAGCCAATTCATCAACTAGTACCACCTCGGGATTTCTCTTTATAATGGCATCTACATCCATTTCTTCAATCACAACATTTTTATAGTTAATTTTCATTCGTGGCATCATTTCCAAGCTTCCGACTTGATCAAGTGTTTCTTTCCTACCATGTGTTTCAAGCAAACCAATTACGACATCTATCCCGTTTTTCTTCAACTCATTAGCCTCACGCAGCATCGTATACGTCTTCCCGACACCTGGAGCTGCCCCAATATAAACCTTTAATTGTCCACGCTTCATTTTACCAATCCGTTCTTCCACTTCTCGATTTGATAAGCGACGGTATGGATTGATTTTATTTTCGTCTCCCAATTTAGCAGGTATTACTCTTTTCCCACTTTTATCTGTTCGGTCAGCTACAACCAAGATATCTATGTTTTGCGTACTTCGCAGAATTTTATTAATAACCGAGCCGTTTATGATTTCTTCCAGACGGCTTCTTTTAGAATGACCTATTACAATTTTGGTGATTTTCTTGTCAGTTGCATAGGTGACGATTTCCTCGGCTGCATCCGTTCGAGCAATTGAAAATTCCTCAAATTCACCTCCGACTTTATGAACTAACTTTTTAATAGATCTTCTAAAGGTTTGCTCTTCCTTTGAAAGCTTTCTATCCGGTGAAAGGAAACATACGACTAATAGCTCACCACCCATACGTTTGGCAACTTGTTGTCCTCTACGTACTAAAATTGAGCCATTCCAGTGATATTGAACGGTAACAAGAATTCTCTCCGATGCTCCGGATGGCCCTATCAATCCTTGCTGTTCTCGATATTCATCCAGTTCGTCATTTACTTCACCTGCTAAATGGCGTAAGGCAAGCTCGCGTAATACTGCCAAATTTGCTCGTTTAAATAATTTCTCTTCTAATACCCGGTCTATGTTGCCACCCTGTAAACGATGAAGAATTTGGTCAGGCGTTACATCCAAAAGCTTAACCTCATCTGCCATCGCAAGGGTGTCATCCGGCACACAATGATCCACCTGTACTTTAATGCCTAACAGTTTTTCAACAATCTCTCGAACTCCACTTAATTCGTAAATATTCATCGTTGTAATTACGCTAATATTGTGGTTCATTAGCTCTATTACATCTTCAAGTCTTGTCTTATGCGGCGCATCTGAGCGATTGCGATGTGACAAGATATCAACAAGAACAACTTCTGGATTTCTTTCTTTAATGGCTTCAATATCTAAATCCTGTTTTACTTTTCCGTTCTCCACCCATTCAATTGGTCGAATCGTCTCCAAATCCCCGATTTGTTCAATTGTTTTAGGACGATTGGATGGACTGATCATTCCAATCACAACATCAATCGATTTCTTCTTCAATACATTCCCATCCAATAACATATGATAGGTCTTTCCCGATCCAGAAACCGCCCCGAGAATAATTTTCATCCTTCCTCGTTTCACTTCATAAATTGATTGTAAAAATTCTTCGGGAGTTTTTCTGCGAAATTCGACCATGCTTTCACCCCTCTCTTTCTACAGACAAGAAAAGGAGAGCTGGTATACGATACTCTCCCTTTCTCCTTTCTTCCTTATTTCAATCTATCAAGCTCCATATTTAGCTGTAATACATTTACCCGCGGTTCTCCTAAAATCCCATATTGCCTTCCTTCCGTATTTTTTATAATAAGGGACTCTAATTGCTCTTCACTTATGTCCCTGACATCAGCAATTCTCGGTACTTGAATCTTTGCTGCCATCGGTGAAATATGCGGATCCAAACCTGAACCTGAATTTGTTAAAAGATCTGCCGGAATATCATCTTTTTGCACATCAGGGTTATTTTCTAAAAATGCCTTTATATCGTTTTTAGTCCGCTCAATCATCTCCACATTAGAAGGTGCATAATTTCCCGATCCAGATCCAGAAGCATTATATTCAATAGAAGATACGCGACTCATGAAGTATTTCGGATCTTTAAAACTTTGCCCAATCAAGTCAGAACCTACCACATCCCCGTCTTTAGCTTCGATCACACTGCCATCGGCTTTAGCTGGGAAAATCAGCTGTGAAATCCCTGTCATAGCCAAAGGATAAATGATCCCGCATATAAGAAGAAGTATCAGACTTACCCTCAAATTTTTCAACATGTATACGTCACCTTTACTTTATTAGTTATTTTTAAACAAGATTCATGACCACAAGCAAAGTATCGATTACCTTAATACCGATAAACGGAGCAATGATCCCCCCGAACCCAAAAATCATGAGGTTACGATTTAATAGTTTTGTAGAACTCATCGGCACATATTTAACACCTTTCATTGCCAATGGTATAAGCAATGGGATGATAATTGCGTTAAAGATGAGTGCGGATAGAATCGCGCTTTGCGGTGTATTCAGATTCATAATATTTAGTGCCCCTATTTGCGGAATCGCCACCATAAACATAGCTGGGATAATCGCAAAGTATTTCGCAACATCATTAGCAATACTGAACGTAGTCAAAGCACCTCTTGTCATTAACAGTTGCTTACCGATGGCTACTACTTCAATGATCTTCGTTGGGTCAGAATCTAAGTCAACCATGTTCGCCGCCTCTTTTGCCGCAATCGTTCCGCTATTCATCGCAAGGCCAACATCAGCCTGCGCGAGTGCCGGTGCATCATTCGTTCCGTCTCCTGTCATCGCCACCAGCTTTCCTTCGGCTTGTTCCTTTTTAATAACGGAAATCTTATCTTCAGGTTTTGCCTCAGAGATAAAATCATCCACCCCCGCCTCACGAGCGATCGTTGCGGCGGTCAGTGGGTTATCCCCTGTGCACATGACCGTTTTTATCCCCATTTTTCGTAATTCGTCAAATCGTTCTTTAATTCCCGGTTTGACAGTATCTTTTAGATATATTAAGCCAAGAATTTTATTACCTTCTGCTACAGCAAGCGGTGTGCCACCTTCCATAGCGATTGTTTGTGTTTTACTATCAAGATCCTTTGGCACAGTCCCTCCCTGGGCGGTCACATACTCTTTAATAGCATCTACGGCCCCTTTTCTAATTCTCCGTCCATCTGCAAAGTCCGTTCCGCTCATTCGTGTTTCCGCTTTAAATTCAACACCTTCGGAATCAATTTCATCTCCCTCAGCTTCTAAAACACCTAATTTTTTTGCCAGCTCAATGACCGAGCGTCCCTCAGGAGTCTCATCATGAAGAGAGCTAGCTAGTGCGGCTTTATTCAGTTTCATTTGATCTGCTTTTCCAACGGATACAAATGCTGTAGCCATCCGGTTTCCATGGGTTATCGTTCCTGTTTTATCGAGAATGATCGTATTAATATCCCCAGCTGCCTCCACCGCTTTACCTGACATAGCAATTACATTAAATTGAGTAACTCGGTCCATCCCGGCGACTCCGATCGCTGAAAGCAGTCCCCCAATCGTCGTAGGAATCAAACAAACAAGTAAGGCTACCAAAGTTGCGATTGGTATAGTCACTCCAACATAGGAGGCGATTGGAACCAGCGTGGTACAAACAATTAAGAATATCAACGTTAAGCTGACGAGCAATGTATTTAATGCAATTTCATTCGGTGTTTTTTGACGCTTCGCTCCTTCAACCAGATGAATCATACGATCTAGGAAGGATTCACCCGGATCCGTAGTCACTCGAATCTTTAGCCTGTCACTAATTACTCGTGTACCACCGGTGACTGAGCTGAAATCTCCACCAGATTCTTTTATAACCGGTGCAGATTCACCCGTTATTGCTGACTCATCAACAGAGGCTACACCTTCCACAATTTCTCCATCGGCAGGAATCAATTCAGTTGCTTTGACAACAACTATATCCCCTTTTCTCAATTCTGTTGATTGGACCATTTTGGTTGATCCATCTTTCAAAAGCAATCTGGCACTTGTATCTTGTTTTGTCTTTTTCAGACTGTCAGCTTGAGCCTTTCCTCTTCCCTCTGCTAAGGATTCCGCAAAGTTAGCGAATAGGATGGTTAGAAGTAAGATTGCACTTACACTCCCGTTGTAAATTGAACTCGCTCCCCCTCCAAACAGGGTGGGGAAAATAGTCAGGATTAGGGTGATAACAAACCCAACCTCTACTACAAACATGACTGGATTTTTAGCCATCAGACGCGGGTCCAGCTTTTTAAAAGCATCTATTAAAGCACGCTTGACTATAGCGTTATTAATCGCCGCTTTACGCTTTGTGTTCATTAGAATACTCCTTTACCTTCTTTTTTCTTTATTAGCGTATCGATAAATACTCCGCAATTGGTCCGAGTACGATAACTGGAAAGAATGTTAATGCCCCCACGATTAAAACAGTAGTCACCAGAAGAACGATGAATGTGGTGTTATCTGATTTAAACGTACCAATCGTCTCCGGAACGGGCTTTTTATTTAATAACGATCCAGCTACTGCAAGCATGGCGATCATGGAGAAATAGCGGCCAAATAACATCACTAACCCTGTAGATATATTCCAAAATGGTGTATTATCTCCTAAGCCTTCAAATCCTGATCCATTGTTCGCTGCAGATGAAGTGAATTCATAGACGACTTGAGTGATTCCATGGAACCCTGAATTTGATATCGCTGATGACCCCATTTCTGTTGCCAGCGCAATGGCCGATGGAGCCAGAATGATTAATGGATGTATTAAAATGGTAATGGCTATTAATTTCATTTCTTTCGCTTCGATTTTACGCCCTAAAAATTCCGGTGTTCGCCCAACCATTAATCCTGCTAAGAAAACAGCAAGAATGGCATACATTAAAATATTTACGGTTCCAACACCGTCCCCGCCAAATACACAATTCAACATCATTTCTCCCAATGGAACCAACCCTCCAAGCGGAGTTAACGTATCATGCATATTGTTTACTGTGCCTGTCGTTGCAGCTGTTGTAACTGTTGTAAATAGAGCACTTTGGGCAATTCCAAACCGCACTTCCTTCCCTTCCATACTTCCATCTGATTGGGAAAGGCCGATTTCTCGAAGCGCGGGATTTCCATTTGCTTCACTAAAGTAGGCTAATGATAAGAACGCAAGAAACATAATTCCCATCGCGCTGAATAAAATCCAACCTTGCTTACGGCTTCTAGCCATATGTCCGAAAGCGATTGGCAGTGAAGCTGGCAGTAAAAACATGGATAAGATTTCAATAACGTTTGTAAGTGGTGTCGGATTCTCAAATGGATGTGCAGAGTTCACACCGAAAAATCCCCCGCCATTAGTCCCTAAATGCTTAATAGACTCCAAAGCTGCAACAGGACCACGCGCAATCTGCTGTTCAGCACCCTCCAGGGTCGTAGCTGTGATCGTCGGCTCTAATGTTTGCGGAACTCCCTGACCTACAAGCACGATTCCAACCAGGATGGAAAGCGGAATAAGAATACGTGTATGGGCACGAATTAAATCCACATAAAAGTTACCAATGCTTTTTTGCCCTGTCAGACCTCTCATAAAAGCGATACATAAAGCAATTCCTGTCGCTGGTGTTGTGAACATTAGAAAGATAATAACCATCATTTGTGATAAATAAGATAAACCTGATTCTCCGCTATAGTGTTGTAAATTAGTATTGGTTAAAAAACTCGCTACTGTATTAAAAGACAAGAACGGATCCATTGATGCAATCCCACTTGGATTTCCCGGTAAAACACCTTGTAGACGCACGATTATATAACAAATAGCAAACATTGCTATGTTACTAACCAATAGAGCCTTTGCGTATTGCTTCCATTTCATATTCCCTTGCGAAATTCCTGACAGCTTATAAATTAAGTTCTCTATTCCGCCAAATGCTCGGTCAAGCTTTGTCTCTTCCAAAGAGAAAGCACGGGCTATATAGCGCCCCATAGGTATAGTAAGCAATAAAAGAACCGCTAATACCAATGCTATTTGTATAAAATCCATTATTCTTTCCCCCATAGTGTTTTAATAAATTAATATCTCTCTGGATGAATTAAGGCATCAACTAAGTAAATCGCAAGTCCACCTACAACGATTCCTATAAAAATCATTTTTCTAACCCTCGTTCCTCAATCACATTGTCACAAAATTTGATAAATCCCCAAAATATTAGAAAAGATCCTACTGCTAATCCAATTGAAATAAGATCCACATGAACCTTCCTTTCATAAAATTGATTTTTTAATCCACAGCTAAAAGGTTAAAGGTGATTGGTTAACCAACTATATGAGCAGCTTCCAGGTTTACTTATATAAACAAGTTTGGCGCCGAGCTTCTTGTAAAACTGATAATCCCTGCTGCTTTGTGTCGCAACAATGATTTTTCTCGTACCCAATTTAGAAAAGAACGCAGTCAATTCAAACCCTTCATTGATGGAATCTGAAATAATATAAACCTTGTTATATACCAAAAGTTCCTTTTCCATTTCAATTTGGTTATCTATTCTCCTGTTTCCATTTTCCGTGTTGTAATAAGATAAAGATTGCCTTTGCCGATAATCAGCACGTTTCCCACTTTAAATCCCCCTTAAATCACCTTGAAGGATAAAGCTGTCCTTTCTATATCCCATATTTGTTTATCGAATAATAGAAAGGACACTCCTTATTGCCCTTTTATCTAACTTTAGAGAAACCATTCGGATAAAATGAACTATTCATCTGGTTATTCTGGTAAACGATTGAACTAGCTCTTCTTGCATTCTCATCCTCAATTTTTGCTTTTTCCTCGAGCAGCTTAATATCCAGATAACTCATACGTAACATTTCGTTGGTTCCTCTTTAATTTGTTAAATTTTACCATTTAAAAAGCACAAAAAAGCCCTCTGTATTACACAGTGGGCTTTAATCCAAAGGTAATACCTTCTCTCTTAACGCTTACGAGGTTAGCTGTCGGATTCGGGCCAAAAGAGTAGCCCTACCTTGTTAAGGATTCACCCCAAGTGACAATGTCACAAAAGTGGTTCCCCCGCTCTTTAAAAGACTCAGCGATTTAAGATATTAACGTATTAAATTGTTAAATTCCAAAAAAGACCACAGAGGTCTACCCTGTGGTCGAAATAACTTTTTCGACTCCCCAGTTACACCATCCTCTCCCTTAACGCTTACGAGGTTAGCTGTCGGATTCGGGCCAAAAGAGTAGCCCTACCTTGTTAAGGATTCACCCCGAGTGACAAGAGTCACAAAAGTGGTTCCCCCGCTCTTTAAAGATTCAGCGATTAAGAATGATTTAATTATGAGAGTAATACTACTCCGGTATTTTCCAGTTGTAAAGAGTGTTGAAACCTCATATTCTTCTAAAAATGTAAAAAAGTTGTTAAAAATAACCATTTTGATAAACAAATGATATGAAATCTTTAAATTACTCAGTTATTCACTGTTTTCTTGAGAATTGAATTTTATTTTTTATGATTTTAATGAGATAAAAAGGGGTTTCCTTATGACTCATTGCCTAGTCCGAACCCGTTTTCTTTATCAAATCGAATATTCTAATTTAACAAAAAATCACAATCTATCCAGTACACCTAGGAAAAAGTGTCTAAAGATATTAAAACGGGTAAAAAAGCCATATTAAAGAAAATTGGGAGGTATAGAATGGGAGATTATGTGATTAACGTATATGAAAACGAACAACAAGCGGCAGATGCTATTGAGGAGTTTAAAAAGGAAGGCTATACTACTGATGAAATATCTGTGATTGCTAACCAAGCAAATGATTTATCCAAGATGTCGCAGGAAGTAAAAACGTCTACTATGGATGGAGCTATTGCGGGAGCTGCTACCGGAGGGGCACTCGGCATTGCCGGCGCACTCGCAGGATTACCGGCTGTATTGGTCCCAGGTTTGGGAGCAATTTTAGCTGCAGGTCCTGTTTTAACTATGCTCGGCGGTGCACTAGTTGGAGCTCGATCCAGTGAAGGCGGATTATTAAACTCTCTTATGAATATCGGACTATCTGAAGAGGACGCTCAACGTTACTCTAATGAAGTCCAGGATGGAAAATTCCTCGTCATACTTCATGCTAAATCTTCCTGATAATAAAAACGGCTTGATGATTCCTACTTGAATCAAGCCGTTTTATATTACCAATCCATGTTTGGATTTTACAGAAACTTTAATTATATTAAAAAACCTTTTACTATTTTCGATATAATTTTATTTAACTGATTTCGGAATTTTTCTCTGTTGAAAATCACACTGTCTCTAATCGTCCATTCTTAATAGGTATCTGTGTTTTGTAGCTTTCTTTTGGAAATATAAATGTCCATGGCATACTCACTTCATTTGGAATCACAAGATTAGGTAAGGTAAATTCATTTTCCGCAATAACCTCTCCCTGAATTTTGTATCGTAATCCTGTGTTATTAAATGTAAGCGGCTGATCTGTAAAATTATGGACTAATACAGTCACAAGCAGTGCCTCTTTGTGGTTGATGGCTTCCCAGATAGGAGAGAAAATTACACCTGTGCCGTTTAGATGCTTTGTCTCTACAAATACTTTTTCTATATAGCTTCGGTCCTGGGCAGATAACGCTTTATCCCACGATTTTTCGAACTGCAAATGTTGCATGATTAAACACTCCTATTAGCTCATTGCTCCAAAATCCCACTATAATGAGGGATAAGTTAACCTTAACATAAAAATCCCACCTGTGTTTAACAGATGGGATTATATCATTATCCTCTAAGCATATTACGTCCGCCATTAACCGCGATGATTTGTCCGTTAATATAGCCTGAAATCCTTTTCGTGATTTCCCACTCTTATTTTCTGCCTATGGAAGATGATGTTAATTGGTTTGGTCCGAACCTCGCTTAAAAAGGATGCTAGGCCTAATTGACCTCGCACTCTCTTTCTGTCATTACACCATAATGCTTACGCCTGTAAACACTAAGTACAATTCCTATTAAAAACGCATTCAAAATCGTCGACATCCAGCCATAGCTGATAAACGGTAAGTAGATTGTCATAATCGGGACAAACCCGAATATCATCGCAATATTATAGAAAAATTGTAAAGAAAACAGGGCCAGAGCTCCGATAACAAGTAATTTTCCATATCTATTGCGTGCTCCTATCGCAATATACCCCATTCGAATCACAAATAATAGGAGAATAATCAGAACTGCCACGGTGACAACATACCCGAAATGAGAGGTCAGACCCGCCAATGCATAATCGGAATATGTTCCTGGAAGAACATTACCTTGGCCAGCAGAGCTTCCATACCATTTTGCTTCGGTCATCAGCTCCCTTAGTTGCACATACATATACCCTGAACCATCTGCATACTTCTCGGGATTTATATAGGCTGCTATCCGCTCATTCTGATAACCTTTTAAAGAAGGCAAAACGGCTACCAACCCAATTATGAATGCTGTAATCGTACTTGCGGTTATAAATAATGCAGTTTTCTTACTTAAATGGCTCCACCATAACATAATCAAAACTGTCATTCCATAGATAAATGAGATTGCTAGGTCTGGAACCATTAAGAAAAGATAAAAGGAGTAGATAAACAAAAGAAAAAGCTGCCAAACTTTCAATTTCTTATTCTGAAAAAATTGAGCCCAAGCCAGGAAAAAGAACGGCAATGCAATCCAACAATTGAATGAACCAAGCATTGGTATACCAAAATAAGGTTCCCCATTGATTGTATAAGACGGAATTAGCCGTAACCCATAGAGTATAGCTACACCAACCAGATAAAAGGCCCAACCCCATCTTTGCAGCTTCCGATAGTCAAAGTACATAATCCCAATTGCCAGCGCTATGCCTAGCAGACCAAAAATCACTCTATTCCGCATAAATGAATCCTGTATTTCCACTTGTGACGAATCCATTGATAAAATCGGGAGAAATCCAAGCATCATCACTGCTGCTAACAGGGAAAAAAGCAGCCAATCCACTTTCGGTCGGTATAGCTTGTTCATCTTCTCACCAAGCTTATACGGATCTCCCATTTGCTTAATCGCCTTCTCCTGTGCCTCCGTAGCCGACAGCCCTTTCCCCAGCCAATATTCCTTTGCTTCCTTAAGATGATAATTCAATTCTTTTTCAACACTTACCTTCGCTTCCTTTGAGCGAATTTGCCCGATAACTTCTCCCAAAAAGCGTTCTCTATCATTGACCATTCTAATCACCTCTCCGCCTGTCCTCTCAAGGTAAGACTAGCTAGCCATACTCGTTCATCAGACTTTTCAAGCGCACGTCTCCCCTTGTCGGTCAGCTGATACTTTTTTTCTCCTGATGATCCCCATGAAGCCGTAATGATTCCCGCTAGCTCCTGTTCATGCAAAAACGCATATATAGAACCTTCCTCGTCCTCATACTTTCTTATGCCTCTTACTGCAAGAAGCCTTGTTAATTCAAAGCCTGTCCTTTCCTTTAAAAGAAGCTGGAGGAGGTTAATGAACATATCCTGCTCGCTGAATGATTCTTTTGCGATGGACTTATGAATGCGCTTTTTCATAGTTTCTGAGAAATCTAGCTCCCGCATGCAAGTTTCCTTCATAGCCTTTTTAAGACCCTTCAACCGTTCTTCCATTCGCTATATCCCTCCCAACTATCCTTTAAAAGTGCCTTCGCCCTGCGGAGTCTCGTTTTCACTGTATTGTTATTAATATATAGTACCTGCGCCATTTCACGAATGGGCATCTCCTCAAAATAATGAAGATAGATGACTTCCCGATATTTAATCGGCAGATGCATAACAGAATGCGCCAGACGTTCTTCTTCATCTTGCCGAATAACCGCTTGTTCAGTGCTATGCCCACTTTCACCAGAATAAATGTATTCATCACTTGAGAGGAAGACATGGTTTTTGTACCAGCTTTTCAAATAATCCTTGCAATGATTAATAGCTATTCTCCACAACCATGTCCTAATTTTTGATTTCCCCTTATATGTATGAAGGGATTGATAGCATTTTACAAAGATATCTTGGGTAAGGTCCTCAGCAAGTTCACGATTCTTCACATAAGAATAGGAGAGTTGTAAAATTTCTTGCCCATATTGGTCCATCAGTTCGTCGATGATGATCTCCTTTTCCTCAATAACGAGGCGTTCCATTGTTATTTCATCCACTATTTCTCCCCCTTCCTAAATATTGACGAGGCTATTCCGTTTCCGGTTTTAGTTTTTTTAAAATAAAGTTCATTTGTTTATTCAGGCTTGATCACATTCGGATAATCAGTCGGTCTCATGGAGATAATCCCGTGTACAAACAATACGCATAGAAATATTGATTACTTGTTTAAAATAGAAATTAAAATTACCGATATATAGATTCAAAACAATATATACATATATTACCACCAACAATAACTGTCTTTAGTAGATTAGTAACATTTTTATTTCTCATTTAAATATTTCCAAATTGCTCTGGTATATTAATTGTCATAAAATTAAGTAGACTTATAAAAGATGGGGTGAATGAGATGAAAGCAGGAGTTTATCATGGCTTAAATGATGTACGAGTTGAAGAATTACCAATGCCAACAATCGGACCTAAGGATGTACTATTGCGTACATTGCGTTGTGGTATTTGCGGTACAGATATTAATATAGTTAAAGCTGGTGCCGGAAATATGGGCATTCGGTTTGAAAAAGAATTTGGTCATGAATTTTTCGGTGAAGTAGCAGAGGTAGGCTCAGAGGTAAAGGACATTCAAGTAGGAATGCGCGTCGGGGTGAATCCAATTACAGCTAAACGAGTTGGAAAAGCACTTTCCTGTGAAGCAGGCGGCTTTTCTCAATTTGTTGTCATCGAAGATGCGGCATTAAACTATAACTTATACACTTTCTCAGATGAAGTAACACCTGAAGAAGCGGCATTAATGGAGCCAATGAGTGTTGGGTTTCATGGTGCTTTCTCAACTAACCCTAAACCAGGTGAACATATAGTAGTACTTGGTGGCGGCCCAATTGGATTATCAGCAGCTGCTGGCTTGATTGGAGAAGGTATTAAAGATGTTGTTGTAGTAGATATCAATGATTGGCGTTTAGCTAAAGCGCAAGAATTAGGTGCAAAAACAATCAATACAAGTAAACAAGACTTAGCTGCAGGACTTGTGGAATATTTCGGCACAGCTGAATACTATGGTTATCCACTTCCAAATGTGGATGCTTTTATAGATGCTGCCGGTGCCCCTGCTTTATTTGAACAAGTATTCAAAATGGCTAAACCTGATGCTCGTTTTGCCATTGTGGCTGTGTACAAGCAAGAAGTACCAATAAGTTTTGGAGATATGATGGGGAAAGAACTAAAAATTATTGGTGCAAGCGGATATACACATGAAGATATTGCACGTGTTGTTGACCATATTGAGAAGAAGAAAACACCAATCGCAACAATGGTAACGCAAGTCTATAAGTTAGACGAACTTCCAAAAGCCTTCGAAACAGCCATCGCTGCCAATGAAACGATTAAAGTTATTGTAGATTTAACAGAATAATTTTTTTAATTTTCTTTGATAATTGAAGTAAAAGCCAACAAACTTGTGAATACAAAAGCATTACACCCTAAAGATAAAACTTTATTCATGAATGTTTAGTTAATAACCTAAAAAAGAAGAAGCCTCTAAAGTTCCAGGACCTTTTTAGAGACTTCTTTTGTGTGATATTCATTATTAAATATTCAACCTCACCAGGTTTTTGCACTGTCTGTGCGAATAATTACTTTCACCTTTCTAACATACTTCCTCTTTATATACATTTCTCCAATCATCTATTGGTTGGAATATATGTTTCTTAAGAAAACTTTCCACCCGTTCTATCTCTTTATTTTCAATTATAGAAATGATTTCCCTATGTTCGGCGACTAGATGTTCAAAAGGATGGTTGCTAAAGCTAATCATTCGGTGATAATCCAAGGTCATATGTGAAATTGCTTTCCATGTATTATTTCTTTGGTGACCCTGAAAGATAATAGAATGAAAGTGATCATCCAATTCATTAAATTTTCTCGCCAGCTCTTTTTGATTCATTATGTCTTTTTGAGCTAACAGCGTCTCCTGAAGAATAAGGTTTTTCTTCAATTGGTTCACATGATCTTCAGAAAAAGAACGACATGCAGATTTTAAGTATTCTTTTTCTAAGTCGAACCACATATAGGATGCTTCTTCGACTATTTCCAGATTAATTCTTGAAACATAGGATCCCACTTGAGGGATTACATCTACAAGATGTTCTTGCTGCAGCTTCCACAGTGCAATTTTTATTGGTGTGCTTGAAACGTTAAGCACCTCTGTTAGTTCTCCTAAACTCAGTAATTGTCCAGGCAGTAATTCCAACGATTTAATTCCTTCTTTAATTGCTCTATATGCATAGCTATTATTATTCTCACCCGGTAACCTAGATACCATTTTCACCATGGCTAATTCTCACTCCTATTGAAGAGAACAACTCTCCATTCAAACCTTTATATAAGTAAAGAAGATAGTTAAGTTCAGTTCAGTTAACCTCACTCTAACTACCTTCTTATTTACTATCATTTTAGATTATGATTCGTATCCCATAATCAACGAATCTTTCATCTAAAAACTCTAATTAAATTTGAGTATCAATAAATCCACAGAATGCATCAACAGGGCTGACACCTTTGAATTCTGAACGTCCTAATAATTTATCAACGATAGCAGTCACCGTATGATCATGACTATCATATGCATTGATGTATGTCTTAACTTGCGGTACATCCGCTAAGTGGAACGGACATTGTAAAGAAATAAAGATAGTCGGTACTTCATTTACATAGAACGGTATATCTGGAGTTCCTTTCAAAGGAGCCCATTGTATACGTTGGTCTGTAGTCGGTGCTACATCTGCTATGTTGATGATTAAGTCATAATTATTCGTCAGTTCAGCAATTGGGCGTTTTTGAGCGTATACGTTCATGATTGCACCCATCATTTCTTGTGGAGGAAGTTTCATCAACTTATCGATTGGTGATTCGTAGATTTCAACCTCGCATCCTGCTTTCTCAAGCAATTCTTTCATTAATTCGATTGGCTTTTTCTTACCAGCAGTCATAGCAGCCATCAACTTACCATAAGCAGATTCCGGTCCTTTTACTTCAACAAGTAGAACTTTCTTATGTTTTTCTGGGCTTATTGGTAATAATTCCTGTTTATTCTTCACCAACGTGATCGCTTTATCTGAAATTTCCGCTGCAATAGCCATATTTTTTTCTGTTCTCATTTTAGCCATTGCTACTTCTTTTGGTTGTAAAATTTCAGTCTTAGCTATTGCATGCAATCCTAAAGAAGCTTTCAATCCTAAAATACGAGTTAATGCCTCTTCAAGTCTTTGTTCCGTGATGATTCCCTTTTTATATCCATCCATCATCCACTTGAAGTCTTCTTCCGGATCATTGAAGAACAAGAATAAGTCACAACCGGCAGCGATAGCTGTAGGTAACATGTCTTTACGCTTCATAGCAGATGTCATAGCTACCATATGAGAAGCATCAGAGACGATTACACCATTGAAGTTTAATTTATCTCTTAATAGGTTTTGTAAGACGATATTACTTAAACTTGCCGGTGTTGCTAATTCTTCAATCGTCGCATCTGGTTTAAAGTGACGTACGTATTCCGGTAAAGCCATATGTCCTGTCATGATAGAAGGTAATCCAGCTTCTATTAATCCTCCATACACTTTTCCAAATGTGTTATCCCACTCTTCTACTGTTAATGTATTTGGGGCAAAAGATAAGTGATGGTCCCTTTCATCCACGCCGTCTCCTGGGAAGTGCTTAGCAGCTGGAGCTACACCACTTTCCATTATTCCTCTCATGTATTCTAAAGAGTATTCTAAAACTTGCTCTGCTTTATTTGAATAGCAACGAGTAGAGATTACCGGGTTTCTCCAGTTCATATCGATATCAACAACTGGTGCAAAACTCCAGTTACATCCGATTGCAGCTGCTTCTTCTCCAGATACTCTACCCAATTCATAAGCATACTTAGGGTCATTTGTAGCACCAATTTTCACTTGATTTGCTACATATGTACCATCTATACAAGCACCATTTCCACCATTTTCAGTATTCGCAGCGATTAATAGAGGTATTTTACTATTTTCTTGTAAGATTTTATTTTGATCGTATACTTGCTCAGCTGTAGCTGGGTTGTAACGAACCGCACCGATATGGTAGCTATCTAGTACTCCTTTTAAGTACTCTTCATCACGGCTGGCTCCCATGTTGACGAATAACTGACCGATTTTTTCCTCAATTGTCATATTGGAAATGGTTTCTTCAACCCATTTAATAGCTTCATCTGATAAATTAAACGGTTTTGCTTTTAAATCTACCGTTGTTGTTCTTTCCTTTAAACCTATCATGATTGGATCCTCCGTAAAAAATATTTAAGATTGAACCGAATAAAAATATTCGGTCCAATCTTTTATCCTAGATGATTCAACTGATTAATTGTTTGCACTTCTTTTTGCTGCTAAATCTTCAGCAAGTTGAGCTGTTTTCTTCTTGTTTAATGGATACATAAACAAGACTAGAACAACCAGGCCATAAAGAATAGCTGGTACTAATGTACCTAAAGTATAGATGCCATCTAGTACTTCAGGTGCTTGTGTTGCACGTGTTGCATCATAACCAACAGCAGCAATTGCAGCACCGCCGATACCGCCAGCTAAAGCAAGACCTACTTTTCTTGCCATTGCAATAACAGAGTAAACGGTCGCATCTTCTCTCATTGAAGTTTTATATTCATGGTAATCCGTAACGTCAGTAATGAAGGCCCAAGTCACAAAGTTATAGAGATACATACTAAATGTACCCACTGCCACAAAGGCCACAAATTGCATTGCTGACAGACCTTTCAAGAAAAATAATAGTGTATAAACAATAGTCGTAATTGACATACCGATTAAAGCTGTTTCTTTTTTACCGAATTTAGCAACTAACGGCTTTACTAATGGAAGACATAAAAACATAGCTGCCATTTGTATTGCCCCAATCAAACTTAAAGCAGATGCATCTCCGAAATAATCTTTAAACAAATAAATATTAACAGTAGTTAGTAGGTATTGTACTAACATAGCTATAAGCGAAGCTGACAAGACCCAAACAAATGGTTTATTAGTCATTAAGCTTTTCATTGAGCGAAGGAAAGCACCTTTTTCCACTTCTTTTGTCGGTGCCACGATACGTTCTGTAGATAGTTTATAACAACCGAAATAACATGCAATTGCCAAAACGCCAAACACAGCCGCAGCCATGAACATACGGTTTGCATCAATTTTATTGTCTACAAACACAATCACTGGTCCCAAAACATTGATAATTAAACCAGCTAAGCTGGCACCTACTGTACGCCATGTTGATAATGAAGTACGTTCTACAGAATCAGCTGTCATAACGGATGCCATTGATCCATATGGAATACTAACAGTCGCATACAATGTACCCCATACAATGTAAGTCACAAATGCCCATGCCAGGTAGAAACCATCAGACATACCAGGTATTGTCGTGAACATTAAAACACCTGTGAATACTAGTGGGAAAGACATGCGCAGAACCCATGGTTTATACTTTCCATGTTTCGTCGCTGGTCTTGTATCAATGAATCGGCCCCAAGCCACATCAGCAAATGCATCCCAAAGTCGGGCAACCATAAATAATACCCCGACTGTTGCAGCATTAATATGGAAAATATCTGTATAAAATACCATTAAGAATGTGCTGGCAAGCAAGAAAAAGAAGTCGTTTCCAAAATCACCTAGCAAATAACCGACTTTATCTCGTAATCCGAATGGTCTTACTGAATTAGATTCAACTTGTTCCTCCTGTTGGAGTGCTGGTTCTCTCATACTCATTTGTTTTCCTCCTTAATCCATTAAAGTTTGCTCATCTTTGAGCATATTTAGTGAAAAAATTCCTTATTTACACATTATTTCTCTTATAAGAATGCTATGTTCCCATCCTTATTATAATCTTCTAAAATCTAACAGATATTGCTCAATTGTGAGCATACTAAATTACATTTTGCTTCTAATCTAACAATTAAACTTTGCTCACAGAAGAGCAAGATGGATCAAACGTTTGGCTTCTTTTCATCTTTCGATAACTGGTAGGTGTCATCCCAATTCTTTCTTTAAAAAAGCGGCTGAAATGGGCAGCACTTTCAAACCCAGTTGATAGAAAAATGTCTTCCATTGATTGATCAGGTTTCATTTCCAATAAATACTTTACCTGAATTAGCCTGCATTCCATTACATATTGCATGACTGTATATCCGGTAACCTCTTTAAAAACATGAGAAACGTAGTACTTATTTAAATTTAACTCTTTAGCAATACGTTCCAAGCTGACTTTTTCACAGTAGTGTTGATTAATCCACGAGGCAATGTTTTCAGCATGTCGCTTTTTTTCCGTTTTCTTCTGTACGACTCGGAGTTGTTGACATTCGCTCATTTTATAAATTTTTATCAACAGTTGAAGAAATTCAACCTTCAGTTCAGTTTCCAATAGGACATTGATTTTACCTGTACATTTATATTCCTCGTCTATAGCTTCCAACTGCTTTTCAAGCCACTTAATTTTCTCAGCCACATACTGACCTGAGGAATCAAATCCTGTCCGCAGTATACAGTTATTCAGCTTTTGAAAAGGATCTAAAAGATTTGGCATTCCTATTACAGACAACATACTCTCCAACCACACTGGAGAAAAATGAACCATACTCCGTACATAGGTATCAGGAGATGTGGTATTTGCCTTATGCAAAGTTAATCCATCCAAAAGAATGATATCTCCTGGCTGCAGATCATATATTTTATTATGAATAAAATAATTGCATTGCCCTTCTTCAAGTACATAAATCTCATATGTACTGTGTGATTCGAATTGATGAAACCCAGTCATATGTTTATTCAATCCTTGAAGACGATAAAAAGCCAAGATGGATTCATTCAACACTTTAGGTTGATAAAAATCCCTCGCCCTATTTTTCACTACTGTTCACACTCCCGGAAGTCAGTGTTCTAGAGGAATCTTTTTGGAACACCTTTTATTATACTAGTATACTAACAAGAAAAAATCATTTCATGAAAGTGCTTTCTACTTCCATTTTTTTGACTCATATTGCTCTCTCTTGTTTGCCATAAGATACAGAAAAATAATAATTTTATAAGGCCAGCAAAGATAAATATTAAAAAAGTAAAAAACACAAGCTCTTTGGACTTGTGTTTTTCTTCACTCTTTCACTTTATTAAATAAATCCATAATATGGGCTTTGGCTATTTGCATAATGTGCCCAGTTAATGAGTGTAATAAAATCATACACAGGCAGCTGCACTGCTTGCTGGATATCAAATGCATAGGGAGGCAGGTCACTGCATTCTAATAAGATGGCTCCGACTTCAGGATGCTTTTCCTTTATCTCAATTGCTTTTTTAACAACCTCATCCCTCAGCTTTTCATTATTAAACGTACCTGCTCCATTCGAAATGGATGAAAACTCTTCTCCCTGACTTAAATCACCAATGACTAAATTAGACATGTCTGTAACACCGCAAGTTTTCAAAAGGGAATCCGTCAATCCTTTTTCATAGGCTGTTAATATACCAATTTTTTGTCCTGGCTTTAATCCAACCTGAATCATAGACAGTTGAACGAGGCTAGACAGATAGACAGGAATTTCTAATGCATATGCTATTTGCTTATGAAAGTTTCCAAAGAACCCACACGCACTTGAAATAACTTTTGCTCCTTCACTTTGAAGTTGCATAGCTGCATCAATAATCCCTTTTTCCAGTGTTCGATCATTATTTAAAAGACGCTGACCTGTACAGCCCGGAACCAGTTTATAATGAACGGGAAAAGGGTAGGTTGAATAATTTGCGACATTGCCGGGAATAACCGGATAGGAATCTTCATCTAGGTATAAAATCCCCACAGAAAATCCTGTTATATAGCGTCCTTTTTTTTGTACGAGCTGGCCAGAGTGTGTACCAGGACCAATATATCCATAATGCATCAATCTTCTCCCCTTTCTTATCAGAATTAGTCTTTTACAGAAATATGGATTTATGCAAAAAAGACAGCAGAAGAAGCCCGGGAATTTTCACCTTGACCCAATTTAAATTATCCAAAGACTAAGAACAGCGGAAAATAAATTAGGTTTTTGAGATGGCCAATAATCCAAATAAAAAAAAGTTGCCGACAAGACATCATCCTGTGGCAACTCTTTTATTAAAATCAAGCCTTTAATCCGTAATGATTTTTTTTTGCAAACAATAGATCCATAATAACAAGGATAAAACGAGGAAAATCAGCATTGTCATGCTCAAGCCATTAATATAATCTCCCCACTGGAGTGACCCAACCATCATCCCTATACTGCCGATCACTGTAAAGCCAAAGTTCATTAGACTTGAAGCTGCTCCGACATTTGACTTTTGCATAGATAATAGCGTATTTGACACCATCGGTCTGAGATATGTCGTGATAACCGTGAAGGGCACATAGCATACAAGAAATACAAATGGGCTGATGGAACCAACTAAGAAGAGCAGGCAGATAGATATTGTGACAATTACAAAGGCGATATTGATCGATTTTTTTATCGAACCGCCACCAACACGCATATAAAGAAATGGTCCAATCAAACCTATACAAGCTGCACCGGCAAAGTAAAGGCTGAAGGCAGATTCCGAGATACCAAATCCATCTATATAAATGTATGAAGCGAGTGTTAGATATGCCATAAACGGTGCCATTAAGAGAGCAACAACAAGCAATAGGCTGGTAAACTTCTTATCCTTCACAATACTTGTAAGCCCTAAGATAGATTTAAATGTACTGCCAGATACTCGCTTTTCCTGCGGCAAAGTTTCTTCTAAAAGAAATCCTCCTATAAGTGATACTAGGAATAGAGCAGCTAGAGCAACAAAGGTCATCTTCCAGCTGAAAAAGGCTAAAATAACTGCGCCCAAAATAGGTGCTAACATTGGAGCAAGCAGAACGATCGCCTGCGTGATTGACAATACATTAGACATCTCTTTTCCCTCAAAGCTGTCTTTAATCAAAGCTGTAGAGATGGCAACCATTCCTCCTGCGCCAAACGCCTGAACCGCCCGGGCTGCAATCAAGATCCAAATCGACGGTGAAATTGCACAGATGATACTAAAGGTTAGCGCCACAAGGATACTGCCCAACAGGACTGGCTTTCGTCCGTACTTATCACTCATCGGGCCAAGAATAAGGATACCAATTGCCATAAAAATAAAGAATATCGTCATTGTATAGCTCGTAACTGACGAGGTTGTTTGATAATAGTTTGTCATTTCAGGCAACGAAGGCATATATAAGTCTGTTGCCAGAGGAGGCGTCATCGATAATAGTGCGATGAAAGCAATAAGCCCGCCTTTTTTTAAATATTTTTGTTCCATTGATATCTTCCTATCTATCATATGATTACTTGGATTATTAGGATTAAATAAAAAAATAATCCATTAAATCTTAGATAACGTTATCGTTACTTTGTCGACGAAAAATAATCCACATTATCTTAGATTAACAGGAAAATACCAAACTGAGCGAATGTAAAATATAGAAATAGTACGTGGTATGCAGGACGCTGTAACAACTTAATAGGTAATATAGCTTGAAATTAATGATTATCACTAAATAAAAGAAGACTCCAAACTATTAAGAAGCGTCTGTACTGCATCTTTTCTATGTGTTTAAAAAATTCTCAAAACAACCACTACTCTGGAAAATAACAAAGACTTTTTGCATCCTAACAAGGCTGTTAGTTATAAAAAATCAATAAAAATTTGGTGTATACTCCGTTATAGTTAATCAATAATTTATGAGGTGTTACCATGAATACAATCACAATTGACAATAAAACTAAATCACAACTTAACATAGAATATATGAACGCTGTTTACGCTGTTAGCAGTGCTAAACATCCAGCTGAATATCTATACAAAGTTACTCAATATAAGAAAGCAAAGCATTATAAACAACTATTAGAAGGCCATTTAAATCAACATCAATGTTCTTAATATTTTTAATATACGTAATGTATATAAAGAAAAAGAAGCGCACCTAGTGTATTGGGTCCGTAAGTTAGGACTGCATCGCTACACTAGGAGCGCTTCTTTTTTTATAATATCCTATTCTGCTATTTTACGAATTTCGGATTTTAAACATACTAATGCGCTCTAAGGATGAAAGTGTGTAAATCTTTAACGAAGTACCTTCCTATCGAGGTTTCGCCATATCTGAGGTACAACACTTTAACTGTGATTTACAATGGGTTGCGTTAGTAAAAACTATATCAATACAAGATTATAATAATTTTAAATGACCAGTTACTTCATCCACTTTCTCTCTTTCGCCAAGTATAGCAAGACACGTATCTGTTTTAACACCGTTGAACATGGTCAATCCGTTATCGGTGATAAGTCTTACAGGTAATTCTTTTTCTTTCGCAAGATGATAAATCGTATATAATTCATCCAAACTTTCTACATAAACAGTTACTTTTACAAATGTCTCATCAAACCATTTGTTTAGTATTTCTTTGTGGTTATCATTTCCATTATATTCAATCCACTTTACAACCCCTAAAGAAGCATGGCTTCCTTGGGCTACATATTTCCCTTTTGTCATTTGTAAATCTTTTCTCATCACGATAACCATCTTTGTTGTGCTTGACTTCTTTTCCACGCAGCTATCTCCTTTTCGCAAAGAATATGTTGAATTTGTTTACCCAACTCCATTTTATTTTTTCATATGCCTATTGGTGCCTATGTGGAGAAGATTCAATGATTAATAGTTAGTGGTAAGGTCTTGGTCAATTCACCCTTTTATAAAAGGGACTAATATTCATTGTTAGTTTTCTAAGCTATCGCTAATGCTGTTTGCTATAATGCAGTTTAACTTATGTATTTTCAAATGGTGTCTGTACGTCCTTTTTCACCATTAAAAACAAAAAAAAAAAAAGCATCCCGCAAGTTTTTTCAACTTGTAGGATACTTCTTTTAATGGGGGAGGCAGATTACATCATGCCGCCCATATGGTTACAAAGTGTAATATATTTTCCTATAGTGGAATGGAACTGCGTCAAATCAACTTCTTACTCGATACATGTGTAATATCTTTATCTTGAATTACTGCGATTTATTAGGTTTCGTTAGCAAAATGTTAGCACTTGGTTAGCAGATAAATATATACGGTTTCACCTTTCCTAAAAGTTACACGATCTATATGTGTGGAATACATGTGTTACAAAGGATGTTGGTGAGTTTTTCAACTTCTTCTATCTTTAGCACGGTTATTAAATTTATCTGGGTATCTTAATAGCTTTCATTTGATATACCGATACATATATAGTAACGAAATATAAACATACATACAATGTTGGAGAATCTAATACTTACAAAGCGAACAAAACGTGAGCATTTCACTTTTTGTTCAACCAATACCCTCAAGAGCTGGAGTAATTGGCCAAACTGCGCCCAACAAATAGTATAGTGCCAAAAACCCGACACTCAAAAGTATGAATGTTGGGTTTCTGTTTGCTTATTCTTGGTTCTGTTCTGCATTTACAGTAGTTTCTTCTGACGTTTCCATTATTGGTCGTTCTATGCTTTCTTCAGTATTGCTATCTCCATTTGATATACGTGGCGGGGAGGTTTCTTCTGTATCATCAGGATCTTCAGTTGGCTGAACAGTAGAAGTGATCTCGCCTAATTCTCCATCTGATTCTTCATTTAAATCTTTACCTGAACTTTCTTCTTCATCTGGTTTAAGTACAGGTGTTGGGTCTACAGTATCATTCGATATGCCTGTATCTTCAATTCCTTCCGTATCATCAATACTCTTCTCTTCTGATTGTTTTGGTGTTCCGATTATAGCAGAATGATTAATTGTATTTCCTTTTCCTCCAGTATACGTTCCCCATACACTTTCAAAATAGTATTCTCCTCTTAATTCAGGATAAAAAGTAAAGGAAATTTCTTCTCCTGGTGCCAACTGAGTACTATATAAAGGTATAAAACCATCTGGCCCGGATACTTTAAAATACCCTGTACTTGTCGAACCGCTTGCCTTTACAGTAACCCTATAACCTTCTCCCTCTGCCTTTTGAGAAAGGCTATATTTGCCTTCTTCCAGCTCTTCTCCATCTTGAATATTAACGGTAATACTGTAGTTGGCTGCATTTATACTTTGCTCAGAAGTAGAAACAGTTGCTGTAAACCAAGACCACGTTGTACCCATTAAACAGTTTATGCATAAAATTATCCCCAACAAGGGGGGCATAAGCATTTTAACAATACTGTTACTCTCTTTTATATATCTATTCTTATATGATAATTTCAAGTTTCCCCGCTCCTTAAAATATGCATTCATTAAGCAATCAAAAGGCATAAATCAGTTTATGCCCTTTGATTGCCCCTCCCGAGCAGGGGCACGGGAGGAATGTAAGATTAATTATTATCGAACTACAATGTCAATTTATTACCATTTGATGCAGTAGCAGCAAGTCTATCAGCTACAGTTTGGTTAGCAACATAGATTGTAATTTTTTCACAGTTCCCATTATCTGCATTACTGAAAATCATTTTAGTAGTACCGAATGTAACATCTTCACCTTCAAGATATACTGTTGTAAGTGAAGATGATTACTAATTTAGTAACCCAGTACCGTTTTAGTTTTTAATTATCGATTATACTTTTTTTTGCCCAAAGGACATAAAAAGCTTATATCCTTTGGTTGCCCCACAGAAAAGTGAGCGCTTATTATTTAATTATAATTATTTACAACAAGTTTCTGTGTTATTTGTTGTAACCATCCAAATTAATATTCTTTAATTAATGTATCATTGTGATAAACATCTACATTTGTTACTGTAACGCCTTCCGCATTATTAAATGAATCTTCACCATTATGATAAACTGCAGCGTACTGATCATAAGATAAACTATTAGATGTTGCTTTTAATACCACATCTTTTACAGAAGAGTTTTCAAACACTACTTTTTCTGAGTCGTCTTCATATACAAATGCAACCACGCCACAGATATCAAAGAAGCCATACTGTTTACCTATAACTGTTGTATTAGAAACATCACAATCTTTTACTGTTAATGTTCTAGTTCTATCTTTATTTTCATCGTAATGTGTTCCAACCAATGGTGCACACTTATAGTTACCTGTTACACTTGATTTTTTTACATCTACATTGTCCAAGGTTAAGTCAGCATAGTTATGACCTACTACAACTGCAGCATTGATACCTGTAGCATTAACTGTAGCGTTATCAAATGTAAGGTCTTTAATAGTAGCAGAACCATTAGCAACTCTACTAATAAATGCCGCGCCATGTCCACCTTTTACTGTCAAATTAGAAATAGTGTGTCCTTGGCCATCAAATACAATGCCTGCCCCATGCCCTTTATCAGTATGCCAATCCATTGGAGTCCACTCAACACCTGTCATATCAATGTCAGATGCAAGTTTAAATACTGTGTTTGCTTCTATTCTAGCTCTTGTTTTACCTGCAAACATATCTGCAACTGATTGCAAACCTGCTGAACCACTTACTTCGTAATATACTTTTGTTGCCCCTGTGTTATTATCTACTTCAGTTACATGATAAATACCAGCAGCAAATTTTTCTCTTGTAACATCTATATCTGCATATACTGCATCTTTATCGTACTGGTTATCAAAGCTATCGTTTTCTGATACATCTTGGGCCGCAACAATAGTAACAGTAATATGGTCGCCAAGTTCAAGACCCTGATATTCGTTACCAGCATTTGTACTCATTACCAACGCAAGACCAAGGTCTGCTGTTTCTTTAGCTGCCAAGCTACCATATGTAGTAGTTTCAATACCTGCTACAAACTGTGCCAATGTACCAGCGTTTGTCCAGCTATTTGTTACTTCTTCACGATTTGCTGGTGCTTTGTAATCTCCCGTTTTTACATAGACATCAATCACATCTGCAAGTTTAGAAAGTTTTGCTGATGAATTAAGTGTTGCTTTCCATTTCAGTGCAAGGTTTCCTTCGTTTTTAACCTGTAATCCTGCTACTGTCATATAACCTGGTTCCATATTGTCTGTGTCGAATAAGGAAACATTTGTTGCATCTCCCCAAGTTTTCACAGTCTTATCATCATTAAATTCTTTAGCGTAGTTAAGACCTACATCCAATGTACCAGCCTGAATTTTATTTACACCTGTGCTTGCTGAATCAGTAAACCAAGCAAAAGTGGCCCCAACAAACATTGTTACGCACACGATTAATGACATGATGCTCGCAACTAATGCTCTTTTAGTTGAGTTTTTGTTTTTCATATACTTTCTCCTCCTTATGTGTTTTTGGTACCGGTCGAGAAATACTCCTCTTCACCATTACCTTGTTTATATGTATCAGCAGCATTGCTGTTTACACCATTGTTAGTCGTTTCAAGCTGTTCTTTCAATTTCAATAGCTCTTCCATCATCTTTTGAGATTCAGCTCGTTCTTTTGCGATTTCTTCTCTCTCTGCTTGTAGCTCGGCTTTTTGTTCGGATTTGTACTTTTTAAATAGCCGAATACTATCCATTAAATGAATGAGAATTAACAGCATAAATGGAATGAAAATACAACAAATATAACCTGGTGTAGTCTTTGAAAACTGGAAGAATGTCCCCACTTTTGGAATATGAGTTTCGTATTTACCTAACACATATTCGTATGTAACTATTGTTTCATCATCTGTATTTGTCGTTGTTCCGTATGTAATAAATCCGGGATTTCCATTCGCATCCGTCGTTAAACTTCTGATTTTATGAGTAACTGTTTCTCCGTAATTGTCAGTACCTGTGGAAGTATAGGCAATAATATCTCCTTCCTTCAAGGTGGACGGATCGGTTTCTTTTACAAGAACTAAATCCCCTGCATTAAAATCTGTCTTACTCATGGAATCAGATAAGACAATAAAGGGTTTATACCCGAAAAGATTTCGTTCCGGCTGATCAAAGGTCGTTACAGAGATGATTGTAAACACCATCATCCCTATACTTGCTACCATAAGGAACCACGTCACGATGGCTTTCATGATATGTAACGCTTTTTTCATTTCTTTGTTGTTTCCTCCTTAGTCAAATTCTCTATCTAGATTATTTTTCGTTTGTACTGCATCTGCACAAAGCGTAAAGGTTAATGTTGCATCTTGCGTACTACGGCTTTCTTTTGGATAATGGAACTCAATTTCCAATTCTTTTTTTTCTCTTAAACGTAATGGATCATTAGCTGAAGATACCATCTGTTTTGTGAGCTCACTTGGTTTTCCAAAAAACAAAACTTGTTTATCGTCACGAATGGTCACTTCAATTACATCAGCAAGTCCACCTGTTATGTCATCAAAATATATCTTGTAATAAGCTTCACATGTGCTGTTGTTTTGAATATAGAATTCCTTTACTACTGTCATACCTGGCTTAAACAGATACTCATGTTCTTCAATAACTGGTTTACCATCATTTAAATCAATATCTATTTTTCCGGTACTAAAAATATTGTTATTTAACAACACCATCGACAATATAAGAGCAAAGGTAGTAATACAAAGGCAAATAGAAAGTATGATAATTGCAGCAACACTTGTTTTCAACTTTTTGCCTGTCTGTTGATTATTTTGCATATGGCTCGCTCTCCTATTTTTTGTGTTTTTTCGGAAGGAGTTTTAATATCAGCAGTGAACCTGTTATAAAACTAAGCGCTAATGCTACATTTGAATAACCTAGCTTACCAGGTGCACGAACTAAATTAGCTTTTTCATCTACCCACCATCTAAAATCAGCTTTCAATTCCTTACTGTCCATATACTCATTCCCAACCGAAGTATCAAGATAGGTGGAAATTTCGTAATACAATTCTTCCGTTTTTGCAGTATCTGATTTTTCCAACGTATATGTTTCTAATTCACCCATATCTCTCATTAGTCCGTCATAGAGAACATCTCCACTATTAAGAAGAACAACTTTTAGCTTCAATACTTCTAATAATTTTTCTGGTTTGTTATGTATATCTACCAAAAATTTAATTCTACCGGAGTTTTTATATGACACCTTAAGACAGAAATTCTTTACTTCTAAATCACCAGGCAACATATTGGTTACCTTAAAAGGCTCATTGTCTGTGAACTGTCCTTTATGGAGTGAAATAACGGTTGATGTAGGTTTACTACTATCACTGTCGCTATCGCTATCGTTAGAACCATTGTTAGAGCTATCGTTAGAGCCACCGTTAGTGCCACCGTTAGTGCCATCGTTAGTGCCACCGTTAGTGCCACCGTTAGTGCCACCGTTAGTGCCACCGTTAGTGCCACCGTTAGTGCCACCGTTAGTGCCATTACTTTCTATAGTAATATGGTCTTCGTTCGAAGAGTTGCTGTTATCTGTTCCAGTATTATTTTCCGTATTCTCTGTTTGATTGTTTGTATTACCGCCATCTTCAGTGATAATATAATTTTCAGGCACACTGACAGATGTCGATTCTTTCGATGCAAAATGCTTATATATCCCTATTCCTATTAGAGCAACAAGGCTTATGCATAGTAGGATCAATAAGATGGTAATTATCTTTTTGTATTTTTTATCACGTTCCACTCTACCTTCCTCCTTGTTCCTTTTTTCATTAGAAATAAAAAATGCATTCCACTTTTAAAGGAATACACATTAAAATGACAGTTATTTCTTTTTCCAAAAGGGTACCCTTTAATTTTGTACAGTCCATTTTTCAATTAATTTACCAGGTATTTAATGCTAGCTCGTATGTTACTTGCTATCTCCATAAAAAGCCTATTTTTTATATATTATTAATTGTAAAAGATTTATATTTTCTCCAATATATCTTCCTCTCGGAAAAATCTATCTTTTCAGGAGTTTCTTTATCTTTTATTATTATATCAACATAATTTTTTATAGCAATAAAATTTTTAAAAAACCAAACTTAACATTTTTGTATGAATTTTTTATCTCCTGTTAATCTTTAAAATACACGATTCCCTTTAACCTTCTCATCATCCACACCTCCAAAAAAAAGGTGATTTCTCTTCTGTTATTTACTATATTAAAAAAGTTTTAGAGATCTATATTCTTAAGTCTTCCAAACTTTTAACAAGCAATATAAAAAACAACTATACAAATGTTAGTTGGTTTCTTTTAAATATATATCGAGATAGCGTTATTTTAATTCCAAGACAGTTATATATGGAAAAACATAGGTACTGGTGGTGTAATTCCTAAAAGAAGAATTCATTTTTACCAAACTATTTAAAGAAATAAAAAGAGGCTTCTCATAAATTAATGAGAAGCCTCTAATCGGGCGAGAAATGTTAGCATCTCTCTTTTCCCCTATTCAAAATCCTTATATATCAAGGGTTTGGGGCTGATTACATCATGCCGCCCATTCCGCCCATGCCACCCATGTCAGGCATTCCGCCGCCTGCACCAGCTGGTTCTGGCTTGTCAGCAACAACTGCTTCAGTAGTTAAGAACATAGCTGCAACAGATGCTGCGTTTTGAAGTGCAGAACGAGTTACTTTAGTAGGGTCCACGATACCGGATTCGATCATGTTTACCCATTGGCCATTAGCTGCATTGAAGCCAATGCCGATTTCTTCTTTTTTAAGACGTTCTACAACTACAGAACCTTCAAGACCTGCGTTGTGAGCGATTTGGCGAACTGGCTCTTCAAGAGCACGAAGTACGATGTTTACACCAGTTTGTGCATCACCTTCAAGTTCAATAGCAGCCACTTTATTGTACACACTTACAAGTGCAGTACCACCACCTGCTACGATACCTTCTTCAACAGCAGCACGAGTGGAGTTTAGAGCATCTTCAATGCGAAGTTTGCGCTCTTTCAATTCTGTTTCAGTTGCTGCACCTACTTTGATAACGGCTACGCCGCCAGCAAGTTTAGCAAGACGCTCTTGTAATTTTTCTTTATCAAATTCAGAAGTAGTTTCTTCTAATTGGGAACGAATTTGGTTAATACGTGCACCGATTTCGCTAGTTTCTCCTGCACCTTCAACGATTGTAGTTGTTTCTTTTGTAACAACAACTTTCGCAGCGCGTCCAAGAGAAGTTAATGTAGCAGATTTAAGGTCACGGCCTAATTCTTCAGTGATTACTTCACCGCCAGTTAATGCAGCGATGTCTTCAAGCATAGCTTTACGACGGTCACCGAATCCAGGAGCTTTAACAGCTACTGCATTGAATGTTCCGCGAAGTTTGTTCACAACTAGAGTTGCTTGTGCTTCACCTTCAACATCCTCAGCGATTAGCAATAAAGGTTTACCTTGTTGAACAACTTGTTCAAGGACAGGAAGTACTTCCTGGATGTTAGAGATTTTCTTATCTGTGATCAAGATGTATGGATTTTCTAATACAGCTTCCATTTTATCGGAATCTGTTACCATGTATGGAGAAGAATATCCACGGTCGAATTGCATACCTTCTACTACATCTAGTTCAGTTGTGAATCCTTTGGATTCTTCGATTGTGATAACTCCGTCGTTACCAACGCGTTCCATTGCTTCAGCAATTAGAGCGCCAACTTCTTCGTCAGCAGAAGAAATCGCAGCAACTTGTGCAATCGATTCTTTGCCTTCGATTGGTTTGGAGATTGCTTGTAATTCTTCAATTGCAACAGCAACAGCTTTTTCAATCCCTTTACGTACGCCCATTGGGTTAGCTCCAGCTGTTACGTTTTTCAATCCTTCACGAATCATAGCTTGCGCTAGAACTGTTGCAGTAGTTGTACCGTCACCAGCAATTTCATTTGTTTTGCTTGCTACTTCTGCAACTAATTTAGCACCCATGTTTTCAAACGCATCTTCAAGCTCGATTTCTTTTGCGATTGTTACACCATCGTTTGTGATAAGTGGGGAACCGAATTTCTTTTCAAGAACAACGTTACGTCCTTTTGGTCCAAGTGTAACTTTTACTGTATCAGCTAATGCGTCTACCCCACGCAACATAGCGCGGCGAGCTTCTTCACTAAATTTAATATCTTTTGCCATACGTAAATTACCTCCTCGAATTTTTTGTTATGTCTTATTTTTTAATCGACATTTTCGTTAAGCAATAACGGCCAAAATGTCGCTTTCACGTAAAATTAAGTATTCTTTACCTTCGTATTTAATTTCTGTACCTGAGTATTTAGAGAAGATAATATGATCGCCTTCAGATACTTCCAATCCTACTCGCTCACCATTCTCAAGGACACGGCCTGTTCCTACCGCTACAATTTTGCCTTCAGATGGTTTTTCTTTGGCAGTGTCTGGTAACACGATGCCGCTTGCAGTTTTTTCCTCTTGTGCGACAAGTTCAATCACAACGCGATCTCCTAGTGGCTTTAACAAGTAAAACTACCTCCTTAAAGTTATCTCCATTTTTATTAGCACTCATCATCGTTGAGTGCTAACACAATTTATAGTTTAAATAAAGACACACTGATTTGCAAGTAATATAAGTTAAAATTTTTAAATTTTATCACCATTTATTTATCTTACCCAAATAAGGTCTAAATATCCTTTTAATTTCAGTTTGGTAGATGAAGAGAAGGAAAATGTTTTGCAATTGTAACTATGAGGTAAAAACGGTTAAAATTAAAGATATACGCAATCTAATATCTATATAAAAGATTAAGGGAGTTTTTCTATTTGAAAAAATATTACTGGTCAATTCTCATTACCTATATTGCCATGCAATTTTCTTCTATTCTTGGTATCCCAATTATGCTAGTTTTCTTATCGAATATGGATATCCCCACGGAACGAATAGAAGTATTGGCCGCAGGGTATTGGATTGTTATAAGTTTCATTTTGGCTTCAATCATTACTCTATTCCTTTTGAGACATGAAAAAAACAATAGAAGCTTAAGCGATCAGGCAAGTGTGGGAGCTTCTATCAGCTGGGCAATTGGCGGAGTATTTCTTGCCTTGTTTTCACAATCTGTTGCTGGTAATGTCGAACGAATTATTGGTATTCCTACCGGGTCTGAAAATACGCAGAATATATTGGGTCTCATAGAAGCAGTACCGCTTGTTATGGTAGTCAGTTCTGTACTTGGGCCATTTTTAGAAGAGATTGTCTTTAGGAAAATTATCTTTGGTTCATTACACAAGCGATTGAATTTTTTCCTGAGCGCGTTAATTAGTTCACTAATTTTTGCTGTTGCTCACATGGAATTTGTACATATCCTGCTTTATACAGCAATGGGATTCACATTTGCTTATTTATATGTTAAAACAAAGAGAATCCTAGTTCCTATTTTTGCCCATATTACTATGAATACACTAGTTGTAATCGTACAATCGCTTTATAAAGATGATATATTAAAACATATGGAAGAGCTTAATAAAGTTCAAAGCTTTATCGGAGGTTTGTTATGAGACGTTCACCGTTGTATATGGCAACAACTTACTTAATTTTAGGTGCTATTTTTATCTTTTTCGCTGTTCAAAATGTATCACGCAGCGGTTGGGATTTCTTTACCTATTTCCTGATCATACTGGCTACACTTGATGTTGGTTCAGGAATCCGCTTGATGATGATTCATAAACAAATTAAGAAAATGAAAAATGAAAAACCAAAAGAATAAGAAAAAAAATCTCGGAGGGAAATCCTTCGAGATTTTTTATTCTGTTTCTTCCGTATTTCCAGATGGATAATGTTTAAGAAAATATACTAATGATTGCAATTCGACTGCAAGGTCAATATGATGGACACGAATACTGTCCGGCACATTCAGACGGGCCGGCGTAAAGTTTAAAATAGCCTTAATGTTCGCAGCCACTAAACGATCTGTAATAGATTGGGCAACCTGTGATGGAACTGTTAAAATGGCTACACTAATATCTTGCTTTTCAAGTTTTTTCTCCAGTTCATCCATATGATAGAGCGGAACATCCCCTATAAGGGTTCCTACTTTTTCAGGGGAAACATCAAACGCCATTTCAATCTTTGTATTATTATTTTTCATAAAATTATAATTTAAGAAAGCTGTACCAAGATTACCGACTCCAATTAGAGCTACCTTTGTAATCTCATCTTGATCGAGAGTCTTCCTAAAGAAGGATAATAGATAATTAACATTGTAACCATACCCTTTTTTACCTAAAGCTCCAAAGTATGAGAAATCTCTTCGTATAGTAGCTGAATCTACTTTAACAGCTTCACTTAGCTCTGCGGAGGAAACTCGTAGTTTTCCTGACGCGTGTAGATTTTGTATAAAACGATAATATAATGGAAGTCGTTTGGCTGTAGCCTGCGGTATTTTAGTATTTTCCTGCAAAATTAATTCCCTTCTCCCTATTCTTTCTTAGTCAATCGTTACTCCATATATCAAAACTGCCTTTGACAATCTGGACTGGTTTTACCCCCAGTTTTTCAATAAAAAATTGTTTCCTAATAACCATTGATTTGTACATAACATATTCGGTTAATAAAGCAGCTTAAACAGCTGTTGGTGCTTACTCTCGTTTTTACCGATTGCACGAATAATTAATCTATTCATATTTTCAGCTTTTTTCCATATAAAATCAATATCTAATCCTTACACTGCCAGAGTACCACATAGAAATTATATCAGAAGTTTTCTTTGCTGCCATAATTCCAACTTCCGGAGCTATGTGCAATATGCCGTTTTTATCGATAATTCGTTACATATCGTTAATTTTATATTCAAGCATAATACTAAGACTATGCAATAGAAGTTCTGTTTGTTTCCAGTTTACTTCTACGATATCAATCATATGGGATCCTCCCTTGGTTAATAAAGTACGTAAATTTACCGAAACTTTATTCTCCTATTCCTATTCTATAATATTTCTATCATTTTTGGTAATTTTTGTGTGAGTATTCACAAATTTTCTATTAAGTTGCAGTGCTTATCAAGAGTAGGCTACACTTAAGGTATGTACTTCTTGAGGTGAGAATATGATTATTTTACAAGTTAATAATGTTTCTAAATATTATGGAGCTGAAGCAATTTTATCTACTATTAAGCTCGAAGTTCAAACGAAAGACCGTATTGCACTTGTTGGCAGAAACGGTGCAGGTAAATCTACCCTCCTTAAGATTATTGCCGGTCACCTTTCACATGACAGTGGGGAGATCTATAAGCCAAAAGATGTTTCGATTGGATATTTGGCTCAAAATACCGGTCTTCAATCCGACCGCTCTATTTGGGATGAAATGATCTCTGTTTTTGAAGGCTTACAAAAACAAGAAGATGAATTGAGATTATTGGAAAAATCTATGGCTGATCCTTCTGTCTACAATGATGAACAAAAATATAACCGGGTATTAAAAGATTACGATCGCCTCCAGGAGCAATTTAAAAATTCTGGCGGTTACCAAATGGAAGCAGATGTACGTTCTGTTTTACACGGTCTGCGTTTCTCGGATTATGATTATACTACATCTATTAATTCCTTAAGCGGCGGCCAAAAAACCAGGCTTGCACTAGGTAAATTATTATTAACGAAACCTGATTTACTGATTCTGGACGAGCCGACCAACCATCTTGATATCGATACATTGAGCTGGCTCGAAGGCTACCTTCAATCATATCCTGGAGCTATCCTAATTGTTTCCCATGATCGTTATTTCCTTGATAAGGTTGTCAATCAAGTAATGGAGCTTTCCCGAACATCAATTAAGAAATATACAGGGAATTACAGCAAATACTTAGAGCAAAAGGCAGAGGAATACGAACGTAATGCAAAGCTTTATGAAAAACAGCAGGATGAGATTGCAAAATTAAAGGATTTTGTCCAAAGAAACATGGCCAGAGCATCTACAACTAAACGAGCCCAGAGCCGGCAAAAGGCCCTGCAGCGTATGGAAGTGATGGATCGGCCCTTGGGCGATGAAAAATCAGCCAATTTTACCTTTGAGATTGAAAAGCAAAGTGGTAATGAAGTTCTTCAGGCAAATGATTTGTCTATTGGATATGATGCACCTGTTGCCAGCCACTTGAACTTCAGAATTACGAGAGGAGAAAGCATTGCACTGATTGGTCCTAATGGAGTAGGGAAATCTACTTTATTAAAAACATTGATTGACAGAATTCCGGCTTTGCATGGAGACTTCCAGCTCGGTGCCAATGTGATACTCGGATATTATGATCAAGAGCAGGCTAATCTATCGTCCAACAAAACTGTGCTAAATGAGTTATGGGATGACTTCCCCAACCAACCTGAAAAGGATATCCGATCTATATTAGGGAACTTTCTATTCAGCGGAGACGATGTAATGAAAACTGTCTCTACCTTGAGCGGTGGTGAAAAAGCACGACTGGCTCTTTCAAAATTAATGATGCAAAAAGCCAACCTTTTAATTTTAGATGAGCCGACCAACCACTTGGATTTGGACAGTAAATTAGTGCTTGAAAATGCACTGGTTGATTATTCAGGCACTCTCCTCTTTGTATCCCACGACCGTTACTTTATCAATCGAATTGCCGATAAAGTATTGGAAATGAAAGCAGATGGTACAATTGAATATTTGGGGGATTATGACTACTATATACAGAAAAAACAAGAACAAGCAGAACTCGCTGAGCTGGAAAAACCAACGGATTCTATCTCCAATCGCCCTGTTTCAGATAAAACCACGTATCAGGAAGATAAGGAGCTTAAAAAGAAAGAGCGCCAACGCCAAAGACGTATCGCGGAAATTGAAGCTTCAATTGAAGGACTTGATACACGGATATCTGATTTAAATACACAATTATGTGACCCGGAAATCTATCAGGATCATGAGAAATCATTGGAAATCCAGACAACTCTTACAAAAACTGAAGAAGAATTAGAAGCATTAATGGAAGAGTGGACTTCTCTACAAGACGAATAAAACATGATAAAAAACCAAGTTAGGGGTGGCTTAGTTTTTATCAACATTTTTATCCACATTAATAAAGTTATAAAATCAGGTTTATTTTGATTTTTCCACATTATCCACAGATTTCAAATACTTTATCCACAGAATCTGTTGATAACACGTAGTTATCCACAATTATTCGAGAGCTTTTACTTTTCAATCAATTTTTTACCAATAAAATAAGAGGATTACTTAAAAACAAGTAACCCTCTTATTTTTTATTCCAATATCAATCCTGGATTTGCATTCAAGTCCATCGCAGCTCTTTTGCCTTTTTCAAATGCAATACTACCTGCTGCTGCAATCATTGCTGCATTATCTGTACATAAATAAAGCGGAGGTATAATCAATTCTACTTCCTTTTTGTCTTTAAAAGCTTCTTCTAATTTAGTTCTTAATCCTTTATTAGCAGCAACACCGCCAGCTAACAGTACTTGTTTAACCTGGAACTCTTCTGCTGCTTTTACGGTTTTAGTTACTAAGACATCAATTACACTTTCCTGAAAGCTGCAAGCCAGGTCCTCAGGAGCTATCACTTCACCTTTTTGGTTGGCATTATGCAATGTATTTATAACAGCAGATTTTAATCCACTGAAACTAAAATCATATGAATCCTCTTCTAGCCATGCACGAGGCAATTTAACTGTTGGCTGACCTTCATGCGCAAGTCGATCAATATAAGGGCCACCCGGATAAGGTAGCTTTAGCGTACGAGCTACTTTATCATATGCTTCACCAGCTGCATCATCTCTTGTTTCTCCTATGACATCAAAAGCTCCATGTTCCTTCATCAATACCAGCTCTGTATGGCCACCGGATACAACCAATGCAAGGAGGGGAAAGGAAAACTCAGTGAGAATTCTGTTTGCATATATATGCCCAGCAATATGATGTACATTAATAAGCGGAATTCCATGAGCAAAAGCCAATGCTTTTGCCGCATTTACGCCTATTAAGAGAGCTCCCACTAACCCTGGACCTTCAGTAACTGCAATTCCATCGAGATCATCCCAAGAGATTTCTGCTTTCTCCAATGCCTCTTCAACTACAAGAGTAATTGCTTCAACATGATGCCTTGAAGCAATTTCAGGTACAACTCCTCCAAAGCGTTTATGGCTCTCGATTTGAGAAGCTACAACATTCGAAAGGATTTCTCGGCCATTTTTTATGACTGCTGCTGCAGTTTCATCACAGCTGGTCTCTATACCTAATATAATTTGATTTTCTTTATTCACCATAATTCCACCCACATTACTAATGCATCTTCCATATTATCTGTATAATAAAATTTTCTTATGCCACCGTCTTTAAAGCCTAATTTCCGATAGAGACTTTGGGCAGTTTGGTTTCCGATCCGTACCTCGAGAGTCATTCTTTTCACTCCCATGCTTTGTGCCTTACCCAACATACGTACCATTAATTCTTCTCCGATTTTTTTGCCTCTCCATTCCGGCAATACCGCAATATTCGTGATATGGCCTTCATCGAGGATAAACCATGTACCGCAATAACCAATCACTTTCCCCTGGTCCTCTGCTACCAAATAATACGCATATTGATTGTTCATCAGCTCATTATAAAAGGCTTCTTTGCTCCATGGCAGAGTAAACGAAGCATGCTCCACCTCAATCACACTATCAAGATCCTCTATAGTCATCTTTCGAAATGTAATCGTCTGATTCATTACTCTTCCCTCTGTTTCTCTTGAGCTTCTATCCATTTCGCCTCAGCTTCGGCTAAACGTACGTAATTGGGGACAAAGGTGTGGATATCATCATCAGGCAGATTCATCCCATGCAATGCTAATTCACCCGGTCTGGCCTGCTGCAATGATAAAGGTGCCATAACAGCCTTATCCCCAAGAATTTCTGTTAGTGCCTCAATATGAATAGGAACATCATTGCCTATGAATAGTATAGGTTGATTAAATGATACTAAATGCTCAGCCCACTCAATGGCCAACACATTCTGATCTTCCTCTAATCTAACCAACTCTCCATTATCCCATTTAAAAAGACTTGTATAAATCTGTCCCCTTCTTGCATCAAACAGTGGACATACTAAGCCATTAAAATATCTGCCATTCAAGGCAAGTGCCTCTAAACTTGATACACCTGATAATTGAACCCCTAAGCTCCAGGCCAAAGACTTAGCAATCGTTACGCCAATTCTTACGCCCGTATAAGAACCAGGCCCCTTTGCCACGACTATTTTATCAAGGTCTCCTGGCTTAAGCCCGCATTCCTTCAAAATTGCTTCTATGGAAGGCATCGCCCGCACTGAATGATTTCGTTTTGTAAATGTTATTTGCTCTCCGATAATCCCTTTTTCATTAGCAACAGCCACTCCCAGGACATTCGTAGATGTATCAATTGCTAATACATTCATTAAAATATCTCCTCACATAGCTTTTCATAAAATTCACCTTTTGGTTCAGCTACAATTCTCCGTCTATCATTCCCATCATGATATAAATATAAGGTCAAAAGCTCTTCCGGCAATTGTCCTTTTATCAGATGAGCCCACTCCACGATCGTAATTCCTTCACCTTCAAAATATTCTTCAAACCCGAAATCTTCCTCTTCATTTTCAATTCGATATACATCCATGTGATAAAGTGGAAATTTCCCTTTATATTCTTTCATAATCGTAAAGGTCGGGCTATTCACATTTCTTGTTACACCTATTGCTTTAGCAATTCCCTTGCTAAATGTTGTTTTGCCTGCACCAAGGTCTCCCTCTAGCGCAATTACAGAGCCGGGAATCAGGCGACTTCCAATTTCCTCTGCCAGCTTCCTCGTCTCTTCTTCACTATTACAAATTCTCATATATTCGATCACAGTCATTCACCATGCTTTATATTTTATTATTAAAGTTTACATTATTTTAGTGTGTAAATCCAATTTCGATTTTTTAGGGAGAAGTAAGGTTAAAAATATCGATTAGGTGATGAAACATTTGCCTCTTTACGCATAGATGTATTGAGATTAGTTCTTGGCTATTACTACATTATTGATGTATACATCGAACATTTAATACACATGACATGGCTTCGGTACAACTTCCAGGCAGCTATGGCCGGAGTGGAAGATGGTCGGGTATAGGTAGGTGCTTCATAGGCCGGGCATAGGTGCTTCATAGGTGGAGTATAGCTGCTTTCCTCCACACTTCACACACCTTCCAGGCACCTTTGCACGGGTATAGGTTGGTCATAGGTGCTTCATAGGTGGGGAATAGCTGCTTTCCTACACACTTCACCTACCTTTCAGGCACCTTTACCCCGGTATAGGTCGGTCATAGGTACTTCATAGGTGGGGAATAGCTGCTTTCCTACACACTTCACCCACCTTTCAGACACCTTTACCCCGGTATAGGTGGGGTATAGGTGGGGCATAGGTGCTTCATAGGTGGAGCATAGCTGCTTTCCTCCATACTTCACCTACCTTTCAGACACCTTTACCCCGGTATAGGTGGGTTATAGGTGCCTCATAGGTGGAGCATAGCTGCTTTCCTGCACACTTCACACACCTTTCAGGCACCCTTGTCCGGGTATAGGTGTTGGTAAACCCAGAATAGCGCACCTTTCCCATACCTTACCCACGTCTTTAAGATATTCCATTGACTGTGGATTGCTCCCGACTCCTCATCCATTCTGCCCTAACAAGTATCCAAAATCCTCCCTGATTCCTAAAAAACAATACAAAAAAACCAGCTCATCAACTGAACTGGTTTCTTAAATTGCCCGGCAACGTCCTACTCTCACAGGGACTCGCGTCCCAACTACCATCGGCGCTGAAGAGCTTAACTTCCGTG
>NZ_JBZCPP010000018.1:0-79185 GCF_058267515.1 Pradoshia sp. Z6_59
ATGGTGAGCCATGAAGGACTCGAACCTTCGACCCTCTGATTAAAAGTCAGATGCTCTACCGACTGAGCTAATGGCTCTAAATGGCTGGGCTAGCAGGATTCGAACCTACGAATGACGGAGTCAAAGTCCGTTGCCTTACCGCTTGGCTATAGCCCAAAGGTGTTTTATAACACACTTTTTATTATAATCACTTTTCTCTTGTAAGATAAGTGTTATTTTATAAATGGCGGTCCGGACGGGACTCGAACCCGCGACCTCCTGCGTGACAGGCAGGCATTCTAACCAACTGAACTACCGGACCATTTATTGCGGGGACAGGATTTGAACCTGCGACCTTCGGGTTATGAGCCCGACGAGCTACCAGACTGCTCCACCCCGCGACGATATTAATCCCGCTCAAACAATCTGAGGTTTGATTGGTGACCCCTACGGGATTCGAACCCGTGTTACCGCCGTGAAAGGGCGGTGTCTTAACCGCTTGACCAAGGGGCCGTTCATTACTTTCAGTCTCTCAAGCACTTTCTCATCTCTCTAAAACTTCAAGTGCCCTTGTCGACTTTATCTATTATAATGAATCTCTTTTAACATGTCAACACTTTTTTTAAAAAGTTTTTTTGTTAAAGTTTCGATGTCATTTTTGTTTTCGGCTTTAATAAGGCCGCTCAAATAAGTTACCATGTTAGCAAGGTCTATGTCAACGATTTTTTTAAAATAATTTTTCCGCGACATTTTCCACATACATATTTCTTCGTATCAAGCTGTCTTTTTCGTCTATATTCCAGGCCGCAAGACCGGCATTCATAAATCCATTTCACAGGTCGTACAGCTCGGATATTACTTTCCAAAGTCGAGCAAAAACGAGGTGAGTTGGTCTTTGCCATCAATTGTTTAAAGTCCCGATCACCATGCCTGTATCCCTTCCCTTGGAGATGTAGGTGATAATGGCATAATTCATGTTTAATAATTCCCTTTATCTCTTCCATTCCTAGTTCATCTAAGTATCTTCGATTAATCTCAATATTATGGCTGACTAATAAATACCGTCCCCCTGTTGTTCTTAACCTGTTATTAAAAATCGCCTTATGAGTGAATGGCATTCCAAAATCCTCTATGGATATTTTTTCAACTAATTTCTGTAATTCCCGGTCCGTCATAAGTTAAACCTCCACACTTTTAAAGTAACAAACCCGACGGCTATTACATACAATAAACTAACCATGGGCTTATCACCTATTCATAGTACAACATTTATGAAAGGAGGTCTAAACATGCCTGCTTGGTTACAAAACCAAATTCAAAGAGCCTTTCTTGAAAAAAACAGCAAGCAAGTACAGCTATTGAATCAATGTTGGTTTTTTTATAAAAAAAGCATTACCCAATATGATTAAGGCAATGCTTCACGTTTATATTAGCCAGTCGGATTTATCATTGTAAGGGCAATTCGTTCTTTAGGTATATCTACTTGATCAACCCAGACAGTAACCACATCCCCAACTGATACAACATCCATTGGGTGCTTTACATATCGATTGCTCAATTTTGAGATATGGACTAAACCAGCCTGCTTTACGCCAATATCAATAAATGCACCAAAATCAACGACATTACGAACAACACCTTGAAGCTCCATCCCTTGCTTAAGATCTTCCATCTTGAGCACATCGGATTTTAATAGAGGTGCAGCCAATTCGTCACGCGGATCTCGTTCTGGTCTCATCAAGGCATCCAGAATATCTCCTAGTGTGATTTCGCCAATATTCAATTTCTCCGCTATCTCACTTTTCTTCACCGTGGTTAGCGCTTCTCTTAATCGTTCACTTCCTAAATCATCCGTTGTGAAACCGAGCATTTTCAACAAAGAACGAACGGACTGATAGTTTTCAGGATGTATTGATGTTCGATCAAGCGGCTCTTCCCCACCAATTACTCTTAAAAACCCAATGGCTTGTTCATAAGTTTTCGCACCAAGCCTTGGAATCTTTTTTAAAGAAGCCCGATTTCGGAATGCTCCTTCTTCCTCTCTCTTTTTTACGATATTTTGAGCTACAGACTTGGAAAGACCCGCCACATATTGCAATAGGGAAGGAGAAGCTGTGTTCACATTAACCCCCACTCGGTTTACTGCCGTTTCAACCACAAAACCAAGTGACTCATTCAGTTTTTTTTCTGAAACATCATGTTGATATTGGCCAACACCTACAGATTTAGGATCTATCTTCACCAATTCAGCCAGGGGATCCTGTAGTCTTCTTGCAATCGAGACCGCACTTCGCTGCTCGACCTGTAAATCTGGAAACTCTTCTCTTGCGATATCCGACGCCGAATAAACACTTGCCCCGGCCTCATTTACAATTACGTAATAGATTTTTTCACTTTGCTTCTTCAACGTATCTGCAATGAATTGTTCTGTCTCTCGAGATGCTGTTCCATTCCCGATTGTGATGATTTCTATATTATATCTTTTGAGTATAGTCAGAATAGTCTCCATTGATTCTTTCTTTTTAGCTACTGGAGGATGCGGATAAATCACTCCTACCTCAAGCATTTTTCCTGTAGGATCGACTACTGCATATTTACAGCCTGTACGATAAGCAGGATCTACACCCAATACCATTTTTCCCTTTAAAGGCGGCTGAAGCAGTAAATTTTTGAGATTCTCAGAAAAAATATAGATAGCTTGATCTTCAGCCTTTTCCGTCAATTCATTGCGAATTTCTCTTTCAATAGAGGGCTGAATCAATCGCTTATAGCTATCTTCTATTGCTTCCTTTATAATCCCTGCACTCGGGTTGGTTGGATTCAAATTCATTTTTCTGGCGAGATATTCCATTATTTTTTGTGTATCGTTTTTGATGGAAACTCGGAGCACTCCCTCTTTTTCACCACGATTAAGCGCCAAAATTCGATGAGGAACTATTTTTCCAATTGCTTCCTCATAGTCATAGTACATCTCAAATACCTTTTTCTCATCTTTTTCTTCATCTTTACTTACAGATTTAATCGAACCAAACTTAAATGTCTCATCCCGAATCCATTTTCTAAAAGAGGCATTATCAGATATATTCTCTGCTATAATATCTTTCGCACCATCTATAGCTTCTTCTGGCGTTGCCACTCCCAATTCCAGATCAACAAATTGAGCAGCTTTTTCAAGCGGATTTGCAGTTTGAGGAGCTTCCATAATCCATTTCGCCAACGGTTCTAATCCTTTTTCTTTTGCAACCGTTGCTTTTGTACGACGCTTTTGTTTAAAAGGACGATACAAATCTTCAACAGTTTGCAGTTTTACTGCCTTGATGATTTGACGCGATAACTCGTCTGTGAGTTTCCCTTGCTCCTCAATAATACGCAGGACTTCTTCCTTTCTTTTTTCCAAATTATCGAGATAGCTCCACCTTTCAGAAATCGTTCTAATTTCAACCTCATCCAATGAGCCAGTCATTTCTTTTCGATACCGAGCGATAAAAGGAATAGTATTACCATCCTCTAGAAGCGCCAATACATTAGATACTTGACTCCCCTTAACCGAAAGCTCTGCCGCTATATATTGAACCAATTCATTCTTTGACTTCATTAACAAACCTTCCCTCTGCAAATAATTACCTTTATAGTATCATAACCTTTTCTGCTTCAAATACTGGACTATCCCAAATAACACAAAAAAGAAGTCTCTTATAATTATAAAAGACTCCCAAAAATAAATGTAATATCGTCGTTCAAAGCACTATTTTGACTTTCTAATTTTTTCGCAGTTTCTTCAAGAGAACTAGCATTTCGCAAGAAATTTTTCGTTCCCTTCATTTCAAATCCATCGGAGTGAATGAAAAATTTAGTGGCCGGAGTATATGTAAACTGTTGAGTATGGAATTTCTGTTTTCTTCCAGATAAATATCCGGTTACAGGTAGGGGATAAATCATTTTATCATTTGGAGGATATAGATAGAAACGAATATTACCAACACAGCTATACTGGAATTCTTTCTTTTTGAAATCTACTTTTAAAATAGCGACAGCGGCGCCTCGCTTTCCTAACAAAGCCTGATTACATCGTTCCATAATAGCTCCAACATCCTCACTCTGATATTCCCGGACTACATTAGTAACCGCCCGAGAAGATTCATGAGCAAACTCCCCTGAACCCAATCCATCTGCGATGACACATACAAAGTAATCATCCGTCACTTCATAAAAATAGTCATCTCCACATAACAGCTTTCCTTGTTTAGGTGACTGAGACACAATTAATTGTACTCTACTATCCCTTAGCACTTCGTGATTCACCGTATATACTCCGAATTCTCAGCATTAATAGCTTCCTGCAATTTTTTTATCGCACGGCGTTGAAGACGGGATACGTGCATTTGAGATATACCTAATCGATCTCCAGCTTCCTTTTGACTTAGATTCTCTAAATAGGTGTATTGTATGATTTTCTTTTCGCGATCTGATAATACATGGAGAACTTTCTCCAAGACCAATCGCTGATTCACCTTTTCATACCCCTCGTCGACATTTCCGAAAATATCTAATAACGTGACTGTTCCACCGTCTGAATCTGCCTCGATTGAGTGATCCACTGATAGAGCTTGATAACTTTTACTCATTTCCATCGCTTCTAAAATCTCTTCCTCAGAAACTTCTAAGTACTGAGCAATTTCTTCAATCTTAGGGGAGCGATGTAACTCTGAGGTAAGTTCTTCAACAGTCGACTTGATTTTCGGGCCAAGTTCTTTAATTCTGCGAGGAACGTGGACACTCCATGTTTTATCCCGTAAAAAGCGTTTAATCTCCCCAATTATCGTCGGGACAGCAAAAGCTTCGAAGCTTTTTCCGAAGGAATCATCATACCTGCGAATCGCACCCAGCAATCCGATCATACCAACCTGAGCAATATCCTCATGATACGATTTTCCCTTTGAATACTTTCTCGCAATCGTTTCAACTAGCCCCGTATAGTGCTGAACAAGTTGAGCCTGTGCTTCTTCATCTCCATGGATTTGATAGGCTTTAATCCATTCCGTGACTTGGTCTCTCATTTGTGCCTTTTTCTCATCACTAGTTTGAGATTGTTTCTGCATCACTCTCCACCTGCTCTCCCTCAAGAAACTTCGTCATGAACACTGTAACACCTTCATTATGGTGTATTTTCACTTCATCCATGAGCGTTTCAATCAGATATAGACCTAATCCTCCTTCTCTTAAGAATTCCACTGATTGGTCTCTCTCATAAGGCCCCAAGCCTTGTCGCACCTCTTCAAAATCACAACTTTCTCCATTATCGACCACCATTACTTCAAGTCGGTCTTCATATAATCCAAAGCCAATGATAACTTCCCCATCACGCTCGCCCTTGTACGCATGCTGAACTGCATTTGTACAAGCCTCACTCGTAGCAATTTTCAAATCTTCTATACTATCATATGAAAAACCCATACGGCTGGCTATTCCCGATAAAGTTAGTCTCATTACCCCGATAAATTCAGGTTTTGCAGGTATCTTCATTTCAATATATTCGTATGTTTCACTCATTGCGTTCCACCCTCTGCATGGCTTTTTATATGGATTATATCCGCTAAACCAGTGATTTCAAAAAGACGATGTAATCTCTCTGATAGTCCGATGATTCTAAAATCTCCATTGTGCGCTCGAACATTTTTAAATAATCCTACAAATACTCCAAGACCCGTGCTGTCCATATAAGAAACATCGGTTAAATCAATAATCATGACTACTTTATCTTGATCCGACAAAGGAAATAATGTCTCCCTTAACTTCGGTGCCGTGTATGCATCTATCTCGCCTTTAACATTTACATGTATTTCAGAATTCACATTTTGTACATCAATAGAAATATTCATGAATTGTACCTCTCCTCAAAAAGTCATGTTCCGCTATCCTTCTTTACCCGAAATTATCCATTTAAAACTTCCGTCTCATAATTATCAAGGTAAAATCATCCCTCAATTGAAAATGTTGCATCTTTTCCAACTTTTTATAGAGATTGTTTACGATGGTTTGGGCATCTAAATGAATAGATTCCCGAATAAATTGAACCAACGTATCTCTTTCTATAAATCCCTCATTTGTCCTGCACTCTGTTACCCCATCAGATAGAAGGATAATCATATCGCCTATTTCAATCTTTCTTTCATATTGCCTGTATACTGTTTTTTTATCTACACCAAGCAACAGACCCTTAGCCGTTAACTCGGTAAATTCATTTTTTTCGTAGTTATAGAAAAATCCCGGTTCATGGCCTGCTGAAGCATATGTAAAAATATGATTCGAGGGATCATATAGACCATAGAACATCGTTATGAACATACTCGGTCCAACATTTTGCTCCACAACACGGTTAATGCTTTCCAGAACACTCGCTGGGGATGTGCGATGCTCTGGTAAGGAATCCATCGCGTACTTAATCATGGACATACATAATGCCGCCGGTATCCCTTTGCCAATAATATCAGCAATTGCTACAGCCACTCGATTATGCTCATCCTGAACAAAATGAAAATAATCTCCGCTCATGTGCTTAGCCGGAACACTTATGGCTCCAATTTCAAGATTTTTTAGTACAGGAACTCGCGTTTCCAATAAAGTCTGCTGAACATTAGCCGCTATCTCCATCTCACTCTTCAGTTCTCTTTGTTGATGGCGGAGGCTCTGCAATTCACGAAATGCCACACCATACTCCATCATAATTTCCAATAAAAAATCAAAAGAGTGGCTGACTTCCTCCGAAATATCAGGATGTATTTCTTTTAGCGTATTTTTATGCAAACTTATTATCTCTTCAGGTGATACCATCTGTTCTATAGCTTCTTTGCTGATTTTATGCCCGAGATATAACGCTTTTTCCGTATGCTCTTTCAAGTAATTCGAGAGAGCTTCACGGTATCTATCCTCCATGCACTCTCTATTTTCCACATATCTTCCCCCTATCGGAGCCATTTAGTAGACATTATTCGCGTACCCTTTCCAACATCAGAGTCAATATCAAAGTCATCCATCAATCTTTTGACTCCCGGCAAACCAGCTCCCAGACCTCCTGATGTTGTATATCCATCTTCCATTACTCTTCTTATATCACTTATTCCAGGACCATTATCCTCTGCTATGACTCTAAGACCTGTTCTCCCATTGTCATAGACCTTTTCAATGCATATTTGGCCCTGCCCTGCATAGAGATAGATATTCCTTGCTAATTCGCTTATGGTTGTGGTTATTCTTGCCTGATCCACGGTGCCAAACCCCAGCTCTTTGGCCACATTTCTGCCCACTTGTCGGGCTGCAACAATATCCCACTCATTAAGAATTTTTACGTAGGATTGGGTGCTCATCATGCTAGTCCCCCAGTTCCTTTTGTAATTTCTCCAAACCCTTTTCAAGATCCAACGCTGTCATAACATCGGATAATGTAATGCCTAATTCAATTAATGTGATGGCAACTGCAGGCTGTATTCCCGTAATCACTACTTTTGCTCCCATTAATTTTGACATGTCAATGACATCGCCAAGGACTTTTGCTATAAAAGAATCGATGATATCTACTGATGTTAGATCGATCACCACTCCATTTGCATTTGTTTCATGTATCTTATGCAGTAAATCCTCCTGAAATTGCAGCGCTGTTGCGTCATCCAATTCCCATTGAATAGAAATCAGGAGACAATCATGCAATTTTAATATTGGAATCCTCATACTAATTCCTCCGGTGTTACGATAATTTTTCTATTTGTAATTTCCAGGGCAGCCTCTACACCCTTTTTCAATGTATTTTTAGTGATGATTTCATCTAAATTAATGCCGAGGTTGACAATTGTTTGAGCAATCTCCGGACGTATTCCTACCAACATACAACGGGCACCAACCAAACGAACAGCTTCTGCTGCCTGAATAATATGATGAGCCACCATGGTGTCAACGACAGGCACTCCAGTAATATCAATCAAGACTACCTCTGAACGATGCTTCACTACACCATCTAAAAGGTTCTCCATAATTTGTCGCGCACGCTCTGTGTCTATAGTGCCTATAAGAGGCATTACAGTAATCCCTTCAAATACTGGAATAAGTGGTGCTGATAATTCCTGAAGTGCAATTTTTTGCAAAGAAACTGTTCGTTCCCACGTAGATGTATAAACATTCAGAATTTCATTATTTAAAGGGGTAATCCACTCGTCAAAATCCAGCACAATCTCAAGCTGGTTATCCCTTGTCATTACCCCTTCATTTACCATACCGTCTGTAACAACCACATTAAATGCTTTCAATCCTTCATTCACAAATGTTAACGGCCATCCTAAACGAATAATTTTAGCTGCAAAATCGCTAAGTTTCACTTTAAATTCTTCATCAGAATCTTTAATATTAGAAATCAACACTTCAATAAATTCATTGCTTGTGTGAATAAACATTTGATCTGAAACAATCTTAATGACTCGATCATCCGCTTTATCCTTTACACGATCAATCCATTGCTGCAAAATGACATCTTTATGACTCTGGATATAGTTTTGCACAAGTTTATTCATTAGTTCCTCCTCCATCAAGTTTTCTGTTTGATCATTTTATATGGATACATGTACTTTAATTTATTAAATAATTTCAAAAAAATCATATTCACAAACTATTATAAACACTTAAAAAGGAAATAGGAAATCTTAAATCCCTTCGTAATATTGCCTTAATAGCGCTACCACCTATTTGTAATTTCTATAACCTATACTTCATTCCCTTTTTGTTATTAACTTAAACTAAAAATAAGTCTTTCTAAGTTAAAAAGCACAAAAAAACTGCCAAGAATTCATGATTCTTGGCAGTCTAACCTTCAACACAGAAGTATATTTATTATTAATAATCTTTTTACTATTACAATTCCACGAGTCCCAGACTGATTTGGAGCGCATTATCAACCTTACGCATCATTTCATCATCCAGCTGTGTTATTTTATCTGTCAATCTCTGCTTATCAATTGTTCGAATTTGTTCAAGTAAAATAACAGAATCGCGCTCGAATCCATATTTTTGGGCGTCAATTTCTACATGGGTAGGCAGTTTCGCTTTTTGTATTTGAGCCGTAATTGCCGCAATAATTACGGTAGGGCTAAATCGATTACCGATATCATTCTGAATAACAAGTACAGGTCTTACCCCTCCTTGCTCAGATCCAACCACTGGAGACAAATCAGCGAAATACACATCACCACGTTTAACATTTAAACCCTTATTCACCGCTAACTAAACGCTCCACAGCATGTTCAGCTTCATATTCTGCCTGGAAAGCTTCTGCAGCCATAGTTAAATTAATATTGGCCATCTCCATATATCCACGGCGCATGGATTCGCGAAACTCTTTCTTTTTACGTTCTTGCAAGTACATTTTAGTTGCTTGATAAATAAATTCGCTTCGATTCACATTTTCTTCTCTCACGTATCCATCCAACTCACTTAGCAAATTTTGGGGCAAGCGTATTAGAATTTCCGTAGTTGCACTGGACTCAGACACAGGCAAACACCTCCACCATCACTACAAACCACATAGTTCTTTACTATTATATCTTACCATTATTACTTCTGCATGCAAAGGTGTCTAGTACATTTCTTTCTTATTATGAGACTAAATAGTTGCCCTTTATTCATTATTCATGCACATATGTGCTAAATAATTAATAATGAAATAACTGATTTACAGTTTCAACAATTAAACCATCCTGCTTATACACTCGAGGGACTCTGCTTGATAGTTGACAAATAACCTCGTAATTAATCGTTTCTAATTTCTCAGCTATCTCATCAACCGTAATTGTCTCATCACTATCGCTTCCGATGAGAGTAACCACTGTATCCTCAGGAACACCCTGATCTAATTTAACCATGCATTGATCCATACAGATGCGTCCAACAATAGGCGCCCTATGTCCATTAACCAGTACAGATTGCCCAGATAATTTTCTGATCCATCCATCCGCATATCCAATAGGCAAAGTGGCAATCCACTCAGGCTCACCCGCTGTATACGTCGCACCGTACCCTACTGTATCCCCCATTGCAATCTTCTTGATTTGCTTTATCTTTGTATAAAGAGATAAAGCAGGCTTCAACGTTACAGGGAGATCGTTTGTTATTTCCGGTGATGGGCTTAAGCCATACATAGAAATACCGAGTCTTACTGTATTGAAATAGGCATCAGGATATCTCATAGCTGCCGCACTATTACTAGTATGAATGTAAGGCGGCAAGTATTCCATATTATCAAGAATCTCCTTGAATTTCAACAATTGGTTTTGGGTTTTGTCCAAGTCCAACTCATCTGCACTGGAAAAATGAGTGAATATACCTTCAAGATGAATATAATCTTGATTCTTAAGCATATATTCAATTTCTTTCATTTCTTGTATATTTCTTATCCCAAGCCTGCCCATGCCTGTATCAATTTTCACGTGTATGTTTAGCGGTTTCTTTATATTTTCTTCCTGTAAATATGCTATAGCTTTCCCTATCCAATCAATGTCATGTACATTTAATGAAATATTGTACTGCACGGCTACCTTCGAGTCTTTCGCTCTAGTGGAACCAAGTACTAAAATCGGTACTTTTATACCTGCCTGACGCAGCCTGATCGCTTCATCCAAGAAAGCTACGGCCAAACTGGTTGCTCCGGCACTTAATGCCATTTCAGCTACTTGCCGATCTCCATGCCCATATGCATTTGCCTTTACAACCGCCATGATGTCAGTAGTTGGAGGCAAAAGATGTCTAAACTGTTCAACATTATGCTTTATATGATCTAAATTGATTTCTGCCCATGTATCTCTATACGATAATTGACTATTTTTCATAAGAGGTTTACCTACCTTTAGATGATTATAATTTGATTATTCCCCTTAATGAAAGGATAGTCAATTCATTCCTCAGAAACTAAAAAGAAATAGACCTGCCTTTATTAACAGGTCCATTCACTCCTATTTTTCTGCTGTTTCCTGCACTGATTTCGCAACCATGACCATCTCGTCTGCTGTGAGATTTTTTGCTGCCAGCATGAAATCGATCCCTTCATAAGACCAGGATATGGAGTTTTCGGTCATATTGCCAATCGTGAAACCTAAATCAACAGGCTCACCTTCTGCTATGGTGACCGCAGCTTCTTTGACAATCTTTGATTTAGTTTCTATTAACGTGTACTGTTTTTCATCACCCGCAAATGTCAGAACAGCTCGTTTCCCATCCTCTGTTTCAATCAGTTTCTCGCCTGCAGGCTCCACACCCTGTATCTCGGCTGTTGGATATTGAGTTACAAAATCAATCTCTTCCTCAGAAGACATGACCGGCACTTCCAATTGTGCTCCTGTCATATTCTTTTTCACATCAAAATCGCTATTGCTGTAATTCGGATTGAACTTCGTTTTTTCAAATTCAACTTGAACTAATGTATTACGATCAGAATCCATTACCTCTACACTTACCGGCTCCAGTGTTTTACGGTCAAATTTCACAACCTGCAGCGGGAGCATCTTATTGTTCTGATATCTTGTTTTTGTCTCAAACACATAATTATCCTCTGTTGCCTTAAAGGTTGCATCCTCATCAACAGTTACATCCGTAATTAAAGACTCATACAGATAAGCCTGAGAGCTATTTTTTGGCCACTCACTTTGAAACTTAAAACTTTTATTAAGCGCTGGTGTTAATACAAATACCCCTTCTTTATTCCGCAAGATGATTTGACTTTGATCTTTTTGAGCATTTTTCAAGTTTACCCGGTAATTGGATGGAGATTGATACCACACTTCAACATCATACACTTGTGGCTCCGTGCCCATTTTTAAGGTCATTTTCGCATCTGCTTTGTATCCCTTTAATTCATTCATCTTTTCCGTTAATGCGTCTACAACTTCAGTTTGCGATTTTTCCCCGCAGCCTGCTAAGACCAACATAAATCCCAATGTCAGCGTCAGCATCATTAACCTCCTCAAGATCTCATCCCCTTTTAACAGTAGTAAGTAAAAGGGAGAGGAAAGCCCGATCCGGTTCGTTCATTTACATTCCAGTACATTTTAAGATACATCTTTTCAAAACATTCTTTATTTCTGCTATTCTTATGTTAATTCATTATCGCTGTTGAATGCCCACAAAGAGTGTTATATCTTAAATACGCATGGGTAATAAATGTCCAAAACAAGGCCTTGTCTCTCCAATTCGTTAATTGAATATATGAGACAAACCTTCTGATTATGTGCTTGCAGGGGACAAACATTTTATTTTTATCTTTTTTCGAGTAGAACCTGAGCAGCCGCATATTGTTTAGTATGGGTAATACTTAAGTGTGCCTTTACCTCTAAAGGATGTTTGATCATTGGTTTACCATTCTTATCAGGAATAATACTAATATCATGGAACGATAATTTACCGCCGATACCTGTACCATTTGCTTTCGAAAATGCCTCTTTAGCAGAAAATCGTCCGGCAAACCACTCAATTTTCCGATTTTCGCCAAGTGACAGATAGTATTCCTTTTCATCTTCAGTTAGTATACGATCAACAAATTTAGGCTGCCGTTTAAGAATATCTCTCACTCTCTCAAGTTCAATAATATCGATACCAATTCCAACAATCATTGGTTCACACCCTCACAATTAATATAGCTATTTACGTTTAAACACTACCTCATTATAAATGATTTACCAAATCTTATTATGTAAGGATGATGTCTTTTGTTCACTCGTACCGAAAGTTTCGGGCAATTTATTCGTTTTTATCCAGGAGTCAGTCTTTTAACAGCTGTTTGTGTAGTCCTTTTTATTATCACTTCTTTGCCAATCTCTCTTGGAAGAGATCTTTACACCTTATTTAGTGGAGTTAACCTTTTCATTGCAGAGGGTGAATATTGGAGATTGGTCACACCAATCTTTCTTCACATTGGCTTTTCCCATCTATTATTCAATAGTTTCTCCTTAATTATCATTGGTCCTGGATTGGAAAATATATTAGGTACATTTCGATTCAGTCTACTTTTTATACTGTCTGGCACCCTTGCAAATGTTCTTACATTCTTTGCAGAACCTTTAATGTATGCTCATGTGGGGGCCAGTGGTTCCATTTATGGATTATTTGGATGTTTTGTTTATATTATCTTTTTTAGAAAAGATTTAATTTCACCACAAAATTCACAGGTGATACTAGCTTTAATTATAATCGGTGTAGTCATGTCTTTTTTTCAATCATCTATTAATATTACTGGGCATCTCGGCGGTCTTATAATGGGCTTCGCACTCTCCCGTCTTTTTTTAGTTAACCGATAATTGGATGAATCTATTTCCTCTCTAGGAAAAATTAACTATAATAGAAATAGTATCTTTAAATTAGAGAGAGAAGGTAGAAGCTATGGATTTATCATTCAGTAAATTTTTGATTCCTCAACCCATAAAAGGAAATGGCCAAGAATGCCTTACATTTTCTATCCCTGAATGGATAAATTTATCTGACACCTTCTCTATTCATACATATGAACAGTATCATCCAATCTATGTCATGCAGGCTATGGCTTCTTTATCACTGACAAATGAAAAGGAAGCCTTCAAAATTGTAAAATTATATTACTGCAAATGTACATCTGGAGTAGTTCAGAGACTCTTTGTCCTGGAATATTTATTCCGTTTAGGATGCATGGATTGGATTAAAACATTAATACTCGAAGATTCCTCCAACCCAGAAAATAATGAATTAAGAAAGGTATTTGCTATTTATATTGCTCAGGCAGAAGGTCAGATCGATAACTCAGAGCTTATTGATCAAGTATTTAATCTGTCATCGAGCTGTTTAGAAATTAATATTGCTTCTATCATTTCACATATGTATGGTATTAGTCAGTTAAGATTGCAAGAGCCACTCAATAAATTAATAAAAGCCGTCGAACCCATGCTTTTACTGTGTAAGGAGAAGGATTTACTGTCTATTTTTAAAATACAGCTTGGAGAAATGTATTTAGTCTCTATGTTATGCAGCAGCACAAATCCAGAGAACGTTCGAAACGCCTGCCAACAATACTTTAACAATAAAGATTTATTGCAACAATTCCCTACTCTGGAAATCAGCCTGTCTCACATCATAGCTCATTCTTATATGTTCGATAGTTTCCTTATAGCAAAAGAATGGGTTATGAAGGGATTGAATCTGTTGAAAAATGTCCATACGCAACGCAGACCTTATTTAGAGGCTTCACTTAATTGTTCTTTGGATATATTCAGGAGCTTATGGCGCAGAGAATTGGATATACAACCGACATCACCATCTGAAAAAGCCTATCGTTATATGGTAACTGGCCAAACGAATCAGGGAAGCAAGTTATTAGAGACATTGCAAACAGAAAAAGGATCTCTCACCCTTTTTGAACACTTTTATTTAGCTATTGGTAAAGGTCCTCAAGAATTACGAGAGGCACAGCACCTTTTCATACATAGCCGTAATTACTATTATGCCAAGCTTATTGACTTTCATTTGTCACAGGCTCATACGAAAATATAGCACCACCCATTATTTTAAAGCCATCCAGCAATTTTAATTGCTCGATTAACTTGAAAACAGCGAAATCTTTATGCTTTGCCTCCAGCATACAATCAATTTGGCTTGTCAAATGATTATTGCCCCGCACTAATTCAATCATTTCTTCTTTTTGCACATGATCAGCATGTGCTTTTTTATTTTTTTCATTCTTCGGAGATGAAAGATGTACTTTAACAGGCAAGCTTGAATTACCCCAGGTTTGTACAATCCTTGGCCAATGCTCTTTCCAATCTCCCTGACTATTTAGTTTATGATGGTGCAAATCAAATACCATGGGAATAGATAGTTTTTCACACAGGTAAAGGGTATCCTGTATGCCAAATAGCGTATCATCATTTTCCAATATAATCATTTCCTGAATATCCGCAGGCACATATCCCCAATTATGAATAAATTGTTCAAGAGCTTGTTCCTTATCTTGATATAAACCACCAATATGTAATACACAACGATGTTTTGGCGATAATCCAAAAGCTTTTAGTAATCGAAAATGCATCCTTAATGTCTTAATTGATGTTTTCAAGATATTCTTATCTTCACTATTTAAAACAACGAAGTGATCCGGATGAAAATCAATTCTCATATGAGAATGCTTTTTTAGATATTCTTTAATCGCACTTGTTTCCTCTTTTATACCGGCCATATAGTTCCAATCTTCTAAATCCGGATGGTTGGCAAGTGGTATTAATTTTGAGGAAAATCGAAAGAATTGGATACCATTTACTTCATTATGAATTAATAAACGAAGGCAGTTTTTAAGATTGGTTTTTGCAATTTTCTCCAGTCTTTTTATAGCGGCTTCTCTATTTGCCAGCTTGCTGAATTGCGCATATGTCATTGTTTTTGAGGGGGATGCATTTTTCAATTCCATACTCATAGCTACATAACCTAAGCGAATAATAGTCATAAGATTTACTCACCTCCTATGCTTATTATGAACAATAGAAGGTAATTCATTACAAAAAGGCCAATCCTAATGTGTAGGATTGGCCTTTATTTAAATCTTATTTACTTGTGTTTTTTGGTTTAGAGTTTGAGTAAGACTTTCTGCGTCCACCTTGATTGGTGCTGCTGCTGCGTCTTCTGTCTCCGCCACCACGGCTATCTCTGTCTCCGCCTCTGTTATATGGACGTTTGCTTCCGCCACCTTTTCCGCCTTTATAGCCATCTTTGCGGAATGGAAGTGGTCTCTCTTCTGAGATGGTTACAGGCTTTTCATCCGGCTCTCTAATGAACAATTTCAATGCTGCAGCAACTAATTCCTCTGCAGTATGATCTTCTATCATTTCTTTAGCCAACGGAAGATATGCCGTTAAGTCCTCAGAAGAAACAACATTGTACAATTTTTCTTTTACAGTTCTTTGCTGTCCTTCAAGCGCATCTGTAACAGTTGGAGCTTTTATACGCTCCATTTTCTTTTTAGTGGTGCGTTCAACCACTTCAAGATAAGACATTTCACGTGGAGTTACGAATGTAACTGCCATACCTTCTTTACCCGCTCTTCCTGTACGTCCAATACGGTGAACATAACTTTCAGGATCCTGAGGAATATCAAAGTTATAAACATGAGTAACACCGGAAATATCAAGACCACGTGCAGCCACATCCGTAGCTACCAATATATCGACTGCTCCCTCTTTAAACTTGCGTAAGACTGACATACGACGTGCTTGTGTCAAATCACCATGGATTCCTTCAGCTGTATAACCACGTACTGTTAATGCTTCTGCTAATTCATCAACACGACGTTTAGTACGGCCAAATATAATAGCTAATTCCGGCGTATGGATATCAATTAGACGAGTTAATGCATCGAATTTTTCTCTTTCCGGAACACGTACATAATATTGGCTGATTGCCGGTACAGTCATTTCTCTCGCTTTTACACGAACTGTTTTTGGTTCATGCATGAATCTTTCGGCTATACGACGAATTGGATCAGGCATAGTTGCAGAGAACAATAGAGTTTGGTGATTATCTGGAACAGAAGATAGAATAGATTCAATATCTTCAATGAATCCCATGTTCAACATTTCATCTGCTTCATCAAGAACTACAGTATGAACATTGTTCAAACGAATTGTTTTTCTGTTAATATGATCCAATAGTCTTCCTGGTGTACCCACGATGATATGCGGACGTTTTTTTAACGCACGGATTTGACGAGTTATATCCTGACCGCCATATACTGCCAGAACGCGGGAACGGTTGCCTGCTCCGATTTTGTAAAGCTCTTCAGAAACCTGAATAGCAAGTTCACGTGTCGGTGCAATGATTAATCCCTGAATTTCGTCTCTTTTTACATCGATTTTTTCAATCATCGGAATTCCAAACGCAGCAGTTTTACCAGTACCTGTTTGAGCTTGTCCGATTAAATCCCCACCCTGCAATGCAAGTGGAATCGTTTCAGATTGGATTGGAGTTGCTTCTTCAAACCCCATGCCTTCTACTGCTCTTAATGTGTCGCTGCTAATTCCTAATTCACTAAATAATGTCATTAATTTTTCTACCCCCAAGATAGGTGTTATTTTAACAATTGCTTCAATATATTTTTCATTCCTGTAAAACAGGATTACGGTCAATTTAATCATGCCTGTTGCACAGGGTTCGATCTCACAAAAAAAAGCGGCCGTCAGTATCCCGGCAGCATGAGTTCATAAGTCCAATTCATTTGGAAAATTTTCATGAAACGCATGTATTTAACTTATGTTAACAAAAACAGACCGGGATTGCAAATAATCGCACTTGCAATATTCTATTATGCTATTTTTCCTGCTTCAAATCTTCAAGCTATTAACAGATACCTTTGTGGTTCTAAATTAGCTAATTTAAGAACTGTATTCTCCCTTTTTAAAGCCGTTGATGGGTGAAGAATAGGCGCTGCACACTAATCTTGTACACGATAAGCCGTTATAGTCACGATTTGTTTTAAATAAAATAGAGGTTTATAAACATATTTACAGAATTTTGTTTGTAGTACACATAGATGATTTATGCCAGGACTCGATTTATACAAAGCAATCGGATCTTGGTATCAAAATTAAATAAAATATTACATTTACCTACTAATCAATCGATTGATTAACTAACCTAGTTTAGTGTGCAGCATAAAAACGCCAATTAACTAATAAATAACCTCTATTTACATACAGTTATATATTACCCAGATTTCATTCAAATCATGCAGATATGTATAAAATTTTTAAAAATGTCATTCATCCTTAAAGAATGAATGACATCGTGGGATAGTATATCTTTAAGGTTTAGTCTTGAAGGCTACGAACGACTTCTTCAAGTCTCATCCCTCTCGAAGCTTTGACCAACACAATAGAATGTTCATCAATGACTTCTTTTAACTTCAATGATAATTGATCCTTATCACTGAAATGATAAATGCGTTCTTTATTCAAATTTTCTGCAGCACCTTCGGCAATCTTTTCAGCCAATTTACCATACGTAAAGACATAATCAATCTCCTCTGTGATTAATTCACCCATTTTGGAGTGATACATCTCTTCCTCTGGTCCCAATTCAAGCATATCGCCTAGTACAAGAATCTTCTTGCCCGTACCTGTCATCCCTTTCACTAATTCAATAGCTGCTTTAACTGAAGTCGGGCTGGCATTATAAGCATCGTTTATGATTTTTTCGCCTCTCGCTCCAAAGGATACTTCCATCCGCATATTAGATAGTTTTACTTCAGCAAGACCTGTAGTGATTTGTTCCCAGGAGACTCCCATCGTTCTGCCGGCAGCTATCGCCGCCAATGCATTCAACACATTATGATTGCCTAAGAGCGGCAATACAAAAGAATGATTACCATCTACATCAATTGTAAATTCCATTTCATTCTCTCCTGCTTTGCTTTGAACAGGATAATAGTCATTTGTCATACTGCTGCCAAATGTAATCTGCTTATAAGCATGCTTGGATACCCTACTTAACAGAAGAGGTTCATCTCCATTAAAGATGAGTGTTCCATCCTTCTTTAAACCCTCGACAATTTCCATTTTGGCGTCTGCAATTCCCTCGCGAGAACCTAAGTCTAGTAAATGTGCCTCACCAATATTAGTAATAATCGCTACGTCAGGTTGTCCAATCTGTGAAAGGAGTGAAATCTCCCCACTGCTGCTCATTCCCATTTCTAGTATCAGGATTTCTGTATCTTCCGGAGCAGACAAAATCGTAAGTGGCAATCCAATGTGATTGTTGTAATTTCCACTTGTTTTATGTACCCGATATTTTGTTTTCATGATCGAGGCAGTCATATCTTTAGTAGTCGTTTTCCCATTACTTCCTGTAATCCCGATTACTTTCGTATCCAACTCATGTAAATATGCTCTGGATAACTGTTGTAATGCCTTTAAACTATCCTTAACAAAAATCAATGCTCTGCTTTCAGGAGGATTCGGTGCATCTGATTCCCAGAATGAAGCAGCTGCTCCCTGAGCGAAAGCTGCCTCTACATGATTATGCCCATTGCTATTTTCACCCTGCAAAGGAACAAATAGATTGCCTTCCTCGATTTTTCTTGTATCATTTGTTACTCCTGAAACAAGTATATCTTCGAAACCTTCATTTATACTCCCGTCTACCATAGCTGCAATTTCAGCCAATGTACGTTTGATCATATTAATCCTCCATTACCCTTTATCATCCCTGAAACAGATACAGCCAATTAAAGAAAAATCGGCTGTACAGCATTCCTCTGCCGTTTAATTGAGTATGCATAGTCCTATCATTAGTATTAAGCCGGATATGATGAAATCAACCCATCCAGCTTAATACGCTGACTCTTACATTTCTCATTTGTACAGCCAGGCTACAGTGTATTAAATAGTATATTTAATTTTTTGCTTTTCAGCATGTCTTTCAATAGCTAAATTAATCAGTTTTTCAATTAATTGCGGATACTCCACTCCAGTGTGGCTCCAAAGTAATGGGAACATACTAAATGGTGTAAATCCCGGCATTGTATTTACTTCATTAATATAAGCTTTTCCTTCATGTGTAAGGAAGAAATCTGCTCTCACAAGCCCGGAACAATCCAATGCTTTGTATGCCTTAATTGCCATGTCATGCAGCATTTGATATTCTTCCTGAGAAATCTCTGCAGGTATTACCAATGCTGTATCGCCATCTTCGTATTTAGCTTTATAGTCATAAAACGCTTTTTTCGGAATAATTTCCCCTGCAACAGAACACTCAGGATAATCATTTCCAATAACGCCAATCTCAACCTCTCTTGCAGTAACACCTTCTTCAATGATTACTTTTCGGTCGAATTGGAATGCCTCTTCAAATGCTTTATGCAGCTCTTCTGCATTTTCACATTTACTAATCCCAACACTGGAACCTAAGTTTGCCGGTTTAACAAAACATGGATATCCCAATGCTTTTTCTACCTCTTGGCATACCTTTTCTTCATTTCCGCTCCATTCTGAACGTAAATAAGAAACATAACCAACCTGCCCTAACCCAGCCTGGGCAAATATATTCTTCATGATTACTTTATCCATACCTGCTGAAGAAGCAAGAACACCATTTCCTACATATGGAATATTAAGCAACTCGAGCAACCCCTGTACTGTACCATCTTCACCATTAGGGCCATGTAATAATGGGAAAATAACATCGAATGCATCATCAGATCCGTGAGCGATAATACTGTTAAAACCAGTTGTTTGAACAGCCTGACTTCTGTGGTCAAATTCCAGCTCTTTAACAGATTCAACCGGCCCTTGTAATTGCGGTCCTTTAATCCATTCTCCCTCTTCATTTATGTAAATCGGATGTATCTCATATTTAGATGAATCCAATGCTTTGATGACTGCCATAGCAGTTTGCATGGACACTTTATGTTCAGCAGATTTTCCACCATATAATAATCCTAGTTTAATTTTCATTGAATTTACCCTCCGTTAATTGATACATAATATATTGTATCATTTCCTTTTCAGAACATTAAATTAATATGTGACAGGTTCCTCTTATAGGCAAAACTTATATTCTTCTTATTATATGCATATTCGAACATAATTTGTGAACCTGAATATCTGTATAATAAATTAGGAAAACCTCCTTAATTTTACAGGAGGTTTATTTTCCATCTATGACCCACTCTTTCATTTTCTTCTGATAAACGAGATTAACAGTTTGCTGCTTTTGATAAATCGTCCTTAACTCATCTCTCAGCTCATCTTCATGCCGATAATCTCCAACAACCCACACTGGAATCTCGATAGTTTGTCTTGTTTGAATTGACTTATGAAAGCTAATGATTACACCCTCATTAAACAAAGGGGACAACTGTTTCAGAATCTCTATAGGGATTATTGTATTCTCTGTTCTTTTTCTACCGCCAAGCCATAATCGATCCGGCTTATTTGTCTCCACATGCTCAGGAATTAGCTTGGAAATTAACTGGTAAAAATCATTCCAATACCGGTAATAAACTTTATTATAAAAACCATCCTCTAATGTTAAATAGACAAACCGATTATTTAATTTTGGATAAAAGGGAGATCTTAGATGGTTAAATGTATGTCTGATATACAATATTTCAGCAATTTCCCATGGAGCTAATTCTTCCAGCCCCTCAATATCCTCAAAATCAATCCAGCTTATATGCCCATACTCCTTCCCGCTCTCCTTATAATATTTTTTATATGAGGGAAAGGAAACATAATTAAACTGTGTATGCATATCATATTCAACATCCATAAAAGGATGATCCAATAATAAAACATTTGGCGGCGGCTCTTTCAATGATTGCATAAAACTAAAAAAGTCTATGCCAAATGAAGCTACAAAATGCTCAGCTTCTTGTTTATGAAGGTATATAAAATCTCTTTTACCATGTTTCAATACAAACCCCTCCGGCATGTCTTCATCAATACGATGTTAGGTGGCTATTAGACTATTTTGATTAGTCAAGCCTATATCTAATTACCTATTTCCCGCTTATCCTATCGGTATAGATTGTTTCTCCTTTATTCTAGACGATATTAAACCAAAAAAGATTCAAAAAACCGTAAAAAAATTATATTGTAAAGTTGTTGTAACATTGGTAATCCTTTAATCCAACCCTTAGCAAAAAGTGAGTAGGCACCAGCCTTATTTTATAAATACAGATTAAAATTATATAATCCCACTGTTTTAAAAAATTCAAACGTTCACGTAAACTTCTCGTATAAAATTATAAGACTTTTTTCCCAACATTACTAAACTTACGCATCTATTTTTTAATTATTTTACTTATTCGGAAAAAACTACCTTTTTCTTTTTGGTGTTAACAGCAGCTTGACTCCATTCTTTTCATTTAGTTTCGTTAAATGATATGTCCCTGTAACCCAATCTTCCATTTGGTTTTGGTACCATTCGCTTCCTAATTGCCCGGACTGTCCAGGTCCGACTATATGTGAGGCCCTGGATAAATCAGAGAGATCCGCAATAAACCTCCATGATCCTCCATGATTAATTGTTCCTTTCGTATCGTAACCAGCTGCCTGAACCGTAACCGCACTTCCCCCACTCTCTAGTCCCCCCTTATAATTAAACACATGTTGAAGAGGACTGACTGAGGATAGCGGATGCTTAAATTGAATTTGGTGATAATCCCCCCACCTCCAATTAGAAAGATCCCCTCCCTGCATCTCTTTCCCTTTTGCAATAGCTTTCTTCAAGCTGGTTTCCAGCACCGTCTTTAAACCACCCTTTTCTTCAATCCAAATACTCTTTTCACCATTTAACGATTTTCTAAGAAGCTGATCAACAGCTTGCTTTCTGCCTCTGAAAAGGGTGAGCATTTCTTCAGATATATCATCTGCGAATAAGGTGTCCGATATTTCTGCCATCCACAATTGGAAGAGTAACGGAGCTGCCTTTTCTTTGTCATCCATGTAATTCCAGTCCTCTAAAACACCAATGGCCTCTGTTTCTTTAGTCTCTGATATTTCTTCTATAAACTTCGGCAGGAATTCCTCAGCCTGCAGATTTTGCTGATCCATTTGTAATTTCTTCATCTCTTTAATCGTTAATTTATCATTACCTGAAAGAACTTTATCAATCCTCATCTGGCGATAGGGCTGGGCCCAATCATGGCTTATATGATACGGATAGTGTTGATCTGTTACTTTATTGTTAGCCGTTGATATGTAGCCTTTTTCAGCATTAATTGTACGCGGTAACTCGTTATAGGGAATATACCCAATCCACTCATTATCTCCTGTCCAGCCTTCTACCGGTAAAAGAGCATCCTGCTTATCTTTTCGAATAGGAATCTTCCCATTAGCCTTATAAGCAATTGTCCCTTCCTTTGAGGCAAAGACAAAATTTTGTGCCGGCGATTCAAAATCCCCCAGCGCCTTTTCAAATTCGGTCCAATCTTTTGATTTACCCATATTTAGCACGGCCTCCAACTCATTTGAAGGCTGCAAAGCAGTCCACTTTAAAGCTAAAACATGCTCCTTGCCAACACTTCCTAAAAATTCAGAGATGACAGGCCCATGACGTGTAATGGTTATTTTAAAATCCTCCGATTTCTGTCCTTTTATCTTTATCTTCTCATGAATAACTTGAGCTTTTTCCCATTCTTTCTTATAAAGAAATTCATCTTCCTGTTCAGGATTTCTCTTCTCAATATATAAATCCTGTACATCAGGTCCCACATTCGTAACTCCCCATGCAATAGTTTGATTATGACCTAAAATGATTCCTGGAATGCCCGCAAAAATGACACCACTAACATTATAGCCAGGCCCTTCCAAATGATTTTGATACCAGACAGAGGGGGTGGCCAATGATAAATGTGGATCATTTGCCAATAAAGGTTCTCCTGATTGGGTCTTCTCACCTGAGACTACCCAATTATTGCTTCCGTTATATTCATTCGGGACAACAGAAGAAGATAAACTGCCTTCTATGTCGAGTTCATCTTTCGTTATATTCACTGGTGCTCCTGCAGGGTAACTTGGAAATAATTCATATGCTTTTTCCTTCGGGAAACTTTGCAGCAAATAATGGCGAAAAGCCTGACTGTTCCAGTTTCCTCCTAAATCAAAGGCCATATACTTACCAATCGTCAGTGAATCAATCGGAGTCCACTCCTCTGGCTCATACCCAAGAAAGGTAAACTCTATCGGCCATTTCCCATTGGCCTTTTTTTCTTTTATGTAGGTATTTACACCCTCAGCAAATGAATGAAGTATTTCTTTTGCCTCCGGTGAATAGGCTTCATAAGAATCTTCAGCAGCTCTTCTCAAACCTAGAGTTCGGAAATATTTATCGTTTTTAAGCATGGCTTCTCCTATTACTTCACTTAATCTGCCTGATGCCTGCCTTCTTGATAAATCCATTTGAAACATCCTATCCTGAGCCTGTACATAACCTTGGGCAAAAAATAAATCCTGTGTATCATCGCCCTTTATATGCGGAACTCCTTCTTGATCACGTAAAACCTCCACCTCATTATGTAACCCCACCAGCTCAAGTTCACCTTCTATTTTCGGTAAAGACCGTTTAACAAAATAAACTGCTCCCAGCGAACCAATTAAAAGAATGACTACTAAAATAGCAAGGACCCATAAACTAATTTTCTTCCCCTTTGACATCCGTTTCCTCGGAATCTCTATTTCCATAATATCCCACCCCTCATACTTTTTACATTCTATAAAAGATGAGAGTTTCCTTTATTTGTTTTAAACCATTACCCAGCCGCTTATTGTTATAAAACGCAAAAAAATGCCGACACTTACCATGTCGGCACTTCCCTATTCTATTTACTTTAGCTTAATTCGTTGAAGACGCAGGGCATTTAAGACCACACTCACCGAACTGAATGCCATAGTACCACCTGCCAGCCAAGGGGCGAGCAGTCCCATAAACGCCACTGGAATTCCGAGCGTATTATAGCCAAAAGCCCAAAATAAATTTTGCTTAATATTACGCATCGTCTGCTTACTTAAATAAAATGCATCTGCTATTCCATTTAAGTCGCCCTTCATCAATGTAATATCAGCCGCTTCAATTGCAATATCTGTACCTGTGCCAATAGCAATACCGATATCGGCCAACGCCAGGGCCGGAGCATCATTAATGCCGTCACCGACCATCGCTACTTTTCTTCCTTCAGATTGCAATTTTTTAATTGCATTTGCCTTTCCTTCTGGAAGAACTTCAGCAATCACATGTTGAATACCAGCCTGCTTTGCGATGGTCTGCGCGGTGCTCTGATTGTCTCCTGTAATCATCCACACATCGATGCCCATCTCCCTTAGACGTTGCACCGCCTGTCGGGATGTCTCTTTAATCGTATCAGCCACAGCAATGATACCAGCAACATTTCCATTCACCGCAGCAATCATCGCTGTTTTCCCTTCTTTCTCAAGATCCTCCATAAACGGTTGAGTAGAGGTGATATCAAGCTGATTAGCCGTCATCCATTTTCTCGTTCCTACCAGGACTTCATCCTGCCCAACAGAAGCGCGAATTCCAAATCCCGGAGTACTTTGAAAATCGATTGCTTCTGTAAGCTCCAGATTATGCTCATGGGCCGCTTCGACTATAGCCTGAGCCAGAGGATGCTCGGATGGTTTCTCCGCTGCCGCTATGAGTTTTAACAGTTCTTCCTGATACCAATTTCCGATTGGTACAATATCCGTTAAAATCGGTTTACCATTTGTTATTGTCCCTGTCTTATCCAACAGTACGGTATTAATCTGATGAGCGGTCTCTAAATGCTCTCCGCCTTTAAATAAAATACCAAATTCAGCTGCCCGGCCAGACCCAGCCATTATGGATGTCGGTGTAGCCAACCCTAACGCACATGGACAGGCTATTACAAGAACAGCAATCATATTTTCTAGAGCCGTAGTGAAATTTCCCCGGTCCACGATAAAATACCATGCTATAAATGTCAAAACGGCTATTCCTACTACAATCGGAACAAAAACACCTGATATTTTATCCGCTAAACGCTGAATTGGAGCCTTCGAACCCTGGGCCTGTTCGACCACTCTAATAATTTGGGATAGGGCTGTATCCTTACCAACTTTAATAGCCCTCATCTTTAATGCACCATTTTTATTTATGGTAGCCCCGAAGACTTGGTCCCCTGGATTTTTATCAACTGGGACACTTTCACCCGTTAACATGGATTCATCTACAGCTGAACTTCCTTCGAGTACTTCACCATCCACAGGAATGCGCTCTCCAGGTTTCACTTGGATTAAATCTCCTACGATCACATCGGCAAGCGAAACTTTCACTTCCTTTTGATCACGAATGACAATTGCCGTCTTGGGCTGCAAGCCAATCATCTTCTTAATGGCATCTGATGTACGGCCTTTTGCCTTAGCCTCAAATAATTTACCCAGCAAAATTAAAGTAATTAAAATGGCACTTGTTTCAAAATAGAGATGCGGCATCTCAGCATAATGATGCCCGCTCTTTACTATAGATTCATATAAACTATAAAAATAGGCAGCAGATGTACCAAGCACCACTAATACATCCATATTGGCACTGCCATTTCGCAGAGCCTTATAGGCCCCTTTATAAAATTGCCAACCAATAACGAACTGAACGGGCGTCGCCAAAGCCAGCTGAACCCACGGGTTTAGTAAAATATCCGGTATATACATCCAGGAAGTGAAAGAAAAATGGGCTACCATCGTCCATAATAGTGGCAATGAAAGGAATGCAGCTGCTATAAACTTAAGCTGTTGTTTTTTGATAGCCGATTGCCTCGGGTCTTCACTTTCCTGTTTATGCTGTTCCTTTGGTGAAGCACCATAGCCTAATTTTTCTATTTTGGCAATGAGATCTTTCTCAGATAACTCACTGCTAGAATATTCAATCGTGCCTGATTCCAAGGCAAGATTTATATTGGCATTTAAGACACCCTCCGTCTTGTTCAGTACCTTTTTAATTCTGGCTGAACAGGCGGCACAGGTCATTCCGGTAATCATTAGTTCCGCTACTCTCGTTGTAACTCCGTACCCTATCTTTTCTATTTTTTCTCTTAAATCGTTCGCTGATACGAGATTAGGATCATAAAGAATAGTAGATGTTTCAGTGGCTAAATTCACATTCGCCTCTTTTACACCCTCCATTTTTCCAAGCACCTTTTCAATCCTTGCCGAGCAGGCGGCACAGGTCATTCCAGTAATCTGCAAATGGACATGCTTCATAAATTCACCACCTTGTTGTTGAACTTGCATCTATTTGAATAGGGCATGGCATAGCCCATTAATTCAATTCACATATTAATCGACATCATACCCTTGTTCATCAATAGAATCTTTAATGGTTTCTAGATTAACCATTGCCGGATTATATTGGACTTCCACTTTTCCCGTATCCAATGTAACCTTCACAGAACTCACTCCGTTCAACTCACTTACACTGCCTTCAACTGCTTTCACACAATGCCCGCAAGACATACCTTTTACATTTAAGATCGTTGTTTCCATTCTAAATTCCTCCTATTTTTTCATTAATTTTTGTATGGTAATTAATACTTCATCGAGTACTTCCATATCACCCTGTTGAATTCTTTCTGCTACACATGATTTCATATGTCCTTCTAGCATCAACTTTCCAACAGCATTCAGAGCTGATTGCGTAGCTGCAATCTGGGTTATAATATCATCGCAATATACATCCTTTTCAATCATTCCTTTAATCCCTCTAATCTGCCCTTCAACCCTATTTAAACGACTGATTAAATTTTTTTTCACGTTATCAGAATGATGGCTTTTTCGTTCTTGATCATGATGGCAATGATTACCCATCTCTTCAGTAATCTCTATCTCGCTCATAGTGACCTCCCTCCGATTATCTATTATTAAATATACTATACCCCCCTATAGTATATTCATCAATGTTTATCACTTATGATCGATCTATTCAAAGTTAGACTGGCAATCCATTGTTTTTCTATCCAACCATGATTGCGTTATACTTATGATTATTCACAAATTGCAAAGGAGACATGTACGTTGCTAACAATCTACTTAACTAGACACGGACTTACAGAATGGAATGTCAATCGTATTATGCAAGGCTGGGGAAATGGCGAACTGACCGAAAAAGGTATTAATGATGCAAAAGCTCTTGGAAAGAGGCTTGCTGATGTAAAACTTGATAAAGTGTACAGCAGTACATCAAAACGTGCCTATGAAACAGCTCAATATATTATCGGTGAACGTGAGATTAGCCTGATTAAGGATGATGACTTACGTGAAATGCATTTTGGAGATTGGGACGGGCGCATCAGAGATGAAATTGAGGCGGAATTTCCAGAGGAATTTAAAATTTTTTGGGAAACCCCACATTTATTTGAGACAGAGACAGGTGAAACCTTTAATCAGCTCAAGAAAAGAGCTGTCGATGTGTTCGAAAGAATTATAAACGAAAACCCTTCCGGTACCATCCTTATTGTGACCCATTCTATTTTCCTGCGTGTTCTGCTTACGCATATTAAAAACACACCACTTTCAGACGTCTTTAAAGCGACACCGCCAGGGAATACAAGTTTAACGAAGCTTGAATTTCATGATGGCAAATTGGAGCTTCTATTCGAAAATGATATGCAGCACGTAGAATAAATAATCCAACGAGGCTTTTCCAAACAAGTTTTCGGGAAAGCCTCTTTATGTACATAATCAATGTAAAGAACAGTGAGGATATTTGATCAAGTTGGAAACAGCCATCAAGAAAAGAACACATTACGGTAAATAAAAGAACGATCTCATTCTTCGATAATCTGCTATAAAGCTAAACCTTCGCCTTCGCTTCATTCTTAAAGTATTCCACTGCATAATCAACTGCCTCGCAAAAGGAAAATAACTTGGAATCAGCACTGCCAATTTTACCTTTAGTAACGGAGTACTGTTGTTCGAATGCAATTCCGATTGTATCAAATTCAGTATCATCATATTCAATATCCGTATACTCCACCCATTTCCGCTCTCCATCTACAAGGATTGGAGTACCTTTTTGAATTACTTCTCTGGTACCAGATCGATATTCTGCCAAATGAAAGCAGGTGTTCGTTTCATAGCTCGTTCCGATAAACAGGACATGAGCATCTAAATCATAGAGTTTTCTTAGTGGAGATCCTTCACCCAATCCATTTTCCAATTGATGATTGGCAAGGATTTCACCATTACGCTTACCCCATGCAGTAAACGAAACATTTGGATGGTTGCTTCTTAAAACACCTGGATATGTACGAAATAGCTCTGCAATTTTTCCCATGCCATATGTAGGTGTAACAGCAGGTTCAAAAGCTGGCATTGTATTTCTCACGGTTTCCCACCATTCCCAAGGGATTGGTGGGTTCAACCATTCAGCTGGGTCTGACAAATCCGCAGATTGAGCCGGCATGATAATGGTTCCTTCTTCTGTAACAGAATCCATCAATGCCTGAATAATGGCAACAGCTCCTCCATTCACCCATCCAACTGATGATAGCGAGGAATGAACAAGGACATTCATACCTCTTTTTAACCCCATTTTGCGCATATCAGTACGTAGCATCTCTCTTGTACGGGGGAATGGTGTATTTTCTATCAACTTAGACATAAATTCACTTCCGATTCTGGCTTTTCTACCATTTTAAAGGAAAAGGTATACTTTGTAACCCCAAGATACTAATAACCCTTGATCATGTGTATATGATGCTTTAGGATTTCCATAGTTGCGGGAGTTTCCAAATAAATTTCGCCATCTGTGTCCGCTTCCAGCACTTCTTCTGTTTCAATTGACAATGATTTCGTCTGCAAATGGAACAGCCTTGTTTCAGCATCATTTAGGTTTACATCAGGAGAATTAAGAGAATACAGATCAAGAAAAGCACCAAATGATGATTCTTTTACTACTAATACATCAAATAGTCCATCATCTATATTAATGGATGGCAGAGGTATTTGATTGGATCCAATGTATCTCCCATTCAGCACCATGATCATCACTGCCTCATCTTCATATTCACCTTGATCAGTCTTCATTTTATAACGAAAAGTCTCCGCCTCTTTCACCGTTCGTAATGCACTAATAAAGTAACTCATTTTCCCCATTAATCTCTTTTGGTTTTCATCAATATTACTTGATGTATGAGTGATTAGGCCAATTCCCCAGAAATTAAGAAAGTAGTGGTCAGCATTAACTTTCCCTACATCTACCGGAACTTGTTGACCATTCATGATTGTCTCTGCCGCTTTTTTTAGATTTTGCGGGATATTGAGCATTCTGCTGAAATCATTGCATGTACCTCCCGGCAAAATAGCTAAAACAGGCCTCTTATCCAGAGCAGCAAGCCCATTGACAGCTTCATGAACCGTTCCATCTCCACCCAGAATAATAACAAGGTCATACCCTTCACCAAGCTCAAAACAGATTTTTTTAGTTTCTCCTGCCTCTTCCGTTTGCACCACTTTTAATTCTTTCGTTTCAGTACTAATTACAGGAAGTACGGCAGCAAGTGCCCGATCTGTTTCCGTCTGACCAGCAGCGCCATTGTAAATAAATAGTACCTTATTAAACATACTCATTATTTTTTCTCCTTATCTTCGGAAAAACTTGTATCTCTTATATTCCCATGAAGCCGATATTTAGAAACATTCAACTCTTAATAAATGGAAAATTTACAGAAAATTCAATATAATAAACTTGCAACTAAATTTTGAAAGGATGTTTTCCATGAAAACGGCTGATTTATGTGATGAGTACGCTGACAGGTTAAGGCTATGTAAAACCCCCTTCTATTCTTATGGTAAGAAAAAGGAATTTCAGGGCGAAATACGAACCGTTGAGGTATATGAAGACAATTCATTGGTAAAAGAAAGCTTGGAAACAATTGAGCCTGGAACTATTTTAGTTGTAGATGGCGGAGGCTCTCTGAATTGCGCATTATTGGGTGACCAGTTGGCAGCCATTGCAGCTGAGAGAAAAATAAATGGAATCATTATTAATGGATGTGTCCGGGATTCAGCTGATTTGGCCCATATAGAAATTGGAATAAAAGCCATTGGGACATGCCCATTTAAAAGTAAAAAGAGAGGCGAAGGTACAAAAGGCGGAACCCTATCATTCGGAAACGTAGAATGGTCTCCTGGACAATTTGTGTATGCTGATGATGATGGGATTATTATTTCAGAAAAACCATTGGAATCCAAGCCGGGATAAAATATATCTCGGCTTTTTTGATGAGTCGAAAGTCATTATTTCCGCTTAAAACGAACACTTGTTCTTATTATTGCTAAATGTATGCTATAATGAACTAGCAAAAGTCACTTCCATTAAGCAGACACCAACCAACCGAAATGGAGTGATGTCCCATGTCAATCTTTGAGACATTTATGGTAACATTCAGCTTTGCCACCTTACTTCTGACAGTAATCACGATAAATAATAAAAAATAGACCTCACTGCTCTAAAAAGATAGTGAGGCCTAAAAAAAATCAATACTCGTCTCCGTTAAGGAGTGGCTTTTGCAGAATCATGAATGCCCACCATTCATGATTCTTTCTATTTAAAGAGTATCATAAAGATTGAGCAAAGTCACTCACAGGAGTATCCTGTATATACGTGTATTTTTTCCCACATGTCGCAAAAAAGTTTAAACCGGTTCCTGATGGTGAAGAAATATACAAAGGGATATTTGTCAGGAGGTGAATCTTTACTCCGGACGAGTAAAGAGATTGAATGGAGACGATGGACATAGTTAATATAGTCTTACTTTTATTTTTATTAGCAAGTACGATGTTCTTTGTGGCATCGGAATTTGCCATTGTTAAGGTCCGTGCGACCAGAATAGATCAGCTTGTTGCAGAAGGAAATCGAAAAGCAATAGCAGCCAAGAGGGTCGTAACACATTTAGATGAATATTTATCAGCAACACAACTTGGGATTACGATTACCTCATTAGGAATCGGTTGGCTAGGGGAGCCCACTGTTAAACATCTCATTGATCCCCTATTTGAAAAATTGCATATCCAGGAATCGGTAGCAAGCATCATTTCCTTTGTGATTGCGTTCTCTATTATTACCTTTTTACATGTGGTAGTGGGAGAATTGGCGCCTAAATCCGTTGCGATTCAAAAAGCCGAAACGATTACAATGAATTTCGCACGGCCGCTTATTATGTTTTATAGAGTGATGTTTCCGATTATATGGGCGCTGAACCATTCTGCCCGATTTATCACCAGCCTATTTGGCATAAAACCGGCTAGCGAAGGAGACATTGCCCATTCTGAAGAAGAGTTGCGGATGATTCTGACCGACAGTTATAAAAAGGGAGAAATCAATCAATCTGAGTTTAAATATGTAAACAATATCTTTGAGTTTGATGATCGGATTGCCAGAGAAATTATGGTGCCGCGGACAGAGATTCAAACGTTTCAAAAGGATGATATTTTAGAAGATATTGTTGCTTCCTTAAATAATGAACAATATACGCGCTATCCCGTTACGGATGGAGATAAAGATACGATTATTGGTTTTGTGAATGTTAAGGAATTACTAACAGCCAGTCTTAGAAGCGGTTTGAAAACAGATATGCCTATCCGTGATTATGTTAAACCACTTATCACGGTGATTGAAACGATTCCTATACATGATTTACTTGTGAAAATGCAGAAGGAACGCATACACATAGCCGTGTTACTTGATGAGTACGGCGGTACTTCCGGTATTGTCACAGTTGAAGATATTCTTGAGGAAATCGTTGGGGAAATCCGTGATGAGTTCGATACAGATGAGCTACCAGAGATTCGTAGAATAGGTGACTATCATTATATTCTAGATGCTAAAATGCTATTGTCTGAGATTGAGGATTTGCTTGGAATACACATGGACTATCCGGATGTAGACACATTAGGGGGTTGGTTTTTAACTCATAAAATCGATGCAGCCATTGGGGATACATTGGAAGAGAATGGATTTATCTTTACAGTAGAGGATGCAGAAGATCACCATCTTTTATATATTGAAGTGAAAAAAGCAACCGAATAAATACTAAAAGGAGCATGCACACTGAATGGTTGAAAGGTTGTATGCTTAATGCCAGAATAATAAGGTAGTATTATGAGCCCCTCATTATCGAGGCTTTGATGATTATATTTGGATTTTCCTATGATGTGGCAGCAAAGTATTTAATCGGATCCAGTAAATCGATATGAACATCAATAAAATATTAGGATTCTATAAATCCATCTGAATTTAATAAATTTCAAGAAATGGATTGCAAAAAAAGAAGACGAGAATGGGATAGACCCTGAATTCTCGTCTTTTCTTATTATTCAGTTTCCCCTTCCCACTCAAGCATGCCACCATTCATATTGGTTACATCATATCCTTCAGATTCAAGAAACTGAACAGCTCTGGTGCTTCTTCCTCCTGCATGGCAAACAACTATATATTCTTTTGATTTATCCAACTCATTCATCCGAAATTCAAGCAGGCCTAAAGGAATATTAACCGCGGTTGGAATTTTCCCGTTGCGTACTTCATCTACTTCTCGAACATCAATAATATTTAAAGACTGCCCTTCAGCCAGTTTCGCTTCCACTTCTTGTGGCTCAATTGTTTTCATTGTACTGATTCCGCCTCCTTTAAAATTCCCTATCCCATTACCCCTATAGGTATATCAAATTTTAATAAAAAAAGCCAACCGGAACTCTCAGCGACTTTTGACCAACAAATGCACTGCTTCATTCACTAACTTTTCCTTCTCTACATCCTCCGCATTTTTCACGCACTCTATAAGGTTATTGCTGACGATGACTCCAATTGTCTTGTCTACTGCAGAACGTACCGCAGACAGCTGAGTCACGACTTCTTTGCAATCCTTTCCATCCTCCATCATTTTAAGTATCCCGCGTAATTGACCTTCCATCCTCTTAATACGGTTTTTAACTTTATCATCATATTCCATCTTAAAATCACTCCTTAACTTACTCAAATCTATATCAATGAAAAATTCATTCTTCAGCCTCTTCTTTATACCATTTATCCCCCATTAATTAGTATCAGTATACCTGAAAATCTCAGCTTATTCTACGATGACATACAGGTCCTTCTTCTTACTGTTTACTATTCCAATAAAGTTGTTTTTTAGTATTTTGGTTAATTACTGGCATTTATGGGTATTTAGTTAGAAAGCAAGCTCTATTGACACTGAAAGGAGATTCAACTGGAATGAAAAAAAATATTCTTCCGTTTATCTTTCTACTCCTCCTGCTAGGTTCCTTGACTGCCTGCGCAGAAAAGGAGCAAATGGCCAGCGGGGCAGAATTGATTAATAAAGATCAATTCGTTTTCACCGCTTCCGGGGAATTTAAGCCCTTCAGCTATATGAACGATGATATGACAATGACTGGATTTGATATTGAAGTTGGGGAAGCCATCGCTAAACAATTGGGACTTGAACCTGTCCAAAAACAAATGAAATTTAAAGGAATTGTTGAAGGTGTAAAGACAGGGAGAGCTGATGCTGCAGTGGCCAGCCATACCATTAATGAGGCACGTTCAAAATTCGTCCTCTTTTCCACTCCCTACTACTATTCGGGTCCACAAATTTTTACCCGCCCAGACAGTAACATCAAAACAGTTAAAGATTTAAAAGGAAAAGAAGTTGCAGCCGCCAAAGGATCTACATACGCAGACACTGCGAGCAGATATACATCTAATATTAAAACATACGATAGTGATGTGACTGCACTCAAGGCATTAAGCAATGGCCGACATGATGCTGTCATCACTGATTTTGTCACAGGCAAAACTGCTGCCAAAGAAGGCTTCAAAATTGTTGGACAACAGCTGATTGAACGAAGTGAGCAGGCTATAGTGCTTCCACAGGATAATCCAAAACTTCTTGAAGAGGTCAATAAAGCACTTGAGGAACTACGTAAAAACGGTACTCTATCAAAAATTAGTATGAAGTATTTTGGTGAAGACATTACTCAAAAACCAGATAATAAAGAATGAAAGGGAGCTGTTACGATTGCAAGATTTATCGCATTTTTTTCAAACATTAGTTGATACCCGCGGGGTATTCTTCGATGCACTTCTGTTAACTCTTGAATTGACTGTCGTCTCCATCATAATCGGAATTATAATAGGACTATTTGTAGCTTTACTTAAAATCTCGAAAATTAAATTGCTCGGTTACATATCAGATGCTTATATATATCTTGTTCGCGGAACCCCATTAATTGTCCAAATCTTCATCCTTTATTTTGGGTTCAGCGGCATCTTTCTTATTCCGGATTTCTGGGCAGCATCATTGGCTCTTGCCTTTCATAATGGCGCCTATATTGCTGAGATTTTCCGTGGAACCATTCAATCTATTGATAAAGGACAAATGGAGGCTGGCCGCTCGCTTGGTATGACACGCGGACTCGCCATGCGCCGAATCATTTTCCCTCAAGCCTTACGAAGAGCCCTTCCACCACTAGGTAACCAATTTATTATCGGTCTCAAGGATTCTTCTCTCGCTGCCTTCATCTCATTGAATGAGCTGTTTAATGTGGCGACCACACTCGGATCCAATAATTTTGACGAGATGACCTACTTACTCATCGTTGCCGTCTACTATCTACTATTGGTTGCTGTGTTAACACTGGGTCTTCGAGCACTTGAAAAAAGAATGGCAATAAGCGATTAGTAAGAGGGGGAAACAAAAATGAATGAACTACGAGAAATGATTAAAGTAGAAAATCTGAATAAGTCCTTTGGAGATCTGCATGTATTAAAAGATATTAATTTGACCGTCTACGAAAGTGATGTTGTCTGTTTACTTGGTTCAAGCGGATCTGGTAAAAGTACATTGCTTCGCTGCTTAAACTACCTTGAAAAAAAGGATAGAGGCTCCATCATTATCGAAGGTGAACAAATCGAAACAACGACACATGATATTAATGAAGTACGTCAAAAAATCGGGATGGTCTTTCAGCACTTTAACCTCTTTCCTCACAAGACTGTTCTGGAAAATATAATTGAAGCACCTATTATGGTAAAGAAAATTGCCAAAGATACAGCTAAACAAGAAGCATTAGAGCTATTAACAAAGGTTGGCCTTGATGACAAGGCAGATGTTTACCCAAATAAACTATCCGGTGGACAAAAGCAACGTGTAGCCATCGCCCGTGCCCTGGCGATGAAACCTGATATCATGCTATTCGATGAACCAACCTCCGCCCTGGACCCAGAGCTGGTTGGTGAAGTATTGACCACCATGAAGGAACTCGCCCAGGAAGGAATGACAATGGTCATTGTCACCCACGAAATGGGCTTCGCCCGCGAAGTTGCTGACCAAATCCTCTTTATGCACGAAGGAAACATCCTGGAAAAAGGCACTCCTGAGCAAATATTTGAAAACCCTAAAGAAGAACGGACACGAGAGTTCTTTGGAAGTCAGTTATAAGATCCCTAACTATGTTGAACCCTCCATTAATGGGAGGGTTTTTTATGTATTCTAGCTTCGTCATGGACTTCATCCACCTTTGATACACCTATACTGGGGTATAGCCGGGGCATAGATGGGTCATAGGTCGGGAAGAGCTCCTTTCCACCGGACTTCACCCACCTTTCATCCACCTTTACCCCGGTATAGCCGGTCCATAGGTACCTCATAGGTCGGGAAGAGCTCCTTTTCTCCGGACTTCATCCACCTTTGATACACCTATACTGGGGTATAGCCGGGGCATAGATGGGTCATAGGTAGGGAAGAGCTCCTTTCCACCGGACTTCACCCACCTTTCATCCACCTTTACCCCGGTATAGCTGGACCATAGGTGCCTCATAGCTCGGGCATAGCTCCTTTCACCTGGACTTCATCCACCTTTCACCCACCTTTACCCCCGGTATAGCCAGTCCATAGGTGCCTCATAGCTCGGGCATAGCTCAGCTTCCCCCTACACTTCACCCACCTTTCACCGACCTTCCACATAATATAGGTAACTTTTTAAGACTGCACAAAGGTGGACCAGAAATGTCCATATGACTCTTCCATAAAAAAGGTGCCCAATGAATGAGGCACCTTTTAATATATGACAACCATTATGACTGTTTTTCAATGAATTTTTTATATAATTCTTTTGAATTATTTGGGTATAAAGAATAGGTAGTATCCGTTTCGATTAGTGGATGATTTCGAGGAGAGTGATTGGAGAATGTGGCATAGCTGCTCCACTGATAATCCTGTGGGTTTGTAACCAATCCTGCTGCAACAGGATTTATATGAATATATTTGCTAACATTTAAAAAATCATTTGAGCTATCAACGATTCTGAAATAGTAACTGGCTTGAAATACATGCCCTTGAGATTGATAGGTATAGTTATAATACATGGCATATCTTTGTTGAATGGTTTGCATGATTTTGCTTAAAGGAGAATTGAAGGTTTCTAAGAGAAGGTGAAAGTGATTGTTCATAAGGCAGTACGCATGGAGCTTAAAATCATATTTGCTATGGGCTTCAGCAAGAATAATCATGAATCTATGTTTATCGATCATATTATGAAATATCGGCTCCTTTCTAACCCCTCTATTAGTGATATGGTATATTGAATTTTTATCAAACATATTGTGATTGTCGAGCAATAATAATACCCCTTTTATTTAGTAATATATTAATATTTCGCATAAGAATAGTCTAATTCCTTTATGAATGTGAAATTTTAAACATATATTAATTCATTTATACTACAATCCAATCAAGCAGATGGTACATCCGGCTTGATCTTAGCTCAACCGTACATTGCTCTTTATACTGCAAATAAATCTATAACTGCAAAAAAAGGTGAAGAAAAACCAATCCGCTTTTCTCCACCTTTTTAAATATCGCCTCTATAATTATTTGAAAATCTTCTCCACTACTCTTTTACTTGCTTCTCCATCATCTAAATCATTAAACTTTTTATTAAATTGTGCATATCTGACTTTGTATTCTTTAAAGTCATCCTCCACAGATTTGATAGCTCTGATTATATCGTCTTCCTTTTTTATAATAGGCATTGGTAGCTCATCTAAGCTTATATAAAAGTCTCGTAAGTTATTTTGATAATTTTCTAAGTCATACATATAAAAGAGGATAGGCCTGTTTAAATTAGCATAATCGAAAAAGACACTGGAGTAATCAGTTATTAACAAATCACTTATCACATAGAGATGATTTATATCATCATAATTGGAAACATCATAAATGAAGCCTTGATATTTTTCAAAGTCAAACATATTAGACACAAAATAATGAGTTCTAAATAGAATAATGTAATCTGAACTAATCTCTTTTTGAAGTTTTTCGAAGTCCAACTCTAAATTATACGTATAACCTACCCCAGATTTATGTTGATCATCTCTAAATGTCGGAGCATAAAGAATTATTTTTTTGTCATCCGGTAAATTTAGTCTTTCCTTAATGTCTTTTATATCTTTTTCAGTATAGTTAAACAGATAGTCGTTACGTGGATAACCTTCTTCAATAATAATGCCTTCCTTATTTAACCCCTTCAAATTGAACGCTGAAATAAACTTTTCGGAAGCAAAAGGTGAAGGTGATATGAAGTAATCAAATCTGCTAGCATCCTGATCGTTTCGTTTTCTAATATCATCTATATCGTTCAGTACACTTCCACTGACTTCAATGTCATACCTCAGTTTTTTCAGTGGTGTTCCATGCCATGTTTGAACATACACTTGTCCAGGCCTTTTCTCAACATGGATGGGAACCATTGAATTAGATATCCAGTATTTTGATGTTGAGTAATATTTATAATATTCATCCGATCCCCATTTCACCAACTTCGTATTCGAGTTAGTGAAATAAGGTGCCTTATCTTCAGGTTTTTTAAATGCCCAAATAAATGTATAATCCTTGAATTGATCACTATTTATCATATATTCATAGATAGCTTTAGGGGTATCTGTGTAACTTCTGCCCATAAATGATTCAAATATAATATGCTTGTCATTTATCACCATCCTATTATATTTTTTGTATTTGATGGCACGATACTTATTTAATGCAAACCGGAAGATTTTTCGAAATGCACTATTTTTTTTAGATATATCAACCATAAGGGCTTTTACGTTTTTTTTAGTCTTTTTCATCGTAGTCCTCCGCTGTTCTTATATGCTAATAATCCTGACTATTCACCTTATTTTCAGATAGTCTATATTATACATCAGACTAATAGCCACCATTCTCATTATGGGTAATAAATAGCTACGGTGCTATTTTTCAATTTAAACTAAAAGTTTTTCATATAATCTAATTCGCAGATTTTTTCACCTGATTTTGAGCACACAAATCCAGTATATATTTAGCCAATGTGTTTGTCGCTGTTCCTTCCTGATGTGAAATATACTTATCTCTATAATCTCTCACCAGGTTAAGATTATATTCTGTATGTTTAATCGCACGCATTAATTCATTTATATCTCCATATACACAACCTGGCATTTCCTCATATAAATCCATGTTTAACCCATTTTTATCCTTATAGTTCTCATAATCATATACATAAAAATAAAGAGGTTTTACTAATATAGATGCTTCTATGGAAATAGCAGAATAATCGGTTATAACATAATCTGCAACCGTAAGTAACTCAAGTGAGCTAAACTCCGGACAGGTATACACTCGATCATCAAAATATTCACCACTTCTGACAGGGTGTCCCTTAATAATGAGCGAATACTCATCTAAATCCACATTTTTTATGACCGTATCATACGGGATATGCTCACCTTCTCTAAAAGTAGGAGCATACAAAATAACCTTTTTTTGCTTTAAGGATGGATAGGCTGTAATTATTTTCTTTTGAATCTCCGTTTCTTCTGTAATAAGATAATCAATTCTCGGCAGACTGATTACCTTTATTTTATCAGCAGTTGTTTGAAAGGCTTCGCAATATTTTGGAATCATTGCATTTGATCCACATATTACCACATCGTAATTTTTATGCATATCCATTGCTTTGGCCAAATCTCCACTTCTGCCAAATGATTTATTAAGGGTTTGGAAACCAAACTTCTTAATTGCACCTAAGGAGTGCCAAATCTGTACAATTTCCAAATTTTCTCTATGCTTCAGCACACTGACAGGAATGCAATATGAATCAATAATACCTATTTCAGAAGTAGCTAAATAATACATTTGTTTATATAAGTGAAAGTAATAATTCACTTTCGCTTTTAATCCTTTATCTAATTTTTGGCACAAAAATACAACCTGATAATCTGGATTTTCCTTACGTATCTCTTCCTTTAACATGAGAAAATCAATACCAGGTTGGTTTGATTGCCTGCTTATAAATACTATTCGGTTCTTCATATTAGTTGTTAATTTAATGAAAAAATAGATAATCCTTAGATGTACTTTAAATAACTTAATAATAAAGATTTTCATATGTCTCCCCTCAGATCAAGGTACTCCCTTAGAAAATAATAAGGACTTATTAGGTGAATTCTTTCATTCTATTTTCCTTTTCAATATATAAAAAGCTACCAAAGAACTTAATGGATTGTCAACATTGGACAAATTATCAATGGGCCCAGTGAATTTTAAACCTACAAAGAAAAACCGACCCACCCTCAGGTGAAATCGGTTTTCTGGTTTCATTTTTTATGCATTTTAAATTCAAGGAAGAGTTCATTATAATGCGCGAGCATCTTTTTGCCGAGATTATCGTAGACCTCAAGTCGGTCTGTTAGCTCAGCAGGTGGATAGAAGCGTTCATCCCCTGAAACTTCTTCTCCTAAAATTTCTAACGCTGCATTATTTGGTGTGGAATAGCCAACATAGTCTGCGTTTTGAGCAGCATTTTCAGGATCGAGCATGAAGTTAATGAATTGGTGTGCTCCGTCCACATTTTTGGATGTCTTCGGAATGACCATATTATCAAACCAGAGATTAGAGCCTTCTTCCGGTACTACATAATCAATGTTTTCATTATCCCACATAATATCAGCTGCATCACCGGACCAAACCAACCCGACTGCTGCCTCTTCCTGAGCGAGAAGCATTTTGATCTCATCACCCACGATTGCTTTAATATTCGGAGTTAATGTATCCAGTTTATCCTTAGCTTCCTGCAGATGCTCTTCATTTGTGTCATTTAATGAATAGTGAAGGCTATTCAATCCCATTCCAATGACTTCACGAGCACCATCAACAAGCAAGATTTTATTTTCTAATTCTTCATCCCATAAATCATTCCAGCTTTTGAATTCTTTATTCGGAAGGAGCTTTGTATTATATGCAATTCCGACTGTTCCCCAAAAATATGGAATAGAATACTTATTTCCCTTATCAAAGGAAAGGTCGAGGAAGCGAGAATCAATGTGCTTTAAATTTGGTATTTTATCGTGATCTATTTCAATCAACAGGTCTTCTTCCTTCATTTTGCTGATTGCATATTCTGAAGGAACAGCTACATCATAGGACGTACCGCCCTGTTCGATTTTTGTCATCATCGCTTCGTTTGAATCGAAGGTTTGGTATATGACTTTAATGCCTGTTTCCTCTTCAAATTTTTCAATTAAATCCGTATCGATATAATCTCCCCAGTTGTAAACCGTTAAGGTATTATCTCCGGCATATCCTTCATGTGCATTTAATCGATTGATCAAATATAAAAGGCCGAATGATACAACCAAAATCAGAATCAGGGTACGGGTTAGCTTGCTCATTCCTTAACCCCCATTCGCGGTTTGGTGCTTCTTTGTGTAATAAAGTAATATCCAATAACCAATAAAATTGTAAATAAGAATAGCAAGGTTGATAATGCATTAATCGTTAACGATATACCTTGACGAGCCATGGAGTAGATTTCTACGGATAGTGTGGAGAATCCATTCCCTGTCACGAAGAAGGTTACCGCAAAATCATCCAGTGAATAGGTCAATGCCATAAAGAACCCAGCAAAAATACCAGATGTGATGTAAGGCAGGATAACCTTTGTCAACACATTCCACTGGCTCGCCCCCAAGTCACGTGCCGCATCAATTAATGTCGGGCTCATTTCCTGAAGTTTAGGCAATACCATAATCACGACAATAGGAACACTGAAAGCGATATGGGATAAAAGGACAGACATAAAGCCAAGTTTAATCCCAATAATGGTGAACATAATTAAGAAGGAAGCACCAATAATGACATCAGGGCTTACAATCAAAACATTGTTCAAGGAAAGTAATGTATTTTTCGTCCTTCTCTTGCGTACCTCATGTATCGCCAGTGCTCCAAATACACCAATCACTGTAGAAATTGTAGCTGATAGCAGCGCAATAACCAATGTATTCAACACAATAATAAGCAATCGTGTATCGGCAAACACTTCTTTATACCATTGCAGCGTAAAACCATCAAAGCCATGCATTTTTCCGCCGCTGTTAAATGAATAGAACATCAGATAGAAAATTGGTGCATAAAGGATGGCAAACACTAAGATTAAATATAGATTTGATAACTTAAATTTCTTTTTCATTGTCCATCCCTCACTTTCTTCTGCCTGTCAGAATCATGATTAATGCCATTGCGATAATTAGGAATACCGCTATCGTAGCTCCCATTCCCCAATCTTGCGTAACGAGAAAATGCTGTTCAATTGCTGTTCCCAATGTAATCACTCGGTTTCCTGCAATCAAACGAGTAATCATAAACAGTGACAGGGCTGGGATAAAGACAGCCTGTGCACCGGATTTAACTCCGTCGAGCGTCAGAGGGAAAATGACACGGCGGAAAGTCATCCATTTGGATGCCCCGAGATCGCTGGCTGCATCTACATAGGATTGGTTCATTTCCTCTAGCGCATTGTAAATTGGCAATAGCATAAACGGTATAAATATATAAGTAGAAACAAAGATGAAACTAAAATCAGTAAATAGAATTTGCTTTGTTCCTATTCCAAGAACCTCTAAAAAGGCGTTGGCAGCACCATATGTGCCAAAAATACCAATAAAGGCATATGCTTTCAAAAGTAGATTAATCCAGGTTGGTAAGATAATTAATAAGAGCCATAATTGCTTATGCTTTGTTTTCGTTAATAAAAATGCCGTTGGGTATGCAATTAATAAAGAAATAACTGTAACTAAGAATGCATACCAAAACGAACTTAATGTCATTTTCAAATAGACTGGTGTAAAGAATTTGCTGTAATTATCCAACGTGAATTGGCCGTCAATCCCAATAAAGGAGTAATAGACAACCAGGATAATCGGGAATACAACAAATAATGCAATCCAAATAGAGTATGGGATCAGATAGAGAGTTTTCGCTTTATTCTTCATGGCCGGCCTCATTATATGCTTCTAAGCGTTTATCGAATTCTTCTTCCGTTTCCCCCGGCAGCATGACATGAATGGCTTCTTCATCAAAACTCAACCCAATTTCTTCCCCAACAACTGCTTTTTTCGTGGAGTGCACTAACCACTCATTACCCGCTTCATCAAAACAGCAAATTTCATAGTGAACGCCACGGAATAATTGGGAATCAACGCGTACCTGCATTTTTCCTTGTTCAAGTGTAGTAATCTCTAAATCCTCAGGGCGGATTACCACTTCTACAGTCTCATTTTCTCTGAAACCACCGTCTACGCAGTCAAAACGTTTATCCGCAAATTCTACTACATAGTCGGCAATCATTTTACCAGGTACTATATTAGATTCTCCGATAAAGTCTGCGACGAATCGGTTAACAGGCTCATCATAGATATCAGTTGGCGTACCGCTTTGCTGAATTCTGCCTTTGTTTAAAACAAAAATCTCATCACTCATCGCCAATGCTTCTTCTTGGTCATGTGTAACAAAGATGAAGGTAATACCAAGGCGGCGTTGAAGCTCACGCAATTCATATTGCATTTCAGTACGAAGCTTTAAATCGAGCGCTGATAAAGGTTCATCAAGTAAGATTACTTCCGGTTCGTTTACAATCGCACGGGCAATGGCTACACGTTGGCGCTGCCCACCGGACATTTCTTTAATTTCACGGTTTTCATACCCAGCCAGGTTAACAAAGCGTAATGCTTCTGTTACTTTCTTGGCAATGTCTGCATTTTTCATTTTCTTAATGCGTAAACCAAATGCAACATTTTCAAATACATTTAGATGTGGAAATAGGGCGTAATCCTGAAATACTGTATTTACCTGGCGCTCATTGGCCGGGACATTATTTATTAATTTACCGTTAAAGTAGATCTTTCCTTCAGAGGGCTGCATAAATCCGGCAATTAAGCGGAGAATCGTAGTTTTTCCACAACCTGATGGTCCTAAGAGTGTATAGAATTTCCCTCTTTCAATTTCAAAGCTAACATCATTTAATACTGCTGGATCGTCATCATATTGCTTCGTGACGTTCTCAAAACGAATAATTGTATGATCATTCATGTTCATTACTCCTTCTTGTGGATATTAATTATAGATAAGAATCCGTCGCTACAAGCAATAATTCTGAAATCCCGTCGAAATCATTAATGATCTGATGTTCTTCGGTTGCGTTAAAATAAATTGCTTCTCCTGCCTTGGCAAAGTATGTCCTTCTGCCGAGTGTTATCATGATTCTCCCTTTTAATACATAGCCAAATGTCTCTGAAAGTGAGGGCTCAAATTTTTTGAACTCTCCCTTTTCCTGCAATGTAAGCAGTATGGGTTCCATTTCTTTTTCATTTGATTCTGGAACAAGCCATTGGATTTGATAACCCCGATCTTCATCTATAAAATCTGTTGTATCATTTTTTCCGTATACTACTTTTTGTTCACGTTCTTCCTCATCAAAAAATTGCTTTGGGGTACAGCCGAGAACCTCGAGTATGTCGAAGAATGTTTCGATAGATGGTGAACTAAGACCTCTTTCAAGTTGTGAAATATACCCTTTACTTAAATCTGTTCTTTCACCAAGTTCTTCTTGAGTCAGACCTTTTTTTAATCTTAAATTTTTAATTTTGCTTCCAATCTCCATTAACATGGTATGACCTCAATTTCGTTTATTATAAGTAAACTCTAACTAGAGAAAGTTTATTATTATCAAACTTAATGTTTACTATCAAACTCAAATTATTATACAACATTTTGAGGAAACATCAACAAAAATATATAGCAAAGTAAGATTTTTAAATTTTATAAAAAATAGGTGCCTATCATTTCAGGCACCTATACGTCATTTTATTTAATTAGCAGCAATAGATTTGAATAGCATCGTGTAAATATCGGGCAAGCCCTGGCTTTGTTTTATCGATATTATCAGTAAAACGTTGGTCAGAAATATACATTTCGCCAAGCCCTTTAAATATTTCCGGTGTGCAGTCATAAAAATACTTAGAGATATGCATTCGCCATTCATGTATTATTTGTTGAACCTCACTATCAGCAGGGTCACGGTCCATTAATTCAGCTAAAGACTGATAAATTCGTTGTCTTTCTATTTCAATTGTCTTCCAATCATCTGCTTGATAGCCATTTGTTTTTTGCTGGGATTGGCGAAACGTCTCCGTGTCTGCATACTTTTCTTTAACTTCTTTTTCATACTTTAGCAGGTGCTCTTCAACTCTACTCATATCAAATGGCTCAAACATATCCTGCTTTGACATTTCCCTTCCTCCTTTAATTGCCTGGGCGGTCTGATCGATGGATTGAATAATCTTCTTCAGCCGCTTCTGCTTTTCCTCCAGAACCTTTTTATGTTTCATCAAGGAATCCAAGTGATCAAATTGGGGATCATCCAGAATAGCTTTGATCTTATTTAGCGGTAAATCCATTTCTTTAAAAAATAATATTTGCTGAAGGCGTGCTAAATTTTCCTCATTATATAAACGATATCCATTCTCCTCAATATGAGCTGGTTTTAATAGATCAATTTCATCATAATAATGTAAAGTTCGAACACTGACTCCAGCAAGCTCGGAGACTTCCTTTATCTTATACACCTCTCTCACCCTTCCTTTCCTATATCGTAAATGATGACGTAACGTTAGAGTCAAGGCATTTTAGATATTTTAATGAGATGAGCGATAGTCACTATTCATTCGTATTGAGTTTATTCCCTTCCAGCAAGGGAATGTGAATAGATAGGGATATAACCATTTTTAATGAGGAGGTTTTTTTATGAATAAAGACATGTACCAAGTCTGTATAGATGCCTGTATTGAATGTATAGATGCTTGTAATGTATGTTTCGATGCTTGCTTAGAAGAGGATCATATGAAGATGATGGCAGATTGTATCCGCCTGGATCGAGAATGCGCGGACATTTGTGCATTGGCAGTTAAATCAATGCAATCTAACAGTCCTTTTGCGAAGGAAATCTGTAATCTTTGTGCAGTAATTTGTAAAGCTTGCGGTGAGGAATGTCAAAAACACGATCATGACCATTGTCAAAAATGTGCCGCGGCTTGCTTTAAATGTGCTGATGCTTGTTTCAGCATGACTGCCTAAATCAATATGGCAGCAGTTTATTTTCTTATATTTAGCAAAAGGCCGCAACAGATATTACTAAACCTGTTGCGGTCCCTTTTTATTTTCCAAAAAGTAATTGAAGAATTCGTTCCCCGGCTCTTCTATTTTCTCCTTTGTAAGGATAACAATGAATATGAATCGCAGGATTAAAATTAAGTTCGATGATTCCATAATTTTGTTCACAAACATCTATAGTAGGATTATCAATCATCATATCAACTCCACAGATGGTAGCACCAGCAGCTTTTGCAGCGTGAATGGCCAATTCCTTATAGCTCTCTGAAGTAGAATCTGTAAAATCCAGACTATCCCCGCCAGTGCTGATATTGGAATTCTCTCTTAAATAAACAAGCTCTCCTTCCGCAGGGATATAATCGAAATCCTTTCCCTGGCCCTTTAGGAAAAGCGCTTCACTTTCCCCTAACTGAATCTTCTCCAAAGGTGTTTTATAGCCCTTTCCTCGTAAAGGATCTTTATTTTTCGCTGTAACCAATTCAGCAATACTGGATTGTCCATCACCTTTCACATTGGCTGGGACACGATGAAGGATCCCTGTCACTTCATCTCCCATTACAAGAAACCGATATTCCTTTCCACTGAGGAATTCCTCAACCAACACAGTACGATCATGAAGAAAAGCCATCCCTAATGCTTTTTCATAGTCCTCTTTTGAAAATGAATCTTTGAAAATCGTAATTCCCAAACCAAAATTTGTTGATTTCGGCTTGATTACAATTTGCTTGGCCTTATATTTCTCATAATCCATAACTGCTTCCTCTTTAGATTGATAGGCCCCTCCATTCGGAACTCTCATCCCAGCATTTCGAAGAATCTTCTTCGTAACAAGCTTATTCTCCATAACCAAAACAGTACTGTATGAATCGAGCGATGTTTTGGTCGCCTGCTTCACATACTCTGTTTTCTTCCCATCAGATAAAGCAATAAAGTTTTCATCTCGATCAACAATCTCGATTCCTATTCCTCTTTTAATAGCATCTTTAATTAAAATTTGCGTTGAAAGCTCCATATCCTCATATCCCAATAAAGTGAATGAATGTTTTTCACTTTCGTGTAAATAATCAAAAGAATGTTTCATATGAAACAATTCGTAGGATGACTGCTTTATACCTTCCTTTATTCTTGCTGCATAAGAGAGTTCCGGATCAATTAGCATATTTTCAACTTCGACCAGTATATGGATGTATTTATCAGCTAGAGATAATTCTCGTGCCATTTCCTTCATTCCAGCTATGATGGATAAATAATTCAAATCGGTCTTTTCCTCTTCTTCAAGCAGAAGCATATACAAAATAAATAAGTGAATGAAATAGAGATTCTCTTTACTTGTACCGATTTTAAACAGAGGGTTCAAATCTAACAACCGAATCTCAATATATTGAATCCCTTTATCTAAAAGACCTTGCAGGGGATCTTCACCAGCACCTGCCTTCAAGCGGAGCGTATGATAATATTCTTTTGCGCTCAACAATTCATGTTTCTGAATCAAATTGTGAATATCCTCAACATATTCTTCAACTGATTGATAGGAAACCTGGTAGTCCTTTCGATTTTTATAACCACATACGCTGTTTCTAAATGAATGAACTTGAGGGAGATAATAACTTCCTTGATTTAATTGCTCTGCCCTTAAGACGCAGTCTTGGTTATAAGTATCATGAAACACTGGACTGGCCCCAGTCACATCAACTAATAAATCTCGATAGCGGTTAAAATTACGGCTGATTTTTAAATAAATATCATTTTTAAACTCTTTATATGTTTTATGGCTGGATTGTTCATCATACAACATGTGCAATAGTTCATCAGAGAACGAGAAATTGTAATGGATACCGCTTATCAATTGCTTTTTTCTTCCGTATTTCTGTGCAAGTTTATATCGGTACTCTGTCTCCTGATCGTTTTCTAGCTTGGCAATTGGAATCTTCCATTCATCGGGTAGAATAGGAGGATTACTGCCTGGCCATAAGTATTCTCCTTGCTTAGATAATTCTAAACTCACAATATCATGTATATTTTCCAGAAAATCAAACGCCTCATCAATCGTCGGGAACACCGGAGTCACCATCTCTATCTGAGACTCAGAAAAGTCGGTTGTAATGTACGGGTGCTTTGCTCTGTCACCGAATGAAGACGGGTGCGGCGTTAAAGCTAATGTCCCATTTTTATGAACCCTATTATTTTCTTTTTCAAGGCCAAAATTCCCCCTAAACAATGTCTCCGATAGGTGTTTTTCTTTCATGAGCGTTAGAAGTCTATGGTCTATATTTGTCATATATGTACTCTCCTTACCAACCGTTCCTATGCGTGTATTCTTGCTGTATTATTTTTTATTTTTCGCAATGTAAACATAAACCAAATTACCAATACAACACCCTTCAAAAGACTGCTGATTGCGATACTCATCCATACTCCATTTAATCCAAATGGACCGGAAAGAAGGATGGCCATCGGGATTCTGAGCACTGTAAAGGTGATACTAAAAATAGGCGGAATATAGGTTTTCCCCAACCCATTAAATGCTCCGACTGTTAAAAGCTCCATACACATAAATACCTGCGAGTATCCAAGGATTCTCATATAGTCTGCTCCGAGTTTGATACTATCAGGCTCACTGATAAAAATAGAAAAAAGCTGCTCTGGCAACAGGATAAATAGTAGTGACGTAAGTAAACCAAACCCTATGGTCATAGCCAATGCTATTTTATACCCTGCATGGATCCGGTCCATTTTGTTTGCACCATAGTTTTGTCCGATAAAGGCAGCTATCGCACCTTGCAGCCCCCCAATAGTCATATAGGATATCGACTCAATTTGGATGCCAACTTTTTGAACAGCAATCGCCTCTGCTCCCCATTGCACAATAATCTTTGCAATAATGATGGATATACCGATGAATACAACTCTTTGGACTGTAATTGGAGTCCCCATTTTAATTACTTCTATCATCTTACGTCCATTCCAATTTGTATGGCTCCCTAATGATATGAATTGTTTAGAATTAAACCAGAAAAGAAGCGTAACAATAATGTTTGCTGTTAATGTTGCAAGTGCAGCCCCAACAACCCCCATTCCAGGTATAAATCCGATCCCAAAAATCAAAAAAGGATCCAAGATCATGTTAACGAGAAAACCAATAGTGTAGACACGAAATGGCGTTTTACTGTTTCCCATACTATTTAAAATCATACTGTACAGTAAATTTATAATAGAAAATATAACGCCAATCATTGAGATGACTAAAAATTGTACAGCCATTCTCTCTACCTGAGAATCGCCCAGCTCAAAAAAGCCAATAAATGAATCTTTATAGATAAATACAACAAGCGTATATAAAATAGCCAGGATCAGTGACATGATAAACCCGTTTTTTATGTATTCTGCCGCTTCCTCTTTTTGGTTCGCCCCCATACAATGAGCGATTTTGACTCCGCTCCCAATCGAAACCATTGTTGCAAGAGCCAGCGCCAAATTAACGAAGAAACTTGCCGTACCTATGGCAGCAACTGGACCGCTGCCAAGCTTGCCAACCCAAATCATATCGACCATTCCATAGGTGGTTTGAATAAAATTTGTTGCTATTATAGGAACGGAAAGCTTCAGAAGAGATGAGGAGATTGCATTTTCAGTTAAGTTATAAGCTCCCTTCATCTTGTTCCCCCCTATCTATTTTACTGCTTACGTAAAAAGCTGATAATTGACTCCAGCCTTTCTTCGCATAATCGATAAATTGTATATTTCCCCTCTCTTCTTCCTTTAATAACTCCGCCCTTTTCCATAATTTTAAGATGATGACTGACCGTGGAATTGGGAAGCGAAAGAGCTGTAACAATTTCACATTTACATAAATCTTCAATTAATAATAATGACAGAATCTCCAGGCGAGTAGAATCACCAAGTGCCTTAAACATTTCTGCTAGCTCCAGTAATGATTGTTCATTATGAACGGCTGGCAGCTGTTGTTTACCTTCTTCGCATATACAGCGCATTCGATGATCCGTTTTCATTTCCCAAGACAATCATATTCCCCTCCTCTTCACATAACTATAAAACTAGTTTTATAGTTATATTATACTTCATTATTTTAATAATAGAAATTTTTAAGTTACACTTGTTAAAGATCTGGTAGATTGGAGGAGATAGAATGAATTGTAAAATAAATCGGAATGCCGCCAAAGAATTAAAAAAATTATTGAGTACAGAGGAAGCCGACGGGAAAATGATTCGTGTAGTGATTTCCCATATGCATGGCGACCATGCTCACTATGATATTGAATTGAGTACACCAACTGAGCATGACGAAATTGTTAAGACTGATAAGGATATTGATGTCTTACTTGATAAGCGAGAAGAATTCCTGGATGGAGTGTGGATTAAGTACTTCCATCTCCCTGAACCAGGTTTTGAAATAACAAACCCTCATAAAGGCGGACATGGACACCATCATTAAAATATTTATTGTAGAGGCAGCCGTTCAATCGGTTGCCTTTTTACGTATAATTGGCAGTTAATTGGTTCATATTAACAGATGAGTTCTTCAAATTTAATATAAGGAGTCGACTGATTAATGGGTATTTTAAGTGGAAATCCGCAAAAAGAACCAATGCATTATGGTGAGGTATTTGCTGTATGGTCACAATTAATGGGTGCACAAGCCATGATACCGGGCTTTCAAACCCTCAAAAACCATACTGGTGATGATGATTTAAAAGATTTATTAGATGACATGATCGCCAATGCTAGGTCAGATGTAAAACAAATGCAGGAATTATTAAAGCATAATGGTATTGCACTGCCGCCTGCACCACCTGAAAAACCGGAAAGCCAAATCGAGGCTATTCCTCCTGGTGCACGGTTTACAGATCAAGAGGTTTCTGGACTTGTATCGGCTGATATTGCCGCTGGACTTGTTGCCTGTGCTCAGGCAATGGCTCAATGTATTCGTGAAGACATCGGCTTAATGTTTGGACAATTCCATATGAAAAAGGCACAATTCGGGGCCGCATTATTAAAAATAAACAAAGAAAAAGGCTGGTTAGTTCCGCCACCTCTTCATGTTGTAACAACAACTGACTAATAAATTCATTAAGAAAGAAGAGAAGCATACATGTATTATTACAAAGAAGAGCTAATCAATATTATTAAACCAGATAAACCAGACCCTGCTGCTGCTAAAGTCTTACAGGAGACCTTAGGCGGTCAATTTGGCGAAATGCGCACAATGATGCAATTTTTCTTTCAGAGCAACAATTTCAGGGGTAAAGACACTCAGTATAAGGATTTGCTTCGAGGGATCTTTTTAGAAGAAATCAGTCATGTCGAGCTTGTTCAGAACACAATTAATCAACTATTAAATGATTCTGGTCTTTCTTCACAGCCTGGTGATGGCGGCTCAGATCGAGCTCCTTTAGATGAAGCAATTAAACATGCCAATCCACACCATTATATTATGGGAGCTCAGTCATCTCTTCCAGTAGATGCAGGCGGCAATCCATGGAATGGCTCATGGGTTTATGACCATGGTAATTTAATTGCTAATCTGCTGAATAATTTGATGCTTGAATCAACTGGTGTACTTCAGAAAACAAGAATATATGAAATGAGCAATAATCAAACGTTTCGTGAGACTCTCGGGTTTTTAATTGTCCGGGATAATGCTCATCAAAATGCTTTTGCCAAAGCACTTGAAACCTTGGGTGTGGATTGGGGAAAAATTTTCCCTGTTCCAAATTATGATATAAATAAATATCCTGAATGCAAAAAGTTTGTGGATATGGGCTTCCATAATGCTCAGTTTAACTTCCGACTAGATCCAACTAGAATTGCCGAAGTTTTCCAGGGACAAACACCAAGCAGAAACGGTGGAACATTGTCAGTCACTCCTCCACCGCAAGGATTCCCTGTTCCACAATTACCGGAAATGCCAAACGAACACGCTCCAGGGATAAGCGATTTAAATAGATAAAAGGAATGCAGCTTCCAAATGGAAGCTGTATTTTTTTAATCAATTGATTAATTTAAAATTCTAAATATTTTGTTTACATATTGATTAATCTTTGGATAGAATGAACATTATAGTGCCAACATACCGGGATAAAAGGGGGATAGATTGACATGCTTAAGAAGTGGGTTATGGGAGTTTTCATAATTTCCCTATTCTGCAGTTTAATAGGATGCAGAGGCCAATTGAGACAGGATGTTTTAATTATGGGATCAATAAAGGAATATAGTGATAGAAGTGTTATTTTGTCACTTTCAAGTACACTTCATGAAAATTCTATTCTCCATGTGACCTTAAAAGAAAACGGCAGTGACCAAATCACATGGGAAGGTGAAACAAAAGTCAAAGAAGACGGCTACATAAAATATGAATTCAAACGCCCTAAGATTTCAGAGCAGTATAAACTTGAAGTCCTCTTTGTACCTGAAAAGCAACCCGCTTCTGTAAAAGAGATATATGGAGAATCTGGAGAGTATATCAGAGAAGACAGTCTGGGATACAGGTCTTATACATATGACGGAAAAAAAGTGGATGGGATCGTTATGTATGGAATTTTGACAACCTTTGATAAAGAAACAGATGGCAAAAGCCAACACAAGTCATGGGAGTTGGTCTCAGATTTTGCCAATATAGAAAGCATGTTGGAGTAGGTGAATATACATATGAAACAGTTTAAAAAAATTTCTGCCCATTTATTAGATTTTATATTAACCATTCTGGCTATAAACCTTATTATTCTTTTCTTTAGTTCTTTATGGGTATGGAATAATGCAGATCCATCCATTAGCTGGTGGAAGGCTTTCTCAAACCAGGCCAAAGATATTTATGAGGCATTTTTATTTATCGATCAAATTCAAATCATGGTAGACTATAGTTTCTCTCAAGGAATACCGAAATTTTCACTGTTCTGGGTCAGTCTCAAAGACCCGTTTATTTACTCACTTCTTATTTTAGGAGGCACTTTACTAGCAACATTTATTGCCGCTCTATTATTTGAAGTATTCCATTACTTTTCACCAAGAATCCTGCAGAATTTTTTTCGTGAAATTGCCTTCTTTATTCAGTCTATTCCAGATGTCATCATGATCTTCGCGATTCAATTATTTTCAATATGGATTTTCAAAAAAACAGGCTTGCTCATTCTGGATCCCGTTGCTTTAGGAGAGGATCATGTCTACCTTCTGCCTATTATCGCCCTATCTATCTTGCCGATTTTTATGCTATTCCAAATGATTGATTTATCTGTCAGTGAAGAGCAAGAAAAGATGTATGTGCAATATGCTTATGCAAAAGGATTATCCAAAAGAGAGGTATTTTTCAAACATATCCTTCGTAACACGACAATCACTATTTTTTCAAATCTGCAATATCTACTGTGGTTCATCATCTCAAGCCTGCTCATTCTGGAGCGCTTATTAAATATGGATGGACTATTCTCCTTTATAAACGGGCTGGACATCAAGTTTATAGCTGTAGGATTGACCTTCTTATTTATCCCCTTCTATTTATTGGATATATGGGGGAAAACGATTGTAAAACGAGTTATGGGCGGTGAACACGGATGATAAAAAAATTACTTAAAAATCCTTCTTTTATGATTGGTTTTCTATTTTTATTCATCCTTATTGTAACCAGCCTTCTCTATCCCGCTTGGATTAAACCGCATCTCGAGCCTCCGCCTGAGCTTATTTATGAACATGGAAAACTTGTTGATCAACCGGCTTATCCACCAAGCTTAACGCATCCCTTCGGTGTAGACAGACTTGGTCAGGATACATTTTGGAACGTAATTGAAGGAGCTAAATATACATTATTCATTGCTGTATTAATTGGACTTTTGCGGATGTTTTTAGGAATGGGAAGTGGAATCTTATATGGATTGTATCATCAGCGTTTCAACTGGGTAATAGAACCTTTGACTCGAGCATTTCGTTTTATTCCAACCATATTGATTGCCATGATGTTTTTTATATCTGAAAGTGGAATAGATGTGATTTTACAGCAATGCTTAATGCTTTCATTGATTACCTTTCTTCCTTTAACCTCCGTAATAGGAGATGAACTTCGGTATTACTTAAAAAATGAATTCATTGATGCATCCCGTCTGTTGGGAGGATCTAAATGGTGGATTGTAAAGGTCCATATTAGGCATCATTTAAGACCAAGGATGATTGTCATTTTTCTTCAGCAAATCGCCCAATCATTAGTACTGCTAGTTCAGCTAGGCGCTTTTATGTGCGTGATTGGGGGTTATGAAACAATAGACCTTAGTGCTCCCATGAGTGATCCTTATAATGTTGCCACCTCTCTTTCACATGAATGGTCCGGGATGATCGGTCTCTCCTATCATGAACTGCGTTACAATAAATGGATTGTCCTTGGCCCATCACTTGGTTTTATACTTAGCTTGTTTTCTCTGAACCTCATACTGAGAGGAATTCAAAGCGTGCTGGCAGACCGCTCTCTTATCCACAAAACAAAGGAGCAGGCTCATCCGGTAAAAATCGAGCAAGATGGCTTCCAACTGGTAAACCCCATCAATTAATATAGATGTAAAGGCCCCCTTTTTCATATAGCTGAAAAAGGGGTTTTCTATTATCTTTATAAAATAAAAAGGGAAAATAAATACATTAAGATCATGCTGATGAGGATACATAAATTTGAGACCGTACCTATCATCATTGTCGTTCGATATTTAAATTCATGGGCATACGGTATAACAGCGAGGCCAATTGGCAGGACTAAACCGAGTAGTATCGTGTATTTAAACATATCATCAACTGGAAGAACAAAATATAATGAAATACCGACCAGCAATGCAAAGCCATATCGGAATAATAAGTATTTTATAATTGGACGAATATACTGTTTTTCAAATGAAAATTTCAAATATATTCCGAGCAGCAATAAGGCCAGAGGCATATTCGCTTTAGATATGATTGTTGCTACTTCTAAAAGCACCGATGGAAGCTGGATATGACCAAAATTTAGAGCACTCATAACAATGTATGTCATTAAAGGAATGGACTTACCAAATTTCATAAGGATGGCGCGCCCCTCCAGCTTCATTCCATTTTCAGAAAAATAACTTCCTACTATATAGGCCAATCCAAATACAATAAAAGAATTACCAACATCAAACATACCAAAATACAGTAATCCCTCTGTGCCCCAAAAGGCTTCAACAAGCGGAAAGGCGAACAATCCAACATTATATCCTGAAGCAAGCATCATAAAAGTTCCTTTAATCTCACGTGTCTCATTCCTGAACACAAAAAGGGCCACTATTGTAGAAAGGATCCCGTAAAGAATAACAATAAGAGTGATTCCCAATAAAGATACCGTTATAGTGGAAGTTTGCAGGGATACAATGACCAGGGATGGCAAGGTGATGTTAAAGATGATTCTCGAAATTACCTCTCCATCAGATTCCTTTAGAATTCCAGTCCTTTTTAGAAGGTAACCGAGCGCAATAATGATGACAATATATAAAAATTCCTGATTCAACGAGTTCCCTCCTTTACACTATTATCTAATTCTATCACTGCTATTCTTACAAAAAAGAATGCCCCTCAATTCCACCCTTTTCCACGAAATAAAACTCTTTTCCATACAGCGGTTTCACTAAATAGTATGTACATTAGCTTATCTCGTAGGTATGAATAATTTATTCCAAGTACACTTATTGCAAGTGATATTCGAAAAAGATATTTATCATCTTTTTGAAACATTTTTTATCCATATCTAAAAGGGGCAGTCAACAGGACCGCTCCTTTTACATTGAAAATGAGAAAATACTAAATTCCAGCCCTCCTGATCCTCAGCGTTTCTGATGACCGGCTTAAACCCGAGTTTAAGATAAATATGGATAGCAATCAGACTCGTTGTCTGGGTTTTCAAATAGGCTTCATCATGGAAAGAGCTCAGAATTTCGAGTGCCTTTATTACAAGGGGTTTACCTAATTTCCGTCCCTGATATTCATAATTTCAACCCAATGTAGCCTGCCAGTTTGTTTACCGTTAAAATCGCCAAACCAGGCAGCAGCGGTTCCCACCGTTTTCCTTCGTCTGTCTCAAGAATGATTACCCTTTTTTTCGTCTCTATCCTATATGGCATAAATTCAGACTCAAAACGATTCAGAGCTGATTTCATATTGGTAAACTCCTTTGTAGCCGTATTGATTTCAGCCCAATATTATTCATCACCTTCTCTGAACAGCCGAAAATGAAAGCCGCTTGGTAAGATAGTTTCTGGTATATCTCTTAATGTAGCACTCATATAAAGTGGAATATTTTTCATGAAAAATCAACTCCTCTCTGCAACAGATTACAACCAGGATAATATTTAATTAATTATCCTAAACATGATTAGCTCAACTGTGTAAAATAGAATTGGATAGTAACTCGTATATTTATTACAGGAGGTTTTGATTACATATGTTACAGGCTATCAAAGGACGTTTAGTCGTTTCATGCCAAGCACTCGAAGATGAACCACTGCACAGCCCAATGATTATGGGGAAAATGGCGCTTGCTGCCATGCAGGGGGGTGCTGGCGGAATACGCGCCAACTCACATGATGACATCATTGCAATCAAACAGGAGGTCCCCTTACCTGTTATAGGAATTGTGAAGCGTGAATATCCTGATTCACCTGTCTATATCACTCCGACGCTTCGAGAGGTAAGCGAGATTGTATCTGCCGGGGCAGATATGATCGCGATGGATGCAACTTATCGTCCCAGACCATCTAATGTGGAACTTGAATTTTTTGTCCAATCTCTTCGCCTGCACTTCCCTAATCAATTACTTATGGCTGACATCTCCACTTTGGGCGAAGCCATTGAAGCAGAACGAATTGGATTTGATTGTATATCAACCACATTAGTTGGTTATACACCTTATTCAAAGGGAAAATTCATTTATAATGATGACTTCAAATTATTGCGTGATCTTGTATCAACCGTCAAAATCCCGGTCATTGCAGAAGGAAATATTCTAACTCCTGAAATGGCTAAGCGCTGTTTGGAGATTGGTGCCCATTCTGTTGTTGTAGGCGGTGCAATAACAAGACCTCAGCAAATCACAAAGCGATTCACAGAAAAAATGAAAGCGTAAGAGGATATTCCCCTTACGCTTATCTTTATGGATGTGACACAATCAAGGAAAGATTCCCCTCAAGTTCAAAATTACCAGTACCCGATGGAAGAATAAAGTGAGCACCTTTTTCTAACGGATAAGTCCCCTCATTCATTCTAAGAGTCCCTTCTCCATCAATCACACTAAAAAGCATAAAGGGCTGATTCTGGTCAAATGAAGATAATCCACTAATATCCCATTTATAAACTGAGAAAAACTCCGTTTCCACAAATGTAGTCAATTCTGCCCCTGGTAATACTGTCTTGGAAACCTGCACTTCTGCATCCTGATACGGCACCACGCTCACATCAATTGATTTTTCAATATGCAGCTCACGTTTTTGTCCGTTTTGGTCTGTGCGGTCATAGTCATAGACTCGGTAGGTTGTATCTGAGCTCTGCTGGGTTTCAAGTACAAGCGTCCCTTCACATAATGCATGGACCGTTCCACTTGGAACATAGAAGAAATCTCCTGGCTTTATGGAAACGCGACGCAGTAAATGATTCCACTCGCCCTTCTCAATCATGGAAGCAAACTCTTCTTTGGATTGCGCGGTGTGCCCGTAAATCATTTCAGCCCCATCCTTACAATCAATGATATACCAGCATTCTGTTTTGCCAAGTTCACCATTTTCATGAATGTTTGCATATTCATCATTCGGATGAACCTGCACGGATAAATCTGCATTGGCATCTAATATTTTTGTTAATAGAGGGAACACATTCCCTTCCATCTCACCAAATAAATGGCGTTCCTCATTCCACAATTCAATTAAAGTCTTGCCTGCATAAGGGCCATTTTCAATAATGGACGGACCATTCTTATGTCCGGATATCGCCCAGCATTCACCTGTATGTTCAGATGGAATCTCATAGCCAAATTTAGTTTTCAGCTCTGTTCCGCCCCAAATTCTCTCCTGAAAGACAGGTTTTAAAAACAGAGGTTCTGTCATTGATGTAATACCTCCAATACGAGATTAATATGTATATTATTTACTATAATTCAAGAGAGAACCCCTGTCTAATCTCTTTCAGAAGATCTTTATAAAAAATTACTGGTTAAAAAAGAAAAGCTGAACCAGTACGATTCAGCCTACCTGCTGTTTCTCTCCTTATGACACTCTTCCTATGATTCATTTTATTTTACGACTCCGCACGCCAACCGATCACCGGCATCGCCTGTTGGCTGAGTTTTTCCGTCATCTGGATTTTCATGTATAATCAAGGCGGTTCCATCAGAATCAACTAAAGCAGCATCGGCCCCTTTAGATAGTGACACATTTTCTGCATTTACCGTCACATTAACGGACCCATCCTCACCTACTTCCAGATTAGGAAGGTCGCCGGCATGCGGACCATCCTCGTGCTCCATGCCATGCTTCGCATCAGTTGGATTAAAATGACTGCCTGCAGTCTCAAAACTAGGAGCCTCACACTTTCCAGTTTCATGAAAATGGAATCCATGCAGTCCAGGTGGCAGTCCATCTGCTTTCAGTTCTATTACTACTCCCTTTGCTACCTCGCTAAGCTCTGCTGTTCCAATATTCTCTTCTTTATTATTGTATATATCTATCACTTTACTCTCTACCTTATCCGAGCCACTATTCTTTGTATCATTCGTTGTTTGCTCGGCTTCGTCTTTATTGCAGGCTACCAATAAAATTAGTATGAACAGTACGAAGAACATCCCTTTTTTCTTTAACATAGATCGCTTCCTCCTTTTGTATCTCCATACCATCTATTCCCAAAAATAAACAATTATTTTAAAAAATGTGTCCTAAGTCCTGAAAACAACTGCTAAATAATCATGTTGTATATATTTTTAAAGTCTACCCATTCTTTTTAATTTACCAATCCCAAATATACTATCTTAATTGCTCAGTTTCTCAAATTTCCTCTTTTCTGAACATTTGTGTTAAAATGTGTTTATTGTGCCATTAATAGCCTTAGCTGTTAAATTTGCCTCTCCGTGGTAATACCTCTATTGTTTTGTTAATTCTGTCTTAAAGGATTTAGTTAGTCTATTTAACATAGCTAACTACTCATATTTCTTGCTCTCTCTTTCTATCCGCACTCTGTACCTGTAATATACCTCTTTAAGATAGATAGAAAGTAAGAATTTCAACACGAAACGCTTTTATCCTAAAAAACATCCAAAGAAGGGAGCTAACTATATGAAAACATCTAAACTTAAATTTTCATTAGCTACTCAAATTTTAATCGGCTTAGTATTAGGAATTATTGTTGGTGCAATTTTTTATGAGAACACAACTGCACAAACGTACCTACAGCCGCTTGGAGATATTTTCCTCAATTTAATTAAAATGATTGTCGTACCTATCATTATCTCAAGTATTATTGTTGCTATAGCTGGCGTTGGAGACATAAAAGCAGTAGGAAAACTTGGTGGTAAATCGTTACTATACTTTGTATGTGTAACTATGGTAGCCATTGTTGTTGGACTAGTATCCGCAAATATTTTCCAGCCTGGAAAAGGTGTAAACATGGAAAATTTGGAGCAAACGGATATATCCAGCTATGTTGGGTCTGCTGAAGCTAAGGAAGATCAATCTATTATTGATATGATCGTTCATATTGTCCCGGCCAACCCATTTGAAGCATTTGTTACAACAGATATGCTTGCTATTATCTTCTTCTCTGTCCTTTTTGGACTTGGTGTTGCTGCTGTAGGTGATAAAGCAAAGCCTGTTTATAACTTCTTTGATGGCGTAGCCCAGATTATGTTTTATATAACTAATCTCATCATGAAATTTGCACCGATTGGTGTATTTGGATTAATTGGTGTAACAATTTCTAAATTTGGATTAGAGTCTCTTATTCCATTAGGAAAATTAGTGATAACGGTCTATGGAACGATGATTTTCTTTGTAATCATTATTTTAGGATTAATTGCCAAAGCAGTCGGATATAGCATTTTCCGATTATTTAAAGTGTTAAAAGCTGAACTGATCCTTGCTTTCTCTACAGCAAGCTCTGAAGCCGTATTACCTAGAATCATGGATAAGATGGAACAAGAGGGCTGTCCAAAGCATATTGCTACCTTTGTTATTCCAACCGGTTATTCCTTTAACCTGGATGGTTCTACTCTTTATCAGGCCTTGGCAGCATTATTTATTGCACAAATGTATAATATTGATTTATCTATAATGGAACAAGTAACTCTAATGCTTGTGTTAATGATTACCTCTAAAGGTATAGCAGGCGTACCGGGAGTTTCCTTCGTTGTCTTATTAGCTACCCTAGGTACTGTAGGTATTCCAGTTGAAGGTTTAGCGTTCATCGCCGGTATTGACCGTATCCTTGATATGGGCAGAACTGTTGTAAACGTACTGGGTAATGCTCTTGCATCCGTAGTAATCTCCAAATCAGAAAAAGCATTCTCCCCTCCTGCTGAATCACAGCAAGAAGCAATTTAATAGAATAAGTTAAAGCAGCCTGGATTAGTAAACGGTCCAGGCTGTTTTATGGAGCTCATAAACTGAAACTGTTGTTAAAATTGATATAGACAGAATAGATAAGTCGGCACATCCAAAGAAAGTGGATTGCGTCCACGATAAATGAGTGTACCTCCCCTGCAAATGGCGGAAGCAAAACTTCATGTTTATAAGTCTACTGGATTAAAATACCCTCACACATATATCTCTATACTTCTCTATATAAAAATGAATAGGAATTTACTCATCCATTGTCTTTTTCTTTCCTTTAACAGTGATATTGACCTATAAAATATAGTTAACAGGTGACAACCTCTAAGTATTCCTCCAAAATAACCAAATTTTCGACAAACCTATCCTTTACAGTTCTGCTAACTAAGTAAATATAATATACTTGTAGATGGTTAATGATTACAAAACTAGAAAGGGTTGGGGATATTTGAAAAGAATAAGTCAGTTGATTGTCATGATGCTAGTACTCTCACTTTTGGTTCAGCTACCTGGGGAAACGAAAGCTGCTTCGAAAACGATTGTCAATCCGAATAAGACGTATACATACACACAAATGGGGAAAGACATTACAGCCTTAAAGAAAGCTTACCCGGATTTGGTACAAGTAAAGACAATTGGTACATCTGAATACGGCAGAAAAATATATGCTGTAGGTCTTGGAAAGGGAAGTGCCAATGTTTTTATCAATGGTTCCCATCATGCTCGTGAATGGCTGACGACCAGCTTAAATATGTACATGATTGAAAAATATGCAGCAGCCTATAAGGGCAATAAAAAAATCAGCGGATACAACGCAAAAAGTCTTCTTAATTCCTCCACTATTTGGTTTGTACCAATGGTGAATCCTGATGGAGTAACTCTCCAACAACAAGGTTTAAAGGCATTTCCTAAGAGCACTCATAAAGCAATTATCAAAATGAACAATGGAAGCAAAAACTTTAAACGATGGAAAGCAAATGCTAAAGGGATTGATCTAAATAGACAATATAAGGCAGATTGGGGTAAAATCAAAAACTCTCCGAAATCTCCCAGCTACAAGAACTATAAAGGGAAAGCTCCTGAATCAGCGAAGGAAGTAAAGGCTATTGTTAAATTTGTGAATCAAATTAATCCAGAAATGACTGTTGCCTATCATAGCAGCGGGCGTATTCTGTATTGGAATTATAAACAAAGTAAAACAAATTATAATAGAGATCATGTATACGCTAAGAAGATTGGCAAAATGACAGGCTACTCATTAGTATATCCAGGCAAAAATCCTTCAGGTGGCGGATTTTCAGATTGGTTTATCAGCACTAAAAAAAGGCCTAGCTTTACACCTGAGATTGGGAAACCTGCAGGTGAAACAAACCTACCCGTGTCACAGTTTTCTCAGATTTGGAAAGAAAATCAAGGAGTCGGCCTATACGTTGCACAGGAGAGTATAAAACTAAAAGATGCGCGGGATAAAAAGTCGGCAGCCACATTAAAAAAAGACTCAGCTGCTAAATTAAAAACAGCTAAGAAACTCGAAAAATACTATTATATTGATATTAAAAGTATGTCTAACCTAAAAATAACAAGCGCTCATCAGAAGCTCTATAATTCAGTAACAAAGGATATTACGACTCTACAATCTAAAGTGAATAAACTGCCAAGCAAGCATACGAAATCAATTAAGGCAGATATCACCGCCATGAAAACATATACAACACGTTCATTGACGTTTATGAATGCGGTGAAGTACGGACCTACTCTGCAGAAAGATGAAAAAACAGTTGTTCAAGTAATGGATAGCGGCACATTGAGTTCAAAGTTACCTGATTCGCATAAGAAATTGAATCAAACTATTGCACAAATGCAGAAAAAAGTGACTCCGCTTTATAGCAAAGGTGTCCGCAATCTGTTTACCCAAAAATATATTACACCTGCCAAACGTACATTTGACAACAACAAATATGAAGTGGAACGCTATAACTTACTCGTCTTAATAGAAAATCAGGTGAAGAAAAAAGAGTATACAGCAGCACAAACGAATTTAAACAAGTTGCCGGCACTTGAGAAAAAATCCATAGATTTAAAGAAAAAGAATAAGTACCCAACTTACACGAAATGGGAAAACAATTTTAAAAATAGAGTAGCTGTCTCACAGAAAAAAGTAACAGAGGAGCTTAAGAAAGCTGAGGAACAGAAAAGAGCTGAGGAAGAAGCAAGGGAACAAGAAAAAGCTACCCAAGCATTAAAAGAGAAGCAAAGAATTGAAGAGCAGAAAAAAGATGAGCAAGAGTTAAGAGACAAACAAAAAACTAAAGAGCAAGAAAAGGCTCCGCAAGAGTTAAAAGAGCAGCAAGCTAGAGAGAATGAAAAAGCCGAACAACAAGTGAGAGAAAAACAAAAAGCTGAAAAACAGAAAAATACTGAGCATGAGTCCAAGGCACAACAACAAGCTGATCAATTAAACAACGAAAAGAACAGATCATCTTTTGACAAACAGAAGCCTGTCCAACAGAACTTCTAAACCCAACTCACCACACAATGGTGCACTCCAAGTCAAATCGCAAACAACTAATAATACAAAAAACAGGTAGCTGTCTGAACAAAGCTCCCAGTTGTTAAGCAATTGGAGATGTGTTCATCTTCTACCTGTTTTTTATTTAGTGGTTTATCAAACAGTCTCTTTCCCAAATTGGATTCTATGCAGGTTTGCAAATATCCCATTTTGATTCAGCAACTCTTCATATGACCCATCTTCAGCTATCCCATCCTCAGTTACAACAATCAGACGGTCGGCATTACGAATAGTTGCAAGGCGATGTGCGATTACTAACGTAGTACGGTTCGCCGCCAATTCATTTAACGATTGCTGAATGATTCTTTCTGTTTCCGTATCTAAAGCAGATGTAGCCTCATCTAAAATAAGGATTGGCGGATTTTTCAAAAACATACGTGCAATTGCAAGTCTCTGTTTCTGCCCTCCGGATAACTTCAGCCCCCGCTCACCAATCTGTGTATGGTATCCATCCGGCAGCTGTTCAATCATTTTTTCCAAATGAGCTTTTCGGGCCGCTTCCTTAATTTCCTCAAATGAGGCATACAGCTTCCCATAAGCAATATTTTCGCGAATGGTTCCTGTAAATAAAAAGACATCCTGCTGTACAATCCCAATATGTTTACGGAGTGACTCAGTTGTCATATCGCGAATGTCCATTCCATCTATTTCAATGGACCCGGCATCCACGTCATAAAAACGCGGGATAAGTGAGCATATCGTGGTTTTTCCGGCACCGGATGGACCAACAAATGCAGTTGTTTCTCCTGCCTTTAGATCAAAATTGACATCGTGTAAGACTGGTTTGGATTCATCATACCTGAAATCAACATGACGGAAGGAAATATCCCCCTTCAAGCCGCTTACTGAGATCGCATTTTCTTTATTTTGTATATCTGGCTCCTGTTCAATAAGCTCACGGAAACGCTTGAAGCCTGCCATTCCTTTTGGATATAGCTCAAGCAATGCACTGATTTTATCAACAGGCTTAATTAATACATTCGTATATAAGACGAAGCTTATCAACTCTCCATAAGATAATGTACCTTTAAAGCTGAGCCAGGCTCCTACTACAAGAACCAACAATGTCAGCATCCTTGTTATCATATAAATAGAAGAATGTGTCCACGACATCACCTTGTATGCAACAAGCTTGGCAGAACGGAATAATCCGTTATTCAATTCAAAGCGATCCATTTCAAATGCTTCATTTGTAAACGATTGAACAACGCGCACACCCGCTACACTGTCTTCCACTCGGGCATTTACATCAGCAATACTTCCGTACATATTCTTCCATGCTGCGTTCATTTTCATATTGCTGAAGGTCACCAGCCATATTAAAAATGGAATTAAAATAACCGCAACGATCGCTAAGGTTGGATTAATATTAAACATGATGGCAAAGGCACCGAAGAATGTCATAATTGCGATGAAAAGATCCTCAGGTCCATGGTGGGCAAATTCGCCAATATCAAATAAATCATTTGTCACTCGGCTCATTATGTGGCCGGTTTTTGTGTTATCAAAAAATCGAAATGATTGCCGCTGAACATGATTAAAGAGCTCCTGTCGCATGTCTGTTTCAATATTTATTCCCAGCTTATGCCCCAAATAGTTCACAATAAATTGCAGGAATGTACTCAGTAAATAAACAGCTAATAATAAAATGCTGACCGTCACGACCATGCTCCAATTTCCCGTCGGCAGCAATTCATCAACAAACCATTGAACAGCCATCGGAAAAGCCAACTCCAGCAACGCAACTATAATAGCACTAGTAAAGTCAATCACAAATAGCCGCTTATGCGGTTTATAGTATGAAAAAAATTTCCCCAGCATCCCTTTATTCCTCTCTTTTCTAGTCTCAACTCATCCATTATATCAATATCTCTCAAATATAAATGCGATTTCTGTATAAAAGGAATAGATATACTTATTCTTCAAGCAATTCGAGCCTCCTCTATCTCTCAATCTTTTAAACGCACTTTTAATAAAATGATAATTATTAATAAAGGTGTAACTAAAATTTAAGTTTTTAAAAAAAATACGGGCTAAATTGTAGAATCTAAAGCTTACAAATACTTTTCAGTTTTCAAAAGTGGCTCTACTTTTCTGTACTATTTACAATTGGGTTACATTTTAATTAAAGACATAATTTAGTGTTTTTCCTATAGACATGTTGGAAATATATAGACTGTAACTACAAAACAATTAAAACAATTGCAAAGGAGCGATTTATTATGGCAGACAAAATGTCTAGAGAAGAAGCAGGACGTAAAGGCGGAGAAGCTACATCTAAGAAGCAAGATAAAGAATTCTTCCAAGAAATCGGCAAAAAAGGCGGAGAAGCTACTTCGAAAAACCATGATAAAGAATTCTACCAAGAAATTGGACAAAAAGGCGGAGAAGCTACTTCCGAAAATCATGATAAAGAATTCTACCAAGAAATTGGACAAAAAGGTGGAGAATCCACTTCTGATAATCATGATAAAGAGTTCTATCAAGAAATCGGTAAAAAAGGTGGAGAAGCTACTTCCGATAACCACGATAAAGAGTTCTACCGCGAGATTGGCAAAAAAGGCGGAGAAGCACGCAATAACGATTAATATGAATGCTTAAAAAAGCAAAAAGGTGACGTGATTTACACTCACGTCACCTTTTTTATGCTTATCGAATTGTTTTTAATAAATTATTCATTTCTGCAACTTGCCTCTGTTGTGTAACAATCATTTTTTGTACGAATGTCCTTAATTCAGGATTTTGAGTATAGCTTAATATATTTTTGCCCATTTCAATAGCAGCCTCATGATGTGGAATCATCTCAATCAGGAAGTCTCTATTGACATTTCCCGTTGGTTTGGCAGCCTCCAATTGAGTAATCATAGAAGTATAAATGTTATTATAGGTTTTTAGGTAAGCAGCTTCTGCCTGCTTATTTACTTGGGGATTATTTTTAAGCTTATCTTTCAGTTCCTCCATTTGTTTTATACCATTTAACTGTTCCTTAATGATCGTATCTGCCAGTCTTTTTAACTGATTATTGGCACCTTCATATTTCAATAAATTCTCTGCCATAGAAACAGCTGCTTCATGATGCGGAATCATTTCATACAAAAAATCGAGCGAGGGATCTCCTGTTTTAGGAGCCTCGGACATGCCTTCCTTCATCACCTGCAAAATACTCCTATAATTATCATAATAGTCCTTTTCCTCAGGACCAATTTCTGCATAAACCTGTGAGCTGAACATACATAGGAATCCCAATAGTACTGCCATACTTTTTTTTCTCATAAAGAATCCTCCTAAGTTGCTTGGTTTTTCTTATTATGTAAAAAAAGTATAGTCCCTATGCATTTCAATTACTTAAACGTTCTAAAGTTCTCTCTTCTCCGCCTGAAGCTTTTAAAATTTTCATCTCATATGCAAATTAAAATTGATCAATCTCCCCTATAATATCCTTTAATACATCTATCGACTTAAGTATATCTCCTTCATAATCCATGCCATGATGCACTTTTGGATAAAGCTTTGTTTTCATACTTGGATGATGATTCAATTGTTTAAATCTATCCTCTACGTAATGACGATCATAGTCACCAATAAAGCATAATCCTTTCCCAGGACTATCTTTCATGGCACCCCATACATCATCTCTTTTTAGTAAGGGCGTCAGCCAAACGGCTTTTGCATCTTTGAATTGAGACCTTTTCAGTTCATTGCTCATCGCAATCGTTCCCAGTGATTTTCCAAGCAGATAGTAATTTTGATAATTTCTATCCTTCAGAGCGTGATCAATCATTGCTCCGGAATCATAGATAACCGCTTCAACTAGCTGTTCGTAGGTGAAATGATCATAAAAAGAATCTCCATATGGGTACTCTAATTGCAATACATCCATCCCTTTGTTTAAATATAACCCTGTGGCAAAATGAAAAAGAGGTCCATGAACCGTATATCCCAACCCAGGAAACATAATGGCCAGGCTACGTGAATCTTTATTTGTACTGAAAATGGAATAACGAATTCGCTTTTCTTTATATCCTGAAACCTCGTTACTATTAACCTCTGTCATAACAATCTCCTCCCAATTAAAAATTAAGTAGATTAACAATAACATTTTTACCAATTATATGTATTTAAATATTAATAGTTTTTCAAGTTTCCTTCTGCTCTAAAGCCTCTTCAAGGAAGAACATAAAAATAACCACAATTATTTCCACTATAAAAGGAACTGTAATGCGATTCATAAATTCGTCTACTGTATAAATAGTCAGCCAACTAAAGATACAGTTAAACAGAAACTTCACAGCGAATAATTGGTAGGTCCCAGATATATAGAGTTTTGATAATTTAACAAGCACCATTGAAAACAAATCCAACACCAAACCAAGCAAAAAGAGAAACACAACAAATAGGAAGAGAGTAAATCGAGAGTCATACTCTCCCCCAAACAATCTAAAAAAGCCCGCAAAACTAAAGTAAGTAACACCCAACACAAACGACAAAGGAATGAGTACAATTAGGCAGATAATCACCACAGTTGTAATCTTTTCTTTTATCCCCATCTCCCGAAAAGGTTTATCTTCATTCGAACTCATGAATTACATTCCTACTTTCAAGTACAATATGTCCTGAGTCTATTATAAGCTTCATCTTGTTAGGGAGGCACCGTCTTTATATAAATCTTGGAAAAAAACAAGTATGTATGATGGCTGATTTAATAGAAAATATCATTTTAACTAATGATAAGAAAGAATTTTAGCGAACTCAAAAAGTCTTCCTTTATTAAATAGAGGAAGACTTTCAAACCGGAGTTGATTTTAATACTTAATACAGAGTGCGTCTTTAGTATATTTTTAATTTATAGCACTCTGAAATATCTAGCTCTAAGGCTTAATCAGCTGATACTAGAAGTCTCTCTCTAATATGGTTAGCAGATATATAACCAAACACCGTTGTAGGTCCTAAGGTCGATCCGGGACCTGGATACACACGTCCCATAACGGATGCTGAGCAATTTCCGGTTGCATACAATCCTTCTATCGGTAATCCATTACGAAGGGCTTGCCCATGTTCATCAGCTACAATTCCGCCTTTTGTCCCTAAATCGCCAGGGTAAATTTTACAGGCATAGTATGGTGGTTTTTCAATTGCGCCCAAGTTGGGGTTTTTATAGGTTGGATCACCGTAATAATTATCATATACTGAGTTTCCACGTCCAAAATCATCATCTAATCCTTTTTTTGTAAAATCATTAAATCTGGCAACCGTATTTTTTAACCCAGCTAAGTCAATTTTGCATTTCTCCGCCAATTCTTCAATAGAGTTCGCTTTTATTAAGAATCCGCTCTCAATTGCACTTTTAGGAGTCCTTCTCGGGAGCATGTTGCCAAACAAATACTTATTTCGATGCCTGCTCTCCATAATAAGCCATGAGTGAATCGCCCTTCCATTCTTTTCTTGCCTTTCAAGGATTGCATGACCTGCATCCGTATATGATTGGGACTCATTAAAATAACGTTCTCCCGTTTGATCCACTATTATACAATGTGGCATTGAACGTTCATGCACAAGGAATTTTCGGGCACCGCTTGCATCAATCGCTGTCGGACCCCACCAGGCATCATCCAATAAAGCAGTATCTAGGTTATGCTTTTCTGCGATTAACAGCATATCACCTGTGTTATCCGGACTTGCAGATGTCCAGTCTGTTCCTACATGATGATATTTTTTGCGCAGCTCCAGATTTCGTTCAAATCCTCCACCCGCCAAAATTACTGACCGACACTTGATAAAATATGGTTTCCCCTCTTTTTCTGCCTCGACCCCTACAATTTTATCTTCCTCCATGATTAAGTCCTTTAAGGGTGTCGATAACATCAATGGGACATGATATTTCTTTGCAATTATGAGTAAACGACTGACCAATCCGCCTCCTATCGATATAGCGTGTTCACCTTTGATCTTATGCTTAAATCCATTCAGGAACATACCGACAACCGTGTTAAAATCTTTTGCATTTGTAAAGGCCTTTGGCAAAGAGGCAACTTTTCCGGAATAAATGGGCATTGGGGCCTCAAGCTCACCTGTCCGTAAAGTCTCTTCATTTTCTGCTAAAAGCCTAGCATCAACAATTTCCGCCTCAATGGAGCGACCTATTTTACCACCAGGTCTTTCAGGATAATAATCTGGATACAGCGAACCCGCCACCCACTTCATCCCTAAATCCTCTAAAAACTTTACCATTTTGTGACCATTTTTCACATAAGCCTCTTTTCGCTCATACGTAGATGCTGGTCCTGTGTCCTCTATTATTTCTTGCATATAAGTAAGTGCTTCTTCCTCACTATCCTGTAAGCCAGCATTTTTCGAAACATGATTATTCGGAATCCACAAACCTCCACCAGATAAAGCTGATGAACCACCCCATACAGCCCCTTTTTCAATAATAGCTGTGCGGAGACCGCCATGCACAGATGTAATTGCTGCTACCAATCCTCCCGCACCACTACCTACTACTATGACGTCATATTCTTCATCCCAGTTCATTTGCATTCCTCCATATTGTCCAAGTTTTATATTTATATGAAAGATACAGCAATAAAAGTACGTCTTTCTTCTATCTACCGGCAAATGATTTTGAAGGTTAAAATATGTATGCAACCAAAAAACAGCTGCCGAATCTATCGACAACTGCGCATGGTAAGACACTCTAAATCTAATCTTTAAGTTAACAACGGAAATCCTATTATTTTTTTTAAGCTTAAGTTCTACAGCAAAGGACCCCCTCTTTTAAAAGAGGGGGAGATTATACTTATCATTATCATTACGCTGCAACTCGTGATTCCTTTGCTGGAGCAAAGAGCAACCCAATATTAGTTAAACCTGCAATACCTACTAACGCATAGACGATTCGAGAAAGAATGGCATCCTGTCCTCCAAATAAAGTTGCTACAAGATCAAATTGAAAGAAACCTACCAGCCCCCAATTTATAGCTCCAATGATCGTTAATACAAGTGCTATTTTCTGAAGAATACTCAATTTTCATTTCCCCTTTGTAAGTTTTATTGTAATCATTTACTATATTCACGTAATCACGGATACTTAAACCAAAATGTATAAATAAAATATAAGTTTTGTATAATTTTATTAAAGGATAGAATTCTATTATGAGAGTGATTGTTTTATATGAGAAAAAAGATACTACCTCTTCAACAAAATTAAATCATTACCGGTTTAGTAATATCTAAAATGTACAGAATCATTAGTCTATCAGGCTTATATTTGTATTGTCCTCTGTATTTTTCGTAAATTAGGAAGTATGAATATACACAAATAGACTGTACCCAGAAGCCAGATATACTTGCTCTTGTGTACAGCCCATGTGGTCTTGACCTTTAGAAATAGCCTGGTAAGGATGAGTTGACTAATTGTGCATCTAAAATTTACTCTTTCAAATTCAAAAAACCCAGCTTCCTTCAAACGAAGAGTAGCTGGGTTTTAAATCATTTATATTAATTCCTTACTCAACCGTAACCGATTTTGCTAGATTACGAGGTTTATCCACATCACAGCCACGGTGAAGGGATGCATAGTAAGCAATTAGTTGTAATGGTATTACAGAGATAAGAGGTGTTAACATTGGGTTAACTTCTGGAAGTACGTATGCGTCTCCTTCTTGATCAAGTCCCTTCATGGAAATGATGCAAGGGTTAGCGCCACGTGCTACCACTTCTTTTACGTTACCACGGATGCTTAAGTTTACAGCTTCCTGTGTTGCCAGAGCAATAACAGGTGTTCCTTCTTCAATCAAGGCAATTGTACCGTGTTTTAGTTCACCGCCGGCAAAGCCTTCCGCTTGAATATAGGAAATTTCTTTTAGCTTCAACGCACCCTCAAGGCCAACGAAATAATCAACAGAACGTCCGATAAAGAAACAATTACGTGTAACAGCAAGATATTCGCGTGCAATCATTTCGAATTTATCTTTGTCATCACATAGAGCTTCCATAGCGTTCGCAATGATTCCCAATTCTTTCACTACATCAAAATCTGCTAATTGATTTTTTTCTTTCGCCACAACAGCTGCCAGAATTGTTAATACAGCCATTTGTGCTGTGTATGCTTTAGTAGATGCAACAGCAATTTCAGGACCGGCATGTAATAATAGCGTAAAGTCAGCTTCACGAGACAATGTTGATCCAGGTACATTGGTAATCGTTAAGGCCTTGTGACCCATCTCTTTTACTTGTACAAGTACGGCACGGCTATCTGCTGTTTCCCCACTTTGGGAAATGAAAATGAATAATGGTTTTTCGGATAAAAGAGGCATATTGTAGCCAAATTCGGAAGCCACATGGACTTCTACTGGTACTTTCGCCATATTTTCAAACATTTGTTTTCCAACAAGGCCAGCATGATAGCTTGTTCCACAAGCAACAATGTACAGTCGATCCGCTTCATTTATCGCATGAACAATCGCGTCGTCTATTTTTAGCTCACCCGCTTCATTCTGATAAGCTTGAATGATTTTACGAGTTACTAAAGGCTGCTCATCAATTTCTTTTAGCATATAGTGCGGATACGTTCCTTTTTCAATATCGCTTGCATCCAGCTGTGCTGTGTAAGGTTCACGAGTAACTACTGTACCGTCCAATTGTTTAATGGTGATTTGATCTTTTGTAACAAGAACAATTTCTTTATCCATAAGTTCAACAAACTGGTCTGTTACTTGCAGCATAGCCATCGCATCACTTGCGATTACATTGAAATCAGCACCTACACCTACTAATAATGGGCTTTTATTTTTAGCTACATAAATGATTTCTTCATCTTGTGCATCCAGTAAGCCAATTGCATAAGAACCATGCAATAGACCCAGAGCCTTTGCAAAAGCTGCTTCTACGTTAAGTCCTTCTTCAACGAATTTGCTGATAAGCTGAACGATTACCTCAGTATCCGTATCACTCACTAAATCAGTATCTTGAAGGTACTCCCTCTTTAATAATTCATAGTTCTCAATTACACCGTTATGAACGATTGTAAAACGTCCATTCGAACTTTGATGAGGGTGAGCATTTCTTATGCTTGGTACTCCATGAGTTGCCCAGCGAGTGTGTCCAATTCCTTTAGAAGATCGTACAGATGGATCTACGCTTTCACGTAAATCAGCTATTCTTCCTTTTTCTTTGAACACATGTACACCGTTCTCATTCATAACTGCGATACCAGCTGAATCATATCCTCTATATTCAAGCTTTTCTAAGCCTTTTAGTAAAATTTCTTTAGCATCTTGATGTCCAATATATCCTACGATTCCACACATACTTGTTTATCCTCCTATAAAAAAGATGAAGGGACAAGAATGCCCAGGGGGGGCAATCTTGCCCCCTTATCTCTGTATAATTTTTAATTGATTTATGCATCTCTTTTTATTCTGTCCAGTTTGTCACCAAACTGATTTAGTAAAAAGAGGGTCAGTTGTGCATGCAACCGGAAGGCATCCGCCGAAAAATCGATAACCTCCACCTCGTCAACTGGGTTACTCCAGTCCTGGCGCTTTACTATCTAAATAACATCTACCCTCCTCATCTATTTTGAACTCAATTTTCAGCATACACTATTTGCTCTCATTTCGTCAATATTTACAAAAATATACATTTAAGTCTCATAATTCAGCTATACATATATAAAATATGCATAAGAGGAAGAACTGTTCCCCTTATGCATTAATTGTAAATGATTATTATTCTAAGCCCATCTCTGCCCTTACAACATCGGCAATTCTCTCAACGTATTGATCACATTGCTCCTGTGTAGGTGCCTCAGCCATTACGCGAACGAGTGGTTCAGTTCCAGACGGTCTAACAAGAATTCTCCCGTTTCCGCTCATTTCCTCTTCCACTTGCTCAATAATTGCCTTTACTTTTTCATTATCTGTTACATGATGCTTATCTGTTACACGGATATTGACAAGTTTTTGTGGATAAACTTTCATTTCGCCTGCAAGTTCCGAAAGTGGCTTACCTGTCAGCTTCATTATATTAATGAGCTGTACACCTGTCAGCAATCCGTCTCCTGTTGTATTGTAATCAAGGAAAATAATATGGCCTGATTGCTCTCCGCCAAGATTATATCCACCTTTTTTCATTTCTTCTACAACATACCGATCTCCAACTGCTGTCTGCGCACTTAAGATTTGGTTTACATCTAATTCTTTATAAAATCCCATATTACTCATAACTGTTGATACAACGGTATTATGCTTAAGGCGATTATGTTCTTTCATGTATTTTGCACAAATGAACATAATTTGATCTCCATCAACGATATTACCTTTCTCATCGACAGCTATTAATCGATCTCCATCTCCATCAAAAGCCAGACCAACATCCGCTCCTTTTTCGAGAACAAATTCAGCCAGCTTATCCGGATGTGTGGATCCGACTCCTTCATTAATATTAAGACCATTTGGTGAAGCACCCATAGTCGAAACATCAGCATCCAGATCAGCAAACAAGTGTGTTGCTAAAGAAGAAGTAGCTCCGTGTGCACAATCCAGGGCCACATGGATATTTGTAAAATCCTCATCCGCGGTTTGTTTTAAGTATTGAATATATTTTTGCCCACCTTCGAGGTAATCATTGATTCTTCCAATGTTTTCTCCGATTGGTCTTGGGAGTTGATCTTCTTCCATATCCAATAATGCTTCAATCTCTTCTTCCTGATCATCTGAAAGCTTAAACCCATCAGAGCCGAAGAATTTAATGCCATTATCCGCTACAGGGTTATGGGAGGCAGAAATCATTACACCTGCTTCTGCGCCTAAAGCTTTTGTTAAATAAGCAACTCCAGGTGTTGAAACGATACCCAAACGCATGACCTCCGCTCCAATTGAGAGCAGACCAGCTACAAGAGCACTTTCCAGCATGAATCCGGATATTCTTGTATCACGGCCAATTATTACCTTTGGACGGTTATCATTATGTTTCGTTAACACATATCCTCCAAATCGGCCTAGCTTAAAAGCAAGCTCCGGTGTCAGTTCGCTATTTGCTACACCCCTCACACCATCTGTACCGAAATATTTACCCATTAAAAATCTCTCCTTCTACTAATACACTTCATATTTTATTGCCTATATATACCTAACTGTCTTATGAAAGAGTGTAGGTTATTATCCATCTGAACTCTTTTCTGAGATTTCCACTGTAATTGACTTACTATTGTTAGGCAGTTCCCAATGTACCTCATCTGGTGCATTCACCTTTAAGGGTACTGTATGGCTTCCTTCATTTAAATCTTTTACCTCGATAAATATATCAAAATCACTGGATTTCAGGGATTTAATCTTTGATGCCTCGCCTTCAATGGCCAGGTCCACCATCCCATTTGAAGGATTAAGAATTTTCGCCTCATATTTCTCATTGTCTAGTCCCTTTATTTCAATAGGTATATTCGAGATTGTTTGAGTATTTTCCTTCTTTATCTTAACTGTCACTTTAACCGTATCTATAGAAGATCCAACTACTCCATCAGGCAAACTGACTGGAATTTCAATTACAGTATCCTCATCAATATTACTGACATCAACAGGTACCGTTATCTCCTTTATATCTTTAAGAATGGATTCTCCTCCATAGATGGTAGCTGTCTCCGAATCAATTTTAATACTTTCAATTGTAACTCCTTCGGGCGGTGCTCCTGTAGCTTTAGCAGATAGGCTGACCTCTTTTGAAGGACTGTTTACATTTATCGAGATATCAACTGTACTAGGTTCAATATTCACATCTAACAAGTTCATATTGCTGTCAAATGCCTGTACTGTTGCTTCAGTTAGAATATCATTCGTTACATGTGAGTCCGTTTTAACAGTTGCTTTTACAACAGAAACCTTATCGACATGGCTCTTGGCACCCGTTATTTCTACTTCTGTTGGACTTAGATATGGCGGATCTGATGTATATCCTTCTGCTAATAGTGTTTTATCAAATTCAGCCTCGACTTTGAAGTTCTCTGTTACCTTCTCCTCTACCACTGCTGTTGCATTGGCCTGTGTCAGTGTATAGTTAATTTTATCCGATAAATTCTTTACCTTGATTGGTACCTTTTGAGAACCAATTTTAGGATCGGATAGGTCTACATAGATCTCAAAGTCCATTGTAGATTTAGCAGTTATAACTATACTTTTAGGACCCTCAAGTGTAATATCAACGGCTTCTGGTACCCCGCTGACAATTAAATTATCGGTATCATAGTAGACCTCAACAGGCACATTTTTAATTGTAGTTGTTTCTGTGCTTGAGGGTGTATTATAAGGATTACTCGAATTATTGATAGGGTCACTATTGACAGAAAAATACATAAATATAGCAACCATAAAAGCTCCGATTTTCATAAACCAACTACTAGAAGTAACCTTATCCATCTTTTCTCGACCTCCAATTCCAAAGAGTCGAAGATGTCGGTTTATTCTTTATGGACAATTCATTTTCAAGCATATTTTGCAGTTCATCTAACGAAAGATTCCGATAAAGCTCTCCGTTTTTCGTTAATGAGATACTCCCCGTTTCTTCTGAAACAACGATTGTTAAGCTATCAGTAACTTCACTGATTCCCAGTGCTGCTCTGTGCCTTGTTCCCAACTCTTTTGAAACAAATGGGCTTTCAGACAATGGAAGATAACATGCTGCAGCTGCAACTGTACCATTTTGCAGGATTACAGCTCCATCGTGCAGTGGCGTATTTGGGATAAAAATATTAATTAATAACTCTGATGACACTCTCGAATCAAGGCGTATACCTGTCTCAATATAATCATTAAGACCTGTTTCTCTTTCTATCGAAAGAAGGGCACCAATTCGACGTTTAGCCATATAAGTAGTTGATTTAATAATGGCTTCTATCATTTGCTCCTGCACATTTTCTTCCTGAAAGTTTGTCCTAGTAAATAAGCGACCCCTTCCCAGTTGTTCAAGTGCTCGTCTTAGCTCAGGCTGGAATATAATGATGACGGCTAAAACGCCCCAAGTCATTACATTGTCTAGTAAATAGCTTAATGTATTCAAGCCAATGATTTCACTGGCAAAGCGGCCAACCACAATTAAAAGGATTCCGCGTAATAGCTGAACAGCTTTTGTGCCTTTAATAATTTGCAATAATTTATAAAAAACAAACCAAACGATAAATATGTCGGTTATGCTGATAATATAATCTAATAAAGAAAAGTTGTTTAGAAACGGCATGTCATTTCCTCCAGTCATGTCCTTTCCCATGAACGGTGTATATACCGCTATGTTGTATAACCCCACTATTATAACATACTGTTCCACAAACTCTAAGAATTCAGTCCCAAATTCATTCATAGAAAAAGAAAAAGGCCATCCGCGGTGGATCGCCTTAAATAGGTCTATTTCTATCTATAGATTAAAAAACTCTTGATGCTATATCCTTAGTATGAAACCAAATCCATTCAAACAGTTGATCAATCTCTTCTATATTTCCAGTCACTTCACCGGCTCCTGCTAAATAGTTATCTCCATTGATAACCGTTACATTCCCATTAACTTTGCCCTCAACTTTTATATCTCCATTTTTAACAACAAGGTCCCCTTTGACCGTCTTTCCTTCCGGAACAATCACAGTTTGTCCTTCGACGACCAGGTTAGGGTCTTTAGAGAATGAGAACTGTTCATCCTCTCCCCAATAGGAAAATAAGCTACTGCCCATCAATAGAATAAAGAGCGAAGCGGCAATTAACATTGGATTGCGCTGCAGCCATTTTTCAAACCTTCGCCTTTTCGATTGTTTAGGTAGATTTCTCATTACATTTGCGGTAAATCCGCTAGGTGCTGTAATATGGTTACTTTGAAGAAAGGCAACTGTTTTACTCAACTCGTGAAAGGTTTTCTTACACTCATCACATTCTGCTATATGCGAAAGAAGCACATTGGAATGTTCTTCATTAATGTCATCGTCGAGATAATCATGCATATAATCTGCGATGTTTTCTGGGCATTGTTTCATTTTAATCCACCTCATTTATATAGATCGCATCGATTTTCTCAGTGCATCTCTTCCCCTATGAATTCGTGTTTTCACGGTTCCTACCGGTAAATTAAGGATTTCACTAATTTCTTTCAGAGATAGCTCATCCACATATTTTAATACAATAACTGAGCGGTATTTTTCAGGCAGATTCTGAATTTCCTTTTGCATTTTTTCTTTAAGCTCTAAACTCTCCAGTTCATCCTCAGGTAACTTTGTATCCGATGGAATCTGTGAATACATATCAAGCCCCTCTGTACCTGCTACTTCTGCATCGAGATAATAATCCGGCTTCTTTTTACGTATACGGTCTATACATAAATTTGTAGCAATCCGGTATAACCAGGTGGAGAACTTTCGGTTCATCTGGAAAGTGTGTATATTCATATATGCCCGTAAAAAAGCTTCCTGTGCCACATCCTCTGCTTCATGGCGGTCACCCAGCATGCGATAGCACAATTGAAATACTCTGTCTTTATAAAACTGAACGATGTCTTCATATGCCTGTTGTTTACCACCCAGCACTTCCTGTATTCTTTCTTTAATAAGTCCTTCCAAATTGTCCATCCTCCGCATTGGCGGCCTTCAGCATTTATACGCACTGGCCTTGAGAAAAGTTTCAATAAAAAATAATTTTTGTTTTTTACATTGACACACTGTTTAATCTTTATAAATATGGGTAATAAAGGTAACAAAACATCTTGCAGATAGGAGTGAAGACTTGGAACTACATATACTTATGAAGGATATTGAACAATGCCGCCAAAGAATGATACTACTTGCCTCTTCAACTTCAATGCTTGACTCTGATGTCATCAAAGCAAGTACTGAACTGGACTCATTAATCAATCTCTATCAAACTCACACAAGATATGTAAAGCAGTAATCCTAAAAGGTTGCTGCTTTTCTTTATGGAATGCTGATCTCTGTATCCACTGACGGCTAACAAAATCCCTATTGGTATTAGTTTCACTCATTATATTTAGACCCAGAATGAATATAGGCCCTATTCATTGCCTCATCCATTCCGGATAAGGGTCAACTTTTACTGTACTAAGTATACAGCCAGGAGACAGTCATATAAATTTTCTCCTGTGCCCTTCACTATTTATCATTCAATGTCGTTTTTCTTTACGTTTGACCCCATGCCTTATTCTTGAATTAACCTACCTCTCAAACAAACCGTAGATTCTTTATAAAACATCTATATATAATCGACAGGATTAGTTGATATATATCATAACCAGATTAACTTCTTCAAACGTACTGGCATTACTTAAAGAGCACCTTTTCCCCTATCGATCAGGCAATGTCATTCACCGAACCTTTATGCTAATACTCTTTAATCTATAGATCGCTTATATAATGGTTTTAAAAGTACACACTTAACTTCTATCATACCTTATTAGCTTAGTTCAGTCTCGCAAATCGTTTCTCAAGAGTAAAGAGCCTCTTTAGTACCAATAAAACGGTAGCTGAATAGTTTAATTCTCGCTTTTGATGCGTGCCAATTCTTCTTATCGCAGGGCTTAATGGTTTTTATAATAAAAAAAACCTTAAAATGCAATGCATTTAAGGTTTAAAATAGTCGTATAAAATTTTGGAGCGGAAGACGGGATTCGAACCCGCGACCCCCACCTTGGCAAGGTGATGTTCTACCACTGAACTACTTCCGCAAAATGAGCCATGAAGGACTCGAACCTTCGACCCTCTGATTAAAAGTCAGATGCTCTACCGACTGAGCTAATGGCTCTAAATGGCTGGGCTAGCAGGATTCGAACCTACGAATGACGGAGTCAAAGTCCGTTGCCTTACCGCTTGGCTATAGCCCAAAAAGAAAAAAAGGGACAATATCTTGTCCATTACTCAAAACTTATTAAAATAATGGTGGAGGGGGGCAGATTCGAACTGCCGAACCCGAAGGAGCGGATTTACAGTCCGCCGCGTTTAGCCACTTCGC